>JAZFYE010000249.1:0-5138 GCA_036475395.1 Phycisphaerales bacterium
CGTACGAGTATCAGTTCGATCCAGTTGACCAAGTCACCTTTGCCGATCTGAACGGGGATGATGTTGTAGGCGCAGCCGATCTACTCGGGCTCCTGGTTAGTTGGGGTCCATGCGCAAAGGGATGCTGTCTAGCTGATCTGGATATCAACGGGATCGTCGGCGCCTCCGACCTCCTCGCCCTCCTCGTAAACTGGGGGCCGTGTCCGAAGTAAGGCACACCCTCGTTGTGTACTGCGGACACGGATACCGGACTCGTAGGGGAACATAAAGGATCACGGCAATGGGCATGAATATTGTAATCGAGGTACTGATTGCTAAATTGAATAACCATCGCAAGCATCTTGATGATGCAACGATCACACTGATTGATCAGCTTATGGAGACGGACGAGCTGCCTGACGAGTCACAAAAGGAAATTCTCTATCAGGCTGAGCGGAGACTGAGACGTGATCTCGGCGATGAGCAATTCTACCGGGGGACTTGATCTCAAATTAGGAAACTACCGCCACTGGCGGTCGCCGAGTCTGTATCATGGCGGCATGTCGATGATCCGCAGACGACTCATGCTGGGGATCGGGGCGGCGTTGCTGGTTGGGGGGTGGGGTGCGACTCGGTACGCCGCTCAGCACCAGAGAGCCTACTCGTACTACCGATCCGATGCGGTATGCCAGCGAACCGTCTACATCGGCGGTGTCGTCACCATGGCAATCGGTGCGGGGTTCATCGGGTTCGCGGTGTTGCGGCACACGAACCGCAAGGACGAATGAGCCGGGGGTGGGTGGTGCTGGTTATCGTGGTGGCGGGCTAGACTCGTCGGCGGTGAGGTCGGCGTGACGAGCATGATGCAGACGCTGTAATACCGTGATGAACTGGATAATCACCGTAGTTCGTTGGGTCTTGGATTTTCGCAAGGAGAAGCGGCGGCGCGATGAGCGGGAGCAAGATCGCAGTGAGAACTTCGCGCTGGACCTGGAGATAAAGCCGCGCGACGGACACCTCCAAGTGACAGCCAAAGTTGTGAATCGAAGCCTATTCTCGATCTATATCGAGCGAGTCGTGTTCTGCTTCCCGCCAGCACAGACAGTCACGATGAAACACGGGGATAGTCGGAGCGGAGAGGTGAAGCGCAACGCACCCCTGGCGTTCCACTTCATTAGATGGGAAGCGGGTAGCGCGGAAGATGTTCGACTGATCTCACCAGACGAACTGAAGATTGAGGCGACAACCGCAACAGGAACCACCCAAACTATCGACGGGGAACAGATAAAGGCTGCCGCTCTTGACGCTCTTGAACGCAGTCACTAACCGCAACGACAAATGAGCCGGGGGACTGGAGGTTCGTTATGAAGCGTCTTCATACGCCAAGCGTGCTGATAGGAGCATTGCTTGGACTGTGCGTGGTTCTATCAATGGGCGGCACTGATGATGGTGGTGCTCGCTACCAAATATCTGCCAGTGGTAGCGGTGGTGAGGGCGGGAACCACATGGTCTATATCGTCGATACAGAGACGGGCCATCTTTGGTCTCGCAGCCACGGTGGGCGGTCGTTCACCGACTATGGCACCGCAACTCGGCCAACTGCTGTATTCACCAAAGTGCCACCGGTGAGGCCCTAGAGGTCTGTCCGGGTGGCGGGGCCATGACGCTGGGGCTACCCGACTGTACCCGACGGCTCCGGTCGCTCGGCATCGTGGTCCAACCCAGGAGGAGATCGATGAGGACATTGACCATACTCGCATTCGTGTGTGTGGCGTGCTCGCCGACGTTTGCGCAGACCATGTACAGCGTGCGCGAGACCGACGACACGCTCGTCAAGATCGATATCAGTGATCCGGCCGCGCCGATCATCAGCGATGTCGGCCCGCTGGGCGTTCGATTCCAGTTTGGCGGGATGACTTTCGGACCGGGCAGCGAACTGTTCATGGCGGACGGCCTACACCCTCCCTCACTTTACACCGTGAACACCAAGACTGGTGAGGCCACGCTCGTAGGCCCGACCGGTCTCGATGACCTGGACGCCATCGCGTGGGACACCAGCACCCGCACGATGTACGGGACGCAGTTCGTCCAGGGCCAGGCGCTAGTCACCATCGATCCCGCCACGGGAGAGGCGATGATCGTCAATCCCATGATGGATGTTGGCATCGGCGGCCTCACCTACAACGCCGACACGGATCAGCTCGTCGGCTCGCACAACGGCCCCGGCGACCTGTACGAGATCGATCGCGAGACGGGCGACCTCACGCTGCTGTTCGATGGTCCGTTCGTCAACGATAGTGGGCTGACCTACGATCCCGTCAACAACTTCTACTGGGGGATCGATTGGAGCGGCGTCCTTTTCTACTACGACATCGCCAAGGGACTGCAGCGCACCGATCTCCTGACCGGCCTCGCGCCGCACGATGGCCTTGCGTGGATCCCAGCGCCTTGCCCGTGGGACCTCGATAACAGCGGCATCGTCGGGGCGACCGACCTGCTCTCGTTGCTCGTCAATTGGGGGAAGTGCCCAGGCTGCCCCGCCGACTTCGACGGCAACGGCGTCGTCGGCGCCACGGACTTGCTCGCCCTGCTCGTCAACTGGGGACCGTGTCCGTAACTGACGGTTGACGCCTGACACGAAAAACCCGCCCCGGCGAATCGAGGCGGTCTCTAAGGCACTAGACGTGCGTGTCCTCGGTCGGTTCGGTATACTGGGCGGCATGGCACTACCAGGGCTAGTTGAAATCATGTTGCTACTCGTGGCGGGCGTGTTCCTTGTCGCGGTTCTGGTCCTGGTCGTGT
This sequence comes from Phycisphaerales bacterium, assembly GCA_036475395.1. GTDB lineage: Bacteria > Planctomycetota > Phycisphaerae > Phycisphaerales > SM1A02 > JADFNO01. The sequence goes on from JAZFYE010000249.1 coordinate 2,782, forward strand.
TTGGAATCCTGTGGCTCACGAAACGCAATGACGAATGAGCCGGGGGCGGTGATGGTGGTGGGAGCGGCCTCAAGGTCGGTTCGGTATGCTGGCGGGACGTGCGGATGAAGAAGAGGCGGGCTTGCGCGTCAGTTGCGCGTCAAAAAAGGATCCACCTATGGCTGAGGCAATCTACAGAGTTGGCGATCGAGTTGCGATGCGGACACACGGCAAAGTTGACGGGACGCTCGAAGTGAAGTCGGTTACCATGGGGTCTGACCTAAAGCGTCGAGTCCATGCGAAAGTGATCGAGCTGGTGCAGGGCTACTCTGGCAAATTCAAGGTCGGTACGATGCTCAGCTTCCCCGAGGATGAATTCGTCGGCACCTTTGCGCCAAAGAAATAGCGCCCCGGTAGCAGGGCGCTGAACCTCGATGTTCATGCCGATGCCAACGCGAGCGATGGCGTGAACGCCGAGGCTGTATCATGGCGGCATGGCGATGAGCCGGGGGCAGGGAGTCATCTGTTGTTCCGAGAGCGAGACATTGGTGAACTAATCCATTGGACCCCTAGTGGCGGCCTCAAGATCGAATGGAGCCGAAAGATCAGCGAGATCACGCCGGGATCGTCGATCGGCTTGAAAACCGACGAGGGCGACTTGGTGCAGATCAAGGTCACAAAGAATGACGCAGGAAACTTCACCGGATACATCTTCGATATCCAACCGGACCCGCCTCGATCAAAGCGAATAGCGGATCTTGGGCTCGATGCCAATGTTACGTTTGGTGAGACGAATCTGATATTTGTGTACTTCATTCCCAAGCAGTCAATCGGTTGAGCCGGGGGCTGATTCCGCCGAAGGACAGCAACGTCGGCCCGGTCGGCCCGCCTTACGCCTGCTCGCGGGCGATGCGGTACCTCGCGGATGCCGTCAACAACTGGCAGTAGGCGGGGGGGCTGTGGAGGCCGGGGGTCAGGACCCATACGACCGCAGATTTAGTATCCTGCGGGTATGACAGGGTGGGACTATGTCTTGGGTCTCGTCGGCGGGTGCGGTGTGCTTTTCGCTGCTATGGGTGCTATCTACCTTGTCTTGCGCGGCGGGGAAGTCCTGGCTGCCATCGAGGAGGAGCGAGAGTTTGTACGGAACCTGATTGACTCGGAGAAAGAGAAACGCGCCGAGGAATGGGAACGCGAGGAACAACTGCGAGAGGGCGAAGATGATGATCCGTAGACTCACCCTCGGCATAGGGGCGGCGTTGCTGGTTGGGGGATGGGGTGCGACGTGGACTTTTTACAACCCACCTGACCGAATCGTCGGCGTCGCAGGTGTCGTCAGCATGGCGGTCGGTGCGGGTTTCGTCTGAGCCGAAGTGAGGCGAAGTATGTTCTTCTTCCATGAGCGTCCGTTGTTGCTGAACCTTGGGCCGGCGAGCAGGACGGCGGCGAGGGTCATGGACCTGGTGATCTACGTCCTTGGGTTTATCGCCTTTGCCATTGTGTGGGGCAAGATGGGGTGGCCCCTGTGGGCCCTGGTGATTGTGTTCGTCGGGTGGTTGACCCCGCTGCGTACCCTAGCCGCGATTGTCTTGTTTGCCTCGTTCATTCTGGCGTGGTTCACGGTCCCGTGGGAGTGGCCGATGCTGGTCGTGGGCGTGCTGTTCTTACAGGGCCTACGGAACATGGTGTTGGCGGCTATGTATCGGGAGGTGATTCGGCGACATATGCGGACGGTCGGATAATTTATTCGACCATGGCCGGCGCCCAATTTGACCCCGTTTGATGTGCCCGGAAACGGTTGGAGAACTGTCTCACGCAGCGGGATAAACAATGAGCCGGGGGCACGATGGCTGGTAGATTTACCTTCGGCTCGGGTCAGGTTGAACATTCTGCCCTAGACGGGAGCGTGGCCGCTTTTGTGGGAGCGTTTACGATGGAACAGGGAACGAACGACTTGCGGGTTCGGTTGCGTAACTGTCTGACGGGGCGGGCTTGATTCCGTATCTCGGCGAGGAAGATAAGACTGACTGAGGGGGCGTCAAGGCGGGGCTGGTAGTGGATAGAGTGCCACAGAATGTACCACATATTCGGAAACTCGGGGCGAGACGAAGGCTATCGTACCACCCTATCGTGAAGGCCGGAGGGTGTGGTAACGATCTCGCGGCCGACCAGATCGGCATCTTGAGGTGAGCGCGCTACGCCTCGCAAAGCCGCGCGAAACAATCGAAAAAGATACGATAAACTTGCACGTAACTACTTGCAATGCCGATGCACAAGCGTACAGTGTCCATATCCGAACGGATGTGGACAGCATCCTCGGGTATTCGGGCTGACGCTTCGGTGTGAAGCGCAGCCGACAAACAGAAGTGCTCCCGCGT
>JAZFYE010000250.1:0-6293 GCA_036475395.1 Phycisphaerales bacterium
CCGGATCGATCCCCGCCGCCGTCAGCGCACTGCGCACCGAGATCGCGCGGTGCACCGAAAGATGCACATTGGTCGGGTGCTTCTGTCGAGTCGCCGGCTTGCCGATCGGTACGTTGTCGGTGTGGCCCACCACTTGCACCTCCAGGCCCGTCGCGTCGGGGGCATTGAGAATGTCAGCCAGCGTGGTGATGGTGGCGGCGGCGGCGGCCTTGATCTCGATTGACCCCAGATCGAACGTCAGATCACTGGCGAACCGAATCATGCCGGCCTCGGCGCTGAACGAAAGCAACTCCGGATACGCAGTAGCCAGCTCCTCTAGGGCTCGCTCCACCTGATAAGGAAGCGGTCGCACCGGCATTTTGCTGACGCGCTCCAGGAGCCGGCCGTATTCGCTCTCCTGGTTGCCCAGCTCGTTGTCCATCGCATTTATGCGCATCCGCAGGGTATCGTTCTCGGATTTGGTCTTGGTCAGTTGACCGCGCAGCGTCGCCACATTGGCATTCGCCACGTCGCGGTCCTCTTGCACATTGACGATTTGCTCTTTGAGCGTTCGATTGGTCACCACAAGCTGGTCGTATCGGTCCTGTTGCACGCAGCCGGTGCTCAGCAGGGTCAGTGATGCCAAACAAACAACGGTCGTGATGGATACAGCACGTCGCATGGGTGGGTCCTCGCAAAGTCCATTGCTGATTGTGGAGATGATCTTGAACACGCCTCGTCCGTAGCGATGTCAGGGGCCCGTATGCTACCGAGTATTGAGCCGGCGTGTTGTCAAGCGACGGATGAGTTTGAGAGATTGGCCGGCACGATTGCCAGGCGCATCGCCAGGGAACGAGATCCATGCCTCATCAGGGGCGCACAATTATCCGAGCGGCGTTGGTCGTGGATGGTCAGGGGCTCCGAGCCTCGCCCGGTGCGGTCCTGCTGGAGAACTCACGGATTCTGGCGTGCGGCGCGCCGGCCACGATCGGTCAGCCGTCGGGCGCCACCGTGACCGATCTGCCCCACGCCGTCGTGCTGCCTGCGCTCGTCAACGTCCACTGCCACTTGGACTTGAGTCACATTGGGCCGATGCCGCTCCACGGTGATTTTGTGAGTTGGATCGAGCAATTGCGACCCGCTAGAGCCGAGACTGATGAGGCGATCGCGGCCTCGGTGCAGCGCGGAATCGAGCTCGCCTTGGCCGGCGGGACGGCCCTGGTGGGGGACATCGCCGGCGTGCGATCACTCGTCCCGATTCGTCAGCTGCGGGCCTCGGATCTCGCCGGCGTCAGTTTCCTGGAGGTATTCGGGCTTGGTGATCGCCAGGTCGATGCCGTTCGAACCATGCAGGAGGCGGTGCGGGACTGCCCGGCCAGCGCTCGCGGCATTCGGTTCGGGTTGCAGCCCCACGCGCCATATTCCTGCGGCCGAGCGGTCTACGAGGCCGCCGCCCAACTGGATCGACCCCTCGCTACCCATTTGGCCGAGACGCTGGAGGAATTGGAGTTCGTCGATATGGCGACCGGCCCCCTGGCGGCGATGCTCAAGCGCTTCGGCGTGTGGGACGACTCGATCGCTGGCCATCGACGCCATCCCATCGAGTATCTGGGCCAGATTCTGAGCCGCCGGCCGATGGTCGTTGCTCATGTGAACTATTTGGACAACGCCCATGTGGAGAAACTCGCCGACTGGCCGATCACCGTCGCCTACTGCCCCCGGGCCAGTGCCTACTTCGGCCATCCCCACGCCGGCCGTCCGCCGCACCGCTACCGTGATATGTTGGAGCTCGGCGTGAACGTCGCCCTGGGCACCGATGGATTGCCGTGCCTTGATACGCCCAATCGGATCAGCGTGCTGGACGAAATGCGTTTCCTCTATCAGCGCGACGAGGTCGATCCGATCGCGCTGCTGCGAATGGGTACGGTGGCCGGCGCTTCGGCCTTGGGCTTTGATGAATCGTTAGTCACGCTTGCCCCCGGACCTACGGCCGGCTTGCTCGCGGTCCAGATCAACGGCGACGATCCGGACGAACCACTGGCACAAGTGTTACGTCGTGATGACGCGCCGCAGTGGATCGCCGGTCCTTACCCCATCAGTTGAGAACCCTGCGCAGTAGACTCCAAGGTTGCGTGACCGGTTGCTGCGTTTGATGCTGCGTGCCAAGACGAGATCGATTATGCCTCCACGCTTCACGGCGTTCTCGGCCGATCCGATTACAGTTGCTCGACGATTGTTGGGCCAGCGGTTGGTCCGCGTCATCAACGGGCAGCGTTTAGCGGGAACGATCGTGGAAGTCGAGGCGTACCTCGGCGCTGATGACGCTGCGGCCCACACGTACCGGGGTCGGCGGACGGCTCGCAACGCGGCGATGTATTTACCCGGTGGCCACGCGTACATTTACTTCACGTACGGCATGCATCATTGCCTTAACATCGTGTGTGGCAAGGCGGACGAAGGCGTCGCGGTCCTCCTGCGGGCGATCCAGCCTACGGAGGGGTTCAAACGGATGTACCGCAACCGGCCGAGCGCAAAACGCGAATCTGATCTGTGCTCCGGTCCGGCGAAACTGACCCAAGCCCTGGCCATCGATCGATCCTTGAACGAGATCGACATGCGCGCCAGCGGATCGTTGTTCATGGAGCGCCTGCGGTCCCGGGCTCTGCCCCCGAGCCGGATTCTTTGCACACGCCGAGTCGGGGTCGGCTATGCCCAGGAATGGGCCGATCGGCCGCTGCGCTTCCTTATTAAGGATACGCTGTGGGCCTCACGCGGCCGGTAGCCGAGGCAACATTCATTTTTGGGTGTTTTCGCGCGTGCGAGGCCGATATGATAACGCCGACTTGCTGGAGACGTTGATCTGACATGCCCAAGCAGCAAGAGATAATCGATTGGAAAACGATCCTCGCCACGGCGGGTCCATATCCGATGGAGGCCTTTGCCTTCGTCCGCGAAGGGCTCAACTACGCCGTTGAGCAGGTGCACGAAGATCCCGAGGCGCTGCCCGAGGTGGATCGGCACATCAGCGGCCAAGAGTTGTGCATCGGTCTTCGCGATCTGGCCATCGACAAGTACGGGCTGCTTGCCCCGATCGTGCTCGAGCATTGGAACGTCAGGCGCACAAACGACTTCGGTCGAATCGTCTTCGCCATGATTGACGCCGGTCTGATGACCAAGAACAACGATGATACAATGGACGACTTCCGCGCCGTGTACGATTTCGACGAAGCGTTCAGTCACGACACGCTACTGGGTCGGATCGGCGCGAACTGACCTGCTCAGACATATCAATGAGCGACTTCGGCGGTAGTGCTGACTTGCCAGCCGCGCTGGATGCGATAGTCTCAAGGACATGGCGCAACGTCCAGAGGCCCAGCGCAGTGAGCCGGAGGATGCCGTTCTTGTTCAACGGCTTCATATCTGGCAGATTCAGGCGGTGCGCGACTTGCTGTTCGTCGCGGCCGTGCTTGGCCTCGTCTGGGCCGGATACGCGCTGCGGGCGGTCACGGTGCCGTTGCTGGTCGCGCTGTTGTTGGCGTACTTGTTCGAACCGTTGATCGAAAAGTTGTGCCGACATCCGAAAGTGAAACGACCGCACGCTGTTGCGGGCGTGCTGGCCACGGCGGGCATTGCCGTGCTCGCACTACTGGCGATTGCGTTACCGCTGATCATCGGCCAAACGACGAAGTTCATCAACGATGTTCGCGAGGGAGAGTTTCGCGCCAAGGTCGCCCAGCTCGGGCCATTCGTGCCCGAGGCGTACACAGATCAATTCCAAACCGTACTTGACCTGTTGCCCGGCGAGGCGGGTGCGGCTTCAGACCCAATGAACGACACTGACGCTCGGACAAACGACGATCAGTCGGGCGGCGCAGAAGCTGGCGACGCACAAGAAGCACCCCAAGACGCACCGGGGCCGGTGAACGCCGCAATCATGAGCGACGAGCGGTTCACTCAACTCAAGGACGAGCTGCGAGCCGAGCTTCTGGCGGAACTTGGCCCGGTGTCCGACGACGAGCCGACCGCCGACTGGCTCAACCTCGCGCGCGGCAGCGCCCAAGCAATTTTCGGCGTCATCGGCGCCATCGTGCAGCTCGGGCTCGTCGCATTCCTCATCCCGTTCTACTTCTTCTTCTTCAGCCTCTGGTATCCCGACGTCGTCAAGTTCGGGCGGCAGCTCGTGCCCAACAAGAATCGCGAACACACCTTTGAACTTGCGGCCAAGATGGACCGCGTCGTGGCCGGGTTCGTGCGCGGCCGAATCGTCATCAGCATCATCATGGGCGTAATGCTGGCCATCGGGTGGATGTTCTGCGGCGTGCCCTACGCGATCGCCCTCGGACTCGTCGTCGGGGTTTTCTGCGCCGTTCCCTATCTCGGCGTGATCGGGATTCCACTGGCGGTGGGGCTGTTGTTCTTCGATCAGCTCGGCCTGACGCCGGAGGATCGCGTCTGGCTCGGGTGGTTGGGCGTCGTTCTCTGGCCGACGTCGGTGTTCGTCTTCGTGCAACTGATCGAAGGCTACGTCTTGACGCCGACCATTGCAGGCAAAGCGACCAACCTCGATCCCGTCACCATCATCGTCGCGGTGTTGGCCGGCGGTTCCGTGCTGGGCATCTACGGCATGTTGCTGGCAATTCCAATCGCCGCCTGCGTCAAGATTCTCTGTATCGAAGTGCTCTTACCGAAGATCCGCGCCTGGACCCGCGGCGAAGCCGCCGACCCGCTGCCAATCGATTGATTGGGGAGAGGGATGCGACACGAGCCATACATGACGAGACGGCTGCTGTGAATCTCAGGGATCGCCTCGTAGTACATGATGCCCCCTCTCGGACGTCGCGGCAGCCATCACGTCTTCCCGGCTCGGCCCTCAGCCCGGCCACCGAATTTGACTCGTGTGCTTGGCGATCCCAAGGCCCAGAGAGAATGGCCGCCTTACGAGGTGTCCCCTAGGCAGGTGACAGCTTGTCAGGTGTCAGCTGGATAGGCGTCTACCGTCACCGCAAAGACAGATATCCTAGAAGGCAGCGAATGGAACTTGGGTCTCCGGGTGGAGCGTTACACTCGTGCTGGGAAGGCTCGGCGGCGGAGACGGGCGAAGGCCAAATGGGAAAGGTCGGTCGAGTGATTCTGAGGCGCGCGCACGCTTCAGTCGGATGAACGTTATTCCTTGGAGGTAATCATGGGGCGAAACAATCGCGCGGCATGGCAGGGAAAAACCTTGGCCGAATGGCAAAACGACATCCAGCTGTTTTGCAAGGGCGACGACGAGCGACGCTGCAAGGTGACTGACTCCGTCGAGACGCGGGCTTTCAAGATTAAAATGAACTTCCGCTGCTTGCTGGCTCGATCTGCAGTGCAGTATTTCTATGACGAAGTTGACGAGCATCATCTCGAGGAAATTCGAAAAGTGAAGAGGACCCTGGATTACTGTCACGAGGTTTTAATGCTGTCCTATCGTCAGGAAGTCAATCTGATTAAAAAGGCGTTGGGCCAATACCAACGCAACCAGGACGATCAGCGCCGGCTGGCAAAACAAAAAGCACCTATGGCATCGGCGCCGGACAGCATGTTGAGAATGATGTGTTCCTCGTTTCAGTCGGATATTCTCAAGAGTAAAATAGACCGGAGATCGAGAACGGTGTCGTACGATGATCTGGTCGCCGGCGAAGCAGAACTAGAAAAATGCGCCAAGGAAGCCGAAGGCTTCCATTCACGGTACATCACGATTCGTACCCAATGAGTTCTGAAGTTTTTGTGATCGTCAGATGCGTGTTCTCATAGGGCAGTCTCGTCTCAGGATGATTCCAGTCAACCGTTAGAAAGCGATTGATCCGGCCGTCGGCAAGCTGTTGATCTATGATTCCTCAGGTGACGCCGCCGATCCGCGCCCGATTGATTGAGTGGGCCGGTTGATTGCCGTCGATTCACGCTGCCTCCAACAGGCGAATCTTCTCCGTGACCTCCGTGGACCCTCCCGCCATCCGGGGGTCCAACGACCGGGGCCGACTCACATCATACTTCCCCTGCGTCCAACCCTCCGGCAGCAAACCTTGATCGTTCACCTCATCGAGGAACCGCGCGCACAACTCGCGGGCGGCTTCCACGTACTTCGGGTGGTACGTCCGGGGGGTTCGTCGCGGCCGCTTTGCTTTCTTTCCTTCGCCAGTGTCCGCTTCCGCTGATTCGACATGACGAGAATCGCCATGTTCCGGGGGCGGGGGCGGGGGCGGGGGTCCGGGGGGGGGAAACGGGGGGGTGGGGACCGGGAGGACCCCCCCACCCCCCCCCCCCCCCCCCCCCCCCCCGCGCCC
>JAZFYE010000251.1:0-3356 GCA_036475395.1 Phycisphaerales bacterium
GTTAAGGTGTATTCCACCGGCTAACGGAGGGATACGAGATGACGAAACGGCGCCGATTTACGGCGGAATTCAAGGCTCGCGTGGCGCTTGATGCGCTGCGGGGCGACAAGACGATTCAGGAGATCGCGGCCAAGCGCAAGGTGCATCCGAACCAGGTGAGCACATGGAAACGCCAGGCGATGGACGGCCTGTGTGAGGTGTTTTCGACCGGCCTCGACCGCGACCGCCGGGACCATGAGACGGAGGTCCGTGACCTTCACGCCAAGATCGGCGAGTTGACGGTGGAACGGGATTTTTTGGGACCACCTCACTCCAGCCGGAAGCAATCGGAGCAGTCATGGAGGTAACGAAATGGCTGAAGCCTTCGGTATAGCGTGTCACGCATTGGTGAACCTCGACTTCCGCTGTGGGTCAACTTGAGACATTCCCAGCCCTGTCCAGAATGTCTGTTGCTGGAGGTAGAGCAGACATCGATTTCGGGCGACTGGATGTCTGCTTGTAGCCAACACCGGTCTTTAGCGGGAGTTCGACCAAGGACCGACAATAGACTACACAAGAGGGCACTCGATCATTCGGGAATTCCTGCCAGACGCAGCCCCTCGACATAGCGGCCAAGAAACTCTGATGAGGGTATCGGCACGTTGTTCTGTGCCCATCTCAATGTAATCTCAGGCTGCAACTTCACCAGTCGAGCGGCAGTGGCTTGCGCCTCTTCGAGAGCGTCGAGTTGACCACAACTGGCCGCGAGAACGCGATGTGCACCAGTCGCGTCCGAACGCTGACGGATGCCTGTTCTCGCATGCGCGGCAGCAGCTTCATAATCACCGGCAGCAAAGCAGGCGACGCCCCTTATGGTCGGGTAATGAATGTTGATTACGTCGCGCGGACTGAGTCGCTCTGCCAGGTCAATTTCCTTCAGCGCCTTCTGTGCCTCTCCAGCCCAACTCAGGACCAAACCGTAAAATCCGTGCGCCAGCGCAAAGTTGGGGTTGAGCGTGAGTGCTTGTTCCATTTCGGCGAAGGCATCCTCGCTGTTCCGGCGATAGCCATAGGCAAAGCCCAGGGCAAGGTGGCCCCAGGGATCGTTAGCGTCCAACTTCACTGCGAGCTTGGCCTCTTCGAACGCCTGATCGGCGGAGTCGTCGTCTGGCCCATCCCGTCCAAACCATGCATTCACAATGAGGCCCAGGGCCAGAATACTGTGCGCCCGCGCATAGTTGGGGTCGATCTCAATCGCTTTGCACAACAATGTCTCGGCAGGCCCATAGTCATTGCCCGACCACGTCCAGATCAGCGGCATGGCCCTGGCGACGTAACCCCAGGCATCGAGGTTCTCCGGGCGTTGGCGCTGCGAGCGCTCGGCCTCGGCCACCATCAGGCTCGGCTCCAGCGCACCGACGATTTGTCGTGTGATCTCGTCCTGGAGCTCGAAAATATCATCGAGCATCCGGTCATAGCGTTCCGCCCAAATGTGAGTGCCGGCGTCGCCTTCGATGAGCTGGGCGGTCACCCGTATCCGGTTGCCGGCGCGCCGAACGCTTCCCTCCAGAATGTATCGAACGCCCAAATCGTGGGCGACGTCCGAAATCGCGATCGATTGGCCCTTGTAAATGAACGACGAATTGCGAGCGATGACGAAAAAACCTCTCAAACGCGACAGTTCAGTGATGATGTCTTCTGAAATGCCATCGGCAAAAAACTCCTGCTCGGGATCGCCCGACATGTTCTCGAACGGGAGCACGGCGATGGAGGGCTTGTCGGGGAGTGTCAGCGCCTCTGCAACGGGTTTCGGATCGGCGACCGCTTCCGACTTAATCTGCGCCCGGAAGACGCGTACCGGTCGCGCCAGGTTCTTGACTGTCTGCTCGCCGAGATCGTCGAACCATGCATCGAGCTTGCCGGTGACCTGATCGAACACGCTGCCGGAGACATAGACCCCGCCCGGCTCGCACAGCCCCTCCAGTCTGGCCGCGACGTTCACGCCGTCTCCGTGAATATCGTCGCCCTCGATGATCACGTCGCCCAAGTTGATGCCGACGCGAAATTCCATGCGGCGGTCCTCAGCCAAATCGGCGTTGCGCCGGGCCATCACCCCCTGGATGTCGAGGGCGTTGCGGACGGCGTCCACGGCGCTCGGGAATTCGACCAGTAGGCCGTCGCCAACCGTCTTGACGATGCGCCCCCCGTCGGCGGCAATTCGGGGATAAATCAGATCGGCGCGGAGCGCCTTGAGACGCTCAAGCGTGCCTGCCTCGTCCTTCTCCATCAGCCGGGAATACGCGACCACGTCAGCGACGAGGATAGCGGCGAGGCGACGTTGGACACGTTTTTCGGCCATGCCGTGCGACAGCTTTCAAGGAACTCAGTGCCCGAGATTGTATTGGAGGCACGAGGACGAGTCTATCGGGCCTAATGTCGGCTCGGGGTCAAAAGCCGCCGTAGGCGAGGCACGATCCGTTACCTACCAAGCCGTGCTATGTGGGTGCACGCCCCTGGTAGCGGTTCGCCGTTGGGGAGTTGACAACACGTGCCAACAAGGCGTCCGAAGAAATTACCGGCAGAATTTTTGGGGATCGAGGAGGGGACCCGAAGCGCGGCGCGGGGGGTCCCTGTGCCGACCGGGGTACCCCCACCACGCGCGCACGCGCCGGTCCGCCACCGTGGCGCCGGCTGATGAGACGCGCGCTCGCCCGGCGCGTGCACATTTCTTGGACCGGGGTATTCGGTTACGCGTTGCATGAAGCGGCACCCCCTGGTGGCTCGGAGCGTTGCCGCACGCCGGCCCCCGCCGGCCAACGGCTTTCTTGGTACGCTTCGGCCGCCGCCGCGCCGATCCCGGGTCGTCGGGGGCGAGCTTGTCGTAGATCGCAACAGTTCGTCGCTCTCTACGCGTGTCGTGATCCTCCGGGCGTGCGGGGGGCTTGGCCGTGTTGACAACACGAGCCAACAGCAGGTCCCGGGGATCACCGCCAGATTTCCTGGAGATACGGGGTTGGGGACCCATGAGGCGAAGTGGAGGGTCCATGACTTCCCAGGGTACCCCCGTCCACCGCACTGGGTGCGTCCGCGAGCGGTGGCCTCCCGCCGTGGCGCCGGTTACCGGCAACGAAGACCGGATCAGATGACGAGACGGTTTCGTGGACGCCTGACGGTAGTGGTCGCCCGGAGCCTGCCGAACCGACCGTGTGCGACAGGCCCGGGCCAGCTAAATGAGGCGGGGTTACGCGGCCCGTAGTACCCGCCGAACTGTGCCATCCGAAATCCGGAGCGCGCGTGCGATGGCTCGCTTGGACTTGCCCTCGCCGAAGGCCGTGTGGACGGCCCTCTCGACTGCCCCAGTCACCGGCGGCCGCCCG
>JAZFYE010000252.1:0-24835 GCA_036475395.1 Phycisphaerales bacterium
CTGATCGTGAGGCCCAGCGCCCTGGGCGACGTCTGCCGCACGGTGCCGGTCCTGGTGAGCCTCCGGCGGGCCTTCGGCCGGGCCCAGATCGATTGGCTCGTTCAGGCCCAGTTCGCCGAGGCCATCGCCGCCCATCCCGCCTTGGATGGGATCGTCACGTTCCCTCGGACGCAGATGGCCGACTGGTGGCACAATCCGATCGTGGCCTTCGAGACGCTTCGTTGGTTCGCGTCGCTTCGGCGGCGTGGGTACGACTTGGTCTTGGACTGCCAGGCGCTGGGGCGAAGCGGCCTGATCACCCGCGCCACGGCCGCGACGCGGCGCGTGGGGTACCGCTCAGCCCGGGAGTTCGGCTGGTTGGGCTATACCGTCCGACATCCCCCGCCGACGGCCCTGCACACCGTGGACCGGATGCTCCACCTCCTGGCGGCCGAAGGCATCGACCCTGTTTGCGACATGCGCCTTTACACGGCGCAACAGGATCAGCAATGGTGGACCGACCTGCGCAGACGGTTGGGGCTCGAGAACCAGAGGTATGTGATGCTCGCCCCGACCAGCCGCTGGCCGAGCAAGCGCTGGCCGGGTGAGTATTGGTCGACCCTGATCGAGCCGTTGTTGAATCGCGGCGTGGGGCATCTGGTTTTGGTCGGATCACCGGCCGAACGCAGACAGGTGCGGTGGCTCGCGCTGAATCCTGCGTGTGCAAAAGGGACGGTCATCGACCTCGTCGGTTCCACGAGCGTCGGCCAGACGATGGCGATTGTCGAAGGTGCGGACCTGGTCATCGCCAACGACTCTGCGCCATTGCACATGGCGGTGGGTTTTTCGCGACCATGCGTAGCGCTGTTCGGTCCGACCGCCCCAGCCCGGGTTGGACCATACGGCCGGCCCGAGACTGTGCTACGACCTCCGGGTTTGGCTCCACAAACGGCGATCAACTTCAAGGATCCCAAGCTGGGCGATGCACTGATGCGGGCCGTTCGCCCCGTTGACGTGCTGCGCCGAGTCGATGAACTGCTGGCAGAGCGAGCGGGTTCGACTTCGCCCCGAATGCCTCAGACGACGGCGAGCGAGGCCGAGACTGGTCGTGTGAAGGAGGCGGCGCTGTGAAGTTCGGGCCGCCGATCGTGCTGGCGAGTCGCTCGCCTCGGCGCCGGCAGTTGCTGCAAGAGGCGGGGATCTGCGTGCACGTGTTGCCGCCGCTCGTAGACGACGGCGAGTTCGCGCCCCAAGGACAGACGCCCCAGCAATGGGTATTAGACATGGCGTTATTCAAGGCGCTTGATGTCGTGTTGCGCGTTTCGTCACACAAGGATTTCGAGGCGGGCACGGTGCTGGCGGCAGACACGGTGTGCGTGCATCGAGGCGAGATCCTCGGCCAGCCCGAAGATGCCGCCCACGCCTATGCGATGTTGAGCCGGCTGTGCAACAGCGTCCACCGGACGATCAGCGGTGTGTGTCTGATTCGCCTGACCGACGGTCAACGCATGCTGTTTGTTGATGAGGCCGAGGTGTATCTCGGCAAGTTGAGTGACGAGGCAATTCGTGACTATGTTCAGTCCGAGCAGTGGCAAGGCAAAGCCGGCGGGTACAATCTGGCCGAGCGAATCGACGCCAGTTGGCCGATTCGTTGCGAGGGCGATCCCACGACGGTGATGGGTCTGCCCATGCAGCGTGTGCTTCGGCTGCTCAACGGCGTCGGGAGCGGCGAGAGATGATCCTGGCCGTGCATCTGCCGCCGGCGCTCACGATTCCGTCCGCGATCGGGCTGGCGCTTTGGATCCTTTGGTATTGGAAGTGTCTTGACGATCCAAAGGTGGATGCCAAGCGGCGACGCATCAGGCGGGCGTCGATTGTCGTGATGTTCGTGTCGCTTGCCCCTTTTGTCCGGGCGCTCAGCTTCGTCGATCATAAGACAAATCCAACCGAATACTTCATCTCGTGGCTCTTGGTGTTGTTCGCGTTGGGGTTGGTTGTGGTGACGGCGATAATTGATGCGGTCAATACCGTGCGCATGCATCACGAGGAGCAGATCGACGAAGCCGCGAAGGCTTCATCTGACCTGCGCAACGTGGTGAAGCAGGCCCGTCGGCGCAAGGCGCTCAAAGGTCGGGATACATGAGTGGTCCGTTGCCGGGCTTGCTCGCTCCGGTCACCATCGGCGCGTCCTGGTTCTACCGGTTGACCATACGCGCGCGAAACGCGCGCTTCGACCGCGGCGTGGGCGTGGCGACCGTGGATCGCCCGGTCGTTTCCGTCGGCAACCTCACCACAGGCGGCGTCGGCAAGACGCCAATGGTCATGTGGCTTGCCGAGATGTTGACCAAGCATCGGCACCGCCCGGTCATCGCCATGCGCGGCTACGGTTCGGCCCGCGGCGAGCGCAGCGACGAGGAAGCGGAGTATCTCGATCGCATGGGCAATGTGCCGGTCGTGGCCGATCCCGATCGCGCCGCCGCGCTGGGCTCATTCCTCCCCCAACATCCCGAAATTGACTGCGTGCTCCTCGATGACGGGTTCCAGCACCGGCAGATCGCGCGCCGGCTCGATCTCGTGCTGATCGATGCCTCGCGGGGTATGTTTGGCGATCGACTTCTCCCGGCCGGTCACCTGCGGGAGCCGGTGAGGAATCTCAAGCGGGCCGATGCGGTGGTCGTGACGCGGGCTGAGCGCGTGGACAAGTCGCTGGCGGCACTAATCCAGCGGCACCACGGGAAACCCCCGATCGCCTGGTCGCGTCATGTGTGGACACGGCTGGACTTGGTCACGCCCAAACCGAGCTACGTCGGCGTTGACTGGCTGGCCCGGAAGCGGGTTCTGACCATGCTGGGCGTGGGTCAACCCCGTTCGATCGTGCGGCAAGTCGAGGCTGCCGGGGCGGTGGTGGCGGTCGACGTGCCGGTACGGGACCACCAATGCTATGATCGGGCCAAGCTGGCCGCGGCGCGAGACCTATGCCGGGGACTGGACGCGATGGTCACGACCGCCAAGGATTGGGTCAAGGTGCGGCGTCTGATAGACTTGGAGACCTGGCCGGTTCCGGTGGTGGTCCCCCGACTGGCGATCGACGTCTTTCAGGGGTCCGGGGAACTTGAAGACCTGGTGCTCGCGGCCGTGGCGAGATCAGGAGCGCCCCCCGGTCCGAGGGCCGGTTCTTCCCGCGGAATGTGATGGCAAAACTCTTACAACGACTCGCCTCATACAGGCCGTTCACGGCGATGGTTGTCGGCGACTTCATGCTTGATCAAAACGTGTACGGCGCGGCGGAGCGACTGTCTCCGGATGCGCCCGTCCCGATCCTCAAGGCTTCACGTCGCGAGCATGCCCCCGGCGGCGCCGCCAACGTCGCGCTGTGTTTGGGGGCGATGCAAGGCGAGGTGCGGTGTGTCGGCGTCATCGGTGACGATCCGGAGGCGCAAATCCTCCGCGGCGCGCTGCAAGAGGCCGGCTGCCACATCGACGGGCTGATCCAGGACCCCGATCGACCCACGACCGTCAAGTGCTCCATGATCGGGCTGGCCCAGCACCGTCATCCGCAAAAGATGTTTCGCCTCGATACCGAGGCGAGTGATCCGCTGAACGACGATGTGGTTCAGCGCCTGATTCGGTTCGTCGAATCTCACGTTGACGAGGTCGATGTCGTGTGCCTGGAAGATTACGACAAGGGCGTCTGCGGGGCGGCGTTGTGCCGGGCGATTATCGAACTGTGCCGCGCTAAGGCGAAGCCGATCCTCGTCGATCCTGCGTCGATCGCAGATTATTCCAAGTACCGTGGCGCGACGGCGGTCACGCCGAATCGCTCGGAAGCTGAACAGGCCACGGGTCTCGACACGCCGCTGGAGGCCTCGCAGATTCACAACGCCGGGTTGGCGACCAAGCTCCTGACGCAGCTTGATCTGGACGCGGTGGTGGTGACGCTGGATCGCCACGGCGCGCTGCTGGAGGAGCGCGGCGGCGATCCGATCCTCGTGTCGACCACGGCTCGAAGCGTGTACGACGTCTCCGGCGCCGGCGACGTGGTGTTCGCCGCCCTGGCCGGAGCGATCGCCAACGGCTTCGATTGGCCTGATGCGGTGGCGTTCGCCAACGCCGCGGCGGGGTTGGAAGTTGAGGTGTTCGGCGTGCAGCCGATTCCGTTCGTGCGGGTGCAGCGCGAGATCCTGGCCCAAAGCCGCACGCTCAAGGGAAAGGTGCGCAGCCTCGATGAACTGCTCATTGAACTAACGGTGCATCGCGCCGCGGGCCATCGGATCGTGCTGACCAACGGCTGCTTCGACGTGATCCATACCGGGCATTTGTTGTATCTGCGCGAAGCTAAGAAGCTCGGCGACGTGCTTGTCGTCGGGGTGAACTCCGATGAACAGGTGCGCGCGTTGAAAGGCGAGGGCCGGCCGATCTTTGGCGAATCCGAGCGACTGGAAATCCTGGGCGAGTTCGAGTCGATCGATTACCTCACGGTCTTTGATGAGCCGACGGCCCACGAGCTGATCCGCCGGATCAAGCCGGACGTTTATGTCAAAGGCGGTGACTACCAGCCGCAGGACATCGTGGAATATGAGTTGCTCAAGGAAATGAATATCGCTGTTGACGTGCTGGCTCACCGGCCGGGCTTAGGCAGCACCGAGGTGATTCAGAGGTTTGCGGATGCGACCGATCGCCGGGGGGTCGTGGTATCCCCACCGGACTAGGGCCTCGCCCGATGCTGCACGTCGCTGTTTTGCTCAAGCCGTACGTCGAACTGCTCCTTTCCGGCCACAAGACCGTGGAGTGCCGGCTCACGCGCCAGCCCCGCGCGCCGTATGATGTCATCGAGCCCGGCGATCGGATTTACTTCAAGCAATCCTGCGGCCCGTACCGTGCCACCGCTCGCGCCGAGCACGTCCTCTGCGAGAAGGACCTCACGCCCAAGCGCGTCGCGCAGATCCGACGTGATTACGACGAGTTGATCTGCGGAGAGCCCGCCTTTTGGCGAGCCAAACGTGACAGCCGGTACTGCACGCTCGTTTGGCTCAAGGACGTCAAACCAACCTCGACCGGACCGGCGGTACGCCGCTTGCAGGGTGTGGCGTGGTTGACGCTGGATGATGCGCCGGCGTGGAAAACGCCACAACGATCGCAAGATTCGTTTCATACGAAACTCACACCGGGCAACCTGAAGAACAACACGATTTATGTCGGCAAGGTGTTGGATTATTTCCCCAACGGCTCAGTGGGCGGAGCAACCAAGCAAGAGGCAGCCGAGCCGCTGACGTTGATCCTTCATAACGGACCGACCGTCCTTACCGATATCGTTGGCCCACGGAACATGCTGCGCGCACGCAGATGGGCGCCGTGGTTCAAACGCCACGGCGCCCGGCCCGGCGATCGTGTGGTGTTCACTCCGGTGGATGACACGACGTACTTCGTCGCCCTAGCCCGCGGCTAGAAAAAAGGGGACATTCTACTTTATGGAAAAGGTAGGATGTCCCCTTTTTCGGGCGGCAACTGACGAAGGGCTACAATGCCCGCTATGGAATTGCGAGCGTACGACGAAAGCCGCGACAAGGACGCGGTGTGTCGCATCTGGCGCGAGGCCGGGTGGATGGAGGGCGACAAGACCGAAGCGTTCGACGCCCATCGCGCCGCCAGCCGTGGTCTTGTCGCGCTGATCGACGGCGAGGCGGAGTGTCTGGTGCTCACCTCGCCCGGCACGGTTCGGTACTTGGACGAGGATCTTTCGTGGAGCTGCGTGTCGGCGGTGGTCACCAGCCGAGTCGCGCGCAAGCAAGCGTTCGCAAGCCGACTCAGCGCCCAAGCGATAGCCAACGATGTCGCCCAGGGCGCGATCGTTTCCGGGCTGGGGATGTTCGAGCAAGGTTATTACGACCGGCTTGGGTTCGGCACCGGCAGCTACGTGCATCGTGTCGCGTTCGATCCCTCACGGCTTCGTGTGGACGGCGCGACGCGCGTGCCTTGCCGATTGACCGTGGACGATTACAAAATCATTCACGCCAATCGCCTCAATCGCGACTTGCCCCACGGCGCGGTCACGCTCGCCCCTCCTGGGTTTACCAAGGCAGACATCCTTCAAGGCAAAGAATGTGATTTTGGGCTCGGTTTCGCAGACGGACCAAACGGCGAACTCACGCATCACTTGTGGATGTACACGCGCGGCAAAGTCGAAAGCGGACCCTACTGTGTTGGATGGATGGCTTGGAAGACGCGCGAGCAGTTCCTGGAGCTGATGGGATTGCTGAAAAACCTCGGCGACCAGGTGCGCCTGATCTTCGTGCGCGAAACGCATGGCATCCAGCTTCAGGACCTGATCGACAAGCCGATGCAGCATCGACAGATGACGACCGATTCGGATTTCGACAGTCGCATGCGCGTTGTGGCCTATTGGCAGATGCGCATCTGTGATGTGCCCAAAGTTTTAGAGCAAACGCATCTGCGCGGCGACGAGCTGCGATTCAACCTGAAGTTGACCGATCCAATTGAGCGGTATCTGTCGGACGATGGGCCTTGGCTGGGAATTGGAGGCGACTACGTCGTTACGCTCGGCCCATCGTCCGGCGCAGCGTCGGGCTCGGACGGGACGCTGCCCACGTTGACAGCCTCAGTCGGCGCGTTCACCCGACTCTGGCTCGGCGTACGCCCCGCCACGGCCCTGCACATCACCGACGAGCTCGACGGCCCGCGCGAATTACTCGAAGAACTCGATTGGACGCTGCGCCTCCCCGCCCCCGAAACCGGTTGGGATTTCTGAGCATACGCTCCGTGTCCCACCGCCAACCATTCACCTCGCATTACCATAAAAGGGGTCGGGAGTCGTTTCTGGCCCCCAGCGATCAGCTCGAACTGCTCATCCGTGAGCTCGTAGCGTCGCCTACGTCAGCCTCCTGCCTGAACGAAAATCAGCAGGATAACCAATCCAGCCGATTCGTCAGACACGCTCTAGGACCTGGTCACTGAAGTGACCAGGCCTCATAATCATCTGTCAGCATCTGAGTCTATCTGTGGTTCTGTCTTTGGCTGAGCAATTCGCGCAAGCGATCGAGTGGGATCGCCTCGACAGTATGACCATCCCGGCCGGTGACGGTCGTCGCTTTGGTCAGCGAGTTGTAAACGGCCTCTTCGACCGCTTCGACTGTCGCTAAGAACAGCGGACTCATCGCATCATTAGGAAGATCGTCGATCGTGCGAATCTCACGCGATCCATTGGGGATCAGATTGTGGGTCGAAAAAGCGATAACGAAATCACCTGAGCCGTTACTCATGAATGACCCGGTTCGCGCCAGACCGAGTACGGCTCTTCTTGCAATGCGCTCGAGATTGCGCGGCGAGAGCGGCGCATCAGTGGCAAGCACAATCATACACGAGCCATCGTCAGGTGGGTCATCGATGCGCGACGCTTGTTGCAGTTGTGAGCGAAACGAGTAACGGCCGAGCGCCTCACCCACGCGGACACCATCGATCGTAAGAATCCCGCCGAAGTTAGTTTGCACGAGCGCGCCGACGGTGTACCCGCCGAGTGTCTTGGGTAGGACGCGCGACGCCGTGCCGATGCCGCCTTTGAAGCCGAAGCATATTGTGCCGGTTCCCGCGCCGACGCTACCTTCTTCCACTGGGCCGTCCGTCGCCGCCTCGATCGCAGCGATCACACTTCCGGGGGTGACGTGTTGCCCGCGGATATCGTTGAGATATCCGTCATTGGTTTCGCCAACGATCGCATTCACAGACCGCACATCTTCGTTGCCCGGTTGTTCAAGCGACCATTGAACCACCGTCTCAACCGCCGTGCCGACGTTGAGTGTATTGGTTAGAACAATGGGCGTTTCGATATTGCCCAGTTCCTGAACTTGAAGGAAGCCCGCCGCCTTGCCGAAGCCGTTTCCCACATAGACCGCGGCGGGGACTTTCTGTTGGAACACATTTCCACCATGTGGGATGATGGCCGTGACCCCGGTGCGGATGTTCTCACCCTTGACGATCGTTTGGTGACCGACGCGAACGCCTCTCACGTCAGTGATGGCATTGAACCTGCCCGGCTCGAAAATTCCGGGGGCGATCCCAAGCGCGCGGATTCGTGGACGAGGTTGGGATCCTTGCTGACTCATACAAGCCCCCGTACAGGCAATACACACAGTGACAACCAAGACCGACCAGCATCGAATATCCATAACGATCTCCAATCCATTGACGGGTGACTCCCTCGACTCGCGATTCACATCATAATGCGATGACCGCGAGGCAATACATTAGAATGGGCGAGGGTTTATAGAGCAGGAGGCCACACCGATGGGAACGCTGCTGATCGCGGTTGGGGCACTCGTCGGGTATCTGATCGCGTACCACACCTACGGTCGCTGGCTGGCGCGGAAGATCTTCAAGCTCGATCCGGAGGCGAAGGTTCCAAGCGTCGAACTGAACGACGACCGAGATTATGTGCCGACGAATAAGGCGATCGTGTTCGGCCACCACTTTACATCGATTGCGGGAACAGGGCCGATCGTCGGGCCGGCGATTGCGGTCATGTGGGGCTGGCTGCCTGCTCTGCTGTGGGTGTTCCTCGGGTCGATCTTCATTGGGGCGGTGCATGATTTCGGGGCGCTGGTTGTTTCGCTGCGCAGCCGCGGGCAGACGGTTGGGGACATTGCAGGGCGCGTGTTGAACTGGCGCGTTCGGCTCATGTTCCTGTTTGTTCTGTTCATGGCCTTGACGATCGTGCTGGCGATCTTCGGCTTGGTGATCGCCGCGGTCTTCAAGCAGTATCCCGCAGCGATCTTTCCATGCACGATCCAAATTCCAATCGCGATCGTGATCGGTCTGTATCTGCACCGCAAGGGCGTCAATCTGCTGCTTCCTTCGCTGCTTGCTCTGGCGGTGATGTACGTGACTGTAGTTTTCGGCGATGTCAATTTCTTTACGATCGGCGATTCCAAAGAGATCGGGCTGGGTGCATTGAATGCGTGGATGGCATCCTGGCCGACGATCGTGTGGGTCGGCGTCCTGCTGGTGTATTCCTACATCGCCTCGGTGCTGCCGGTGTGGACATTGCTGCAGCCACGCGACTACATCAACAGCCTGCAACTGCTCACGGCACTGGGATTGATTCTGGTCGGTTTGTTTGTCGCCGCGTTTCTTGGCGGAGCGCCTCCGGATGAAGGTGCGGTGCGTCAGCCGTTAGAGATCGCAGCACCGCTGGTGCGATGGACGCCGGAAGGTGCACCAATGTTGATCCCGTTTCTGTTTATTACGATCGCATGCGGCGCGATCAGCGGTTTTCACTGTCTGGTCAGCTCCGGCACATCGTCCAAGCAGCTCAAGTGTGAATCGGATGCGCAGTTCGTGGGCTACGGCTCGATGCTAACGGAAGGTTTCCTCGCCACACTCGTGATTCTGGCGTGTGTTGCGGGATTGGGGCTTGGTGTAACCAAGGGGCTCAATGCAGGGCCAATTGTTACCGGCGAGGCTGCGTATTTGGCGCGATACGCAAGCTGGGGTGATCTGGGACTGGCCGCGAAAGTCGGCGCATTCGTCGATGGATCGGCCAATTTTCTCAAAGCGATCGGTATTCCCGCCGCAGTCGCCGTCGCTTTGATGGGTGTGCTCGTGGCATCATTCGCGGGGACAACGCTCGATACCGCATGTCGTTTGCAGCGGTACGTGATTCAGGAACTTGCGTCGACGATCGCATCGCGGCCTGCGAGTGCGACCAGCGTCTACGGCAATGTTCCTATGATTCCGCTCACGTGGCTGACGAACAAACACGGCGCAACGATCTTTGCCATCGTTCTCGCGGGGATCCTCGCTGCTCTGCCGGGGCCTGGAACGGCGTGGTCGATGCAAACGGCAGGCACCGGTGGGCTTATCCTGTGGCCGCTATTCGGCGCGACGAATCAACTCCTCGGCGGATTGGCGTTCCTTGTCATCGCGTTCTACCTATGGCGGAGAAAGACGCCCGTTTGGTTCCTCATCTTCCCGATGCTCTTTATGCTGGCAATGCCGGCGGCGGCGATGGTGATTGAAATCCCGCGATGGATTCAATCGGACGCTCCCAATTGGCCGGTGATCGTCATTGCGGCGGCTACGTTGGCGCTGGAAGTATGGATGATCGTTGAGGCGCTTCTATTGTGGCCCAAAGTGCGCGGCAAGCTGGAAGCGGCGCTTCCGCCGCTGGGGGTCGATCCTGTCTTGGCGACAAACCCTGGCAGCGAGGGCGGACGATCCTGCTAGATCATATCCCGCGCGCGATCAGGTACGCCCAGTTGGTGAGGAACCCAACGGCTACGAGCACCCAACCGAAGCGCTTGGAGCGCGGCGATATAGCGATCTCGATTCGCCTTCCAAACACCCATTGCACAGCGCCCAAGGTTAGACCAATCGCCAGTGCCGTAACGACGAACGGGTTGTAGAGAACCCCAGCAAGGACATCCCCGCGCGCAAAGGCCAGTGTCGCGCGCGTTGTTCCGCAGGTTGGGCAAGGCAAGTTCGTAACATTGCGGAACATACACAGTGATGGAGCATGTTCGACCGATCGAGCCAGCGCTGTGTAGAGCGCCACAGCTGCAATCCATATGACAACGATCCCCAACGCCCAAGCAGATAGGGGAAGGCGACGCTGCGCCTCAACAAATCTCAGAGGCGAGTGAGACATGTGGGATTACGGCCCAGCGCCGCCAGCAGCGCCGCTGGCAGCACCGGCCACACCCGCTCCGACCGCCAGAATCATGATCAGGACCCAAATCCCAATGCCGACAATAGTGAGAGCAACGCTAATCATGCCACAGATTCTGCCAGCCTTCGTCAGGCCCTCACCGGTGGGATCCATCCGACCCTCAGCCATCGCCCGCAGATCACCGCCGCCCATGACCCAGGCGACGATGCCGAAGATCACGCAAATCACAAGACCGAGAATCCCAAAAACCAGGATCATCACACCGCGATGCGGCTGGAGGTGCTGAATAGGTCCCGGCTGTGTTGGCGGCGGCAGTTGTGTCATGGCAGGCTCCTGATGGGAAGGTAAAAACGGCTGATGAAGGGCTTGCACCAGGATCGAATCATCTCCGCAGAGCGTTCTGGAGCGAACGGTACTGTTTCGGCTGGAGCACTGTCAACTATCCACAATCCCAGCCGTGGACAATGTGGCGCGACGGCCTCCGATCGGCCGATGCGACCGGCTTTCGACGAAGGAGACACGATTCCGTATTATCTGCCCGGGACGGAGGTAAGGGAGTGCATGATGCCCAGTGTCGCCTCGGCGGAGCAACGGCCAGCCATCCTCGGCGGGAAACCTGAGGTTCAGCTCGCTCAGAGCCAGGCCAACCGGTGGCCGATCATCACCGACGAAGAGGAACAGGCGGTGCTGGCCGTGCTTCGCTCAGGTCAGTTGTCGATACATGACGAGGTAACAGCGCTCGAAGCCGACTACCGACAGTGGCTCGGTGTTCAGTGCGCTCTGGCCCATTGCAACGGTACGTCGGCGATCTTAGCTGCACTGCATGCGTTCGAGATCGAACCCGGCGACGAGGTGATCGTTCCTTCCGCGACGTACTGGGCTTCGGTGACACCCTTGCTGCACTGCGGGTGCATACCGGTGTTCGCCGAAACGGAGGCGCAGTGTCTGGGGCTCGATCCTGACGATGTTCAAGCGAAGATTACCCAACGCACGAAAGCGATCGTCATCGTGCATCTGTTCGGCATGCCCTCGCGCATGGACGAGCTGCTGGATATCGCACACCGGCACGGTCTGAAAGTCCTCGAAGATGCGTCGCACGCGCATGGAGCGGCCTATCACGGCAAGCCGATCGGGACGCTGGGCGATGCCGCGGTCTTCAGCATGCAGACGAACAAGCTCTGTCCGGCGGGCGAGGGGGGCATGTTGGTCACCAACGACGCTGAGCTTTGGGAGAAGGCGCTGCTGCTTGGGCATTACGAGCGCGTGATTGATCTGTCCACGCCGAATCGTCGATTTGCGGCCACGGGATTTGGCTTGAAGCTGCGCATGTCTCCGCTCAATGCGGCGGTGGCGCGCGTTCAACTGAGACATCTACCGGAGCGCAACCGCCGGCGCACACAGAACATCGTGTATCTTTCGCAGCGACTGGAAGCACTGGGCATCGAGACGTTTCTTTCGGCGCCCGAGGTGGAGCGCGTGTACTTCGAGTACCTCGTGCGGTACGACCCGAATCAAACGGGGCTGCCCATCGCGGATCTGGTGAGGGCGTTGAGGACGGAGGGCGTTTTGGTGGACCGACCGCGCTATCCCCTGTTGCACCAACAGCCGTTGTTTACGGAGGGCCACTGGGCAAGGATCGCCCGACGATCGCCGACGCCCCAATGCCCGCTTCCGACCTACGATCCACGTGCGCTGCCGCGGACGGAGGCAACCAACGGTACACTGCTGAAATTGCCCAGTTTTCCCAGTGCATCGACGGCGTTGCTTGATCAGTATGCGGCTGCGTTCGAGAAAGTTCTGGCGCACGCCGACCAAATCCCGCGGGAGCAAACATGAGCGAGAATGGGCGGGTCCTGGCCCCCACCGCGGACGAGGTCGAGCGGCGGTTTCGAAGCCCCGCGGTCGTGGTCACGCGCCCTGCGATTATTGGTGCGGTCGGGATGCTACGCGTTGCCCGGCGGTTCGGTTGGCACACCAACGGCATCGGACACCTCAACGGCGACGGCGAATCGATGCTGTTTGCGGCAAATCATCAAAGCCACGTCGACACGGCCGCGATCCTCGGGACATTGCCGCGAACGGTGCGCAATCGTACCGCGGTCGCCGCCGCCCTGGATGTCTTCGGTCCTCCGGGCAACGGTGGTGCGCGGTCATTGAAGCGCGAATGTCTGCAATTGGTCGTCGCGGCGGGGTTCCACGCCTTTGCGTTCGATCGGTACGGCATGCCTCTGCGTTCCATACGAACGGCTGCGCAACTGCTTCGAAACGGGTGGAACGTCCTGCTCTATCCAGAGGGGACGCGCAGCCGCACCGGCCGGATGGCACCGTTCAAGCCGGGGGTCGGCGTGCTGGCTCGGTTCACGCGACGACCGGTGGTTCCGGTTCACGTCAGCGGCGGACGG
Organism: Phycisphaerales bacterium; assembly: GCA_036475395.1. Classification (GTDB taxonomy): domain Bacteria; phylum Planctomycetota; class Phycisphaerae; order Phycisphaerales; family SM1A02; genus JADFNO01. Next base: position 13,060 of record JAZFYE010000252.1, read on the forward strand.
CGTATTTTGCCGTGCGGGGCGACGGTGCCCCGCCCCGGGCAGGTCGCCGTTCGGTACGGTTCTGCGCTGTACTATGAGCCGGGCGAAACGGCGCCCACGTTCACGATCAGACTGCACGAGGCGGTATACGAATTGGGGTCGATCGAGATCGCCTAGTCCGTTCCGGACCCGATCACGCCTCGAAATAACGGCGGCGGTAAGGCATAAAGGCGTATCGCACACCGTATCATCCACCCGACACGCCTTGTGACGCTGGTCTACCCAGGCGTCCGAAGAGGAACCGTATGCTCGGCTGGTCAGTGGCAGACCTTGGGCTGTTTGGGACGCTTCCCGTTTTGCTACTGCTGAGCGGATTCTTCTCAGGATCCGAGACGGCCCTGTTCGGCCTCAGCGAAACACAGCGCATGCAAGTTCGCCGGGACACCGGTCTCGCTGGGCGGGCCGTGGAATCTTTGCTCGCGCACCCGCGGATGCTGCTGATCACCATCCTGATCAGCAACATGACTGTGAACGTGCTGTACTTCGTGGTAAGTTCGATCCTGCTCATGAAGGCAGAGGTCGGCGCGCTCGGCGAGATATTGCTCCTGATCACATCACTGATGCTGATCGTTCTGTTGGGGGAAGTGATGCCAAAGCTCATCGCCAATTCACGTGGGGCGGCGTTTGCGTTGCTCGTGGCTCCGCCGTTGATCGCACTACACCAAGTGATCGGGCCGCTGCGAATCGCGTTGGACAAACTCGTGGTCGGTCCACTGAGCCGTCTCACCGAACCGGCCGAGGCGCCGCCGCAATTGAGTCGCGATGAATTGGCGGCGCTGTTGGATCTCTCCGGACGCGCCGGGGTCATCGACACCGAAGAGGAACGCATTCTGCAAGACGTTCTCAACCTCGGCCGACTCAAGGTTCGCGACGTCATGACGCCTCGTGTACGAATGATCGCTGTACCGGCTACTGCATCGCGCGCGGACCTGTTGGAGATCGTCGATCGCCACAGATTCACCAAGCTACCAGTCTACGAAAGGGATCTGGACACGATCGTCGGGCTGTTGTACGTGCTGCGATACCTCGGCGATCCACAGAGCGACGATCAGTCGATTCGCGCTCGAGCCGAGCCGATCGAATTCGTGCCAGAGATGGCGACGCTCGATCAGGTTCTAGAGCATTTCCGAGCGACGAAGACGCAGATTGCGATCGTCGTCGATGAGTTCGGAGGAACGGCCGGGATCGTCGCCATTGAAGACGTCGTGGAAGAGATTGTCGGCGACATCAGCGCAACCGAGGATGAACCACGGCCGCAGCCGCAACTGATTGGGCTGAATCAGTGGCGGGTGGCAGGCGATCTGAGCGTGCACGATTGGGCGGCCGCCTTCGGCCAACGCCTTGTCGCCCCGCGGGTCGCCACGCTGGGCGGGCTAATCACAGCGCACCTGGGCCGGGCGCCGAATCCACAGGATTCGGTCGAACTGGGCAGCGTCCGCGTGGAAGTGGAGCACGTCGAGCATGCTCGTGTCGTGACGGCGATCGTCACGCTCCTGGATGAGCCCGAACCCCCAGAGGCGGCGACATGATGCTCACGTCACTCATCGCCTACGGGACCCTGAGCCTCATCGGGATCGTACTCAGCGCGGTATTCTCCGGGCTGGAGACCGGGGTCTATACGATCAACCGCGTCCGGCTGATCGTCCGTGCCAGCCGAAACGACCGCCGCGCGGTACGCCTTCAAGACGAGATCGAGCACTCCAATCGGCTCCTCACAACGCTTCTGCTGGGCAACAACATCGCCAACTATGCCGGCACGTTCGGCGTGGCCGCGATCCTGACCCGGCTTGAGTTCACGCCGGTGCAAGTCATCGTGGCGAACGCCGCAATCCTCGTGCCGCTCCTGTTCGTCTTCGGCGAAACGTTGCCGAAGGATCTCTTTCGGACACACACGGATCAGTGGTCGTATCGGTGGTCGGGATTCCTGGTCGTCAGCCGCCGGCTGTTTACGTGGCTCGGTCTTGGGCCGATCGTGCAGGGGTTCGGCATGATTGTCGTACGAGTGGTCGGTGGCAACCTCGCCCTTGCCCCAACCGCGCGCCAGCGCATCAGTCAACTGATCAAAGAGGGGATCGGGGCCGGCGTGCTCCGTGAGTCACAGACCGCCCTGTTCGATCGAGCACTGTCGATTCGCGATCGGACGGTGGCCGACGAAATGACCCCCTGGACCGACGTCGCCACCATTAGCGCCGAGGTCGAGCCACAAGCGCGGCTCGAGCAACACCAGCTGAACTACACACGGCTCCCCGTCGTCGATACTTCGAGCCAGGTTTGCGGTGTTCTTTCTCTGCTCGACGCCCTGCTGGAACCCAACAAGCCCACCGGCGAACTCATGACCGAGGCCATGACGCTGTCGCCGGACACCGCCGTCCAGGTGGCCCTGGGCATCATGAGATCGCGTCATCAGCCGCTGGCGATCGTCGTGGAATCAGCGACCGAGCGTCCGCTCGGCCTGGTCACGCTCAAGGACCTCGTGGAGCCGATCACCGGGGAGCTGGCCGCGTGGTAATCAACGGCGAATCTGGGCACCGGTCCGGCTCGCCGGCCTTCGCCCAACACAAACGCGACTCGCAGGAACCATCCTTCGAGTCGCGGGAACTTCACACAAGCGGCGGCGGCGAACCGCGCGCCCTTCGCGCAATCAGTTTCGTCGGCGCCGGCGCGATACCGCCCCGGCCAGTCCCAACAAAGCCAAGGCGCCCGGGGCCGGGACGGGCGTCTGGATCATCGTGAACGAGATGGCGCCGAAGATGGTCATGTCGAAAAACATCACGACCTGCTCCCCGATGAGCACCGGCGTATCGCCTTGGCCCTTGTCGGTGAAGAACCACATGCTCGCGGATCCATCATCGTTATTCATCACATCGACGTTGCTGAAGCGGTCTGATCCGACACTGTCGGGATCAACGGTTATAGGGCCTCCGCCGTCGATTGGAATCAGATCGATGTGGAAGGACGTCCAATCGAAATCGGTCGTGTTGAGGATGTCCTTCTCGATGCCAATCAACGTTCCGCCCAACCCCGGATCGCCGAACAGCCTTGAGCCGAACAGGGTAGAGGCGCTGTCGACGATGAACAGTGCGACCGGATCGATCTCGCCCCAGTTCTCATCGAGGCTAATGCTCATGCCATCCACCGTGTAGCTCCAGCTGAGCAACGATCCAACCCCACCCATTTCATCGTTGGGGGTGATGATGAACTCAGCCGTCGCCGGGGCGGAGGGGAGCATCACGGCCAGTGCGGCAAAAACAACACCGACAGACCCGGTCCGTACAGACCGACTGATCTCTCTCCAACTCGTAAACATGGCTAGTTCCTCCATAGACCTCCATGACGTGTCGATCCTTCACTCGCGATTCCCGCTCGAGGTCGACTCAAGCGCGACCGCCCTCTCTAGGCACCCGGAAGATACCAGCGGTTGGGCTGTGCTTCAAGGATTTTCCTAGTTTCCCCCGGCTTTCTTGCCACTGGAGCCCCCAGGAGCGGGATACGTGGCTGCAATACAAGACTTTGCTGGCAACGGACTTGCGTGGATCAGGGCCTAGACGGCCTCGTCCGGAGCCGATTTCAGCCCGCTGCGGTGGCGAAAAACGCACATTCCCGGCAAAATATGCGAGCCGCTGAGCGGTTCACCTCGAAGAAGTATAGATGACGAGGCGTGGCTGGATACCCTTACTCTTTCCAAGTTCAAAGCGGGAGATCCCGTGATGGCCAAGCGAGTCGCCCCCCGGTTATTGGGCCCCAGCGCTAAGTGGGTCTACGTCCTCGGCCGACCGAGGCGGGTCACAGCCCAAAGCCTGGCCGGTGTCGGGGTGATGGCCGCCGTCGTCGCCTCCGTCGCCGTCGGTCATTCCGCGCCGGTTCGCAACCAGACACCGCAGCAGGCCGCATATCCCATCAACGACGAGCGGCCGATCTTCTACCCGCGCGCAACGGGACGCGCCCGGCCTGGGGATGCGCCGGCCGATCGGTTGCTGCGCGAGTTCATGGACCTGCACACGGCCATGAAGTATGAGCGGGCCGCTGCTGTTGCCGAGCAACTTGTTCAATTGAGGCCGGACCATCCGGACACCCACTACAACGTCGCTTGCGTTCTGGCCCGCCTGCATCGGATCGGGGAGTCGCTGGCGGCGTTGGATCGGGCGATCGACGCCGGCTGGCGCGACATAACCCACGCCTCGCTCGACCCTGATCTGGACAGCGTCCGCGGGCAGCGCCGGTTTGCCAGGCTCCTGCAGAAGATCAGGCGTCTCACGGCGGTCGAGCGGATCAAGCCCAGCCCGCTGCGCGCCGACTCGTGGCCGCGCATCGCCGACGACATCGCGCGCCGGACACCCCAGCTCCTGCGTCGCTACCGCGTACCGGGCGCGGCGGTCGCGCTGGTCCAGGACGGCGAGGTCGTGTGGAGCGCCGGGTTTGGCGTGCGAGACCTCGAGACGGCCACGCTGATCAATGACCGGACGCTGTTCAGTGTCCCCGCGGCCAGCACGCTGTTTACGGCGATCGCGGCCGTGCAGCAGCACGAGCAGGGTCGGCTTGATCTTGCGATCGTCCCCGAGTTCCACGCGCCCACCGGTCTAACGATTGTGTCCTATCGCTCCGCCTCGGCCGAACCCGCCAACGATCGCCGCCGATGGCGCGTGGGCCGCCTCACGCTCGTGGCACGGTCCGAGACGCGTGGACCGGCCTCCGCCATCGGTGGCTGGGTCAGTCGCGCCCCGGCACATCAGTCAGTTCCGTGGCCGGCCGGCGACGACCTGCTACACGGTCATTTGGCCGCAATCGCGGCGGTGGAGGCGGTCAGCGGCGAGCCGTTCGGCGCGTATTGCCGCCAGCGCATCTTTGCCCCGCTCGGCCTGCATGAAACGTGGCTCGAGCTACCGGGCGAAGCACAGACGCGTTTGGCCATCGGTCACAGCCGCCTCAGTACACCGGTCGAGCCGGCCCGAACCACCGATCACGCCTCCGGCTCGGTGTACGCCACGGCCGGGGACTTGGCCCAGGTCTTGGCCCGGCTTATGTTCCAACCGCAGCCCCAACGGGCGAGGCTGCTGAACAACTCGGCCGTCATGACGCTCGCTCGGTTCGGCAACGAGTTCGGTCTTCGCAGCTCGTTTGACGAGGCGGCCGGTGCCGTCCGCATGGAGCTGGCCGACGTGGTGGACGGCGTGGGCGTACTGATGCGTTGGTACCCTCAGTCGCGTCGAGGCGTCGTCGTCCTGTTCAACGGTGAGACGGGCCCCGAAGCGGCCCTGCGCATTGCCCACATCGCCCTTGGCGGGGCCTGACCTACTCACTCCAAGCGCGAAACCTAGAATCTGGGCTTGAATATCGTGGAGGGCCGTTACACTGGTATGCCAATGGCCGGGCGATCGACCCCTGACGAAGCCATATGGAAAATGTGACGTCAAGCACAGGAGATGGACATGCGATATCTCATGCCATTCCTTCTTGCCGCCGCCGCATCAGTCCTGAGCGCCGCCCCGGCCACGCCGACCTCGGCGATCAACTCTTCAAGCTCCTTGCCAGCGACGGCGCGGAATTCGACACCTTCGGTATCTCCGTCGCTATCAGCGGCGCGACCGCCATCATCGGGGCCGGCTTTGACGACGACAACGGCGACCGCTCCGGCTCCGCCTACCTCTTCGACACCACCGCGGGCACCCAGCTCGCGAAGCTCCTGCCCAGCGACGGCGCGGCGATCGACGTGTTCGGCATCTCCGTCGCGATCAGCAGCACCACCGCCATCGTCGGGGCCATCTTTGACGACGACAACGGCACCGACTCCGGCTCGGCATACCTCTTTGATGCTGCTGCCGCCCCCGGAAAGTGCCCGTGGGATCTTGATGACAACGGCATTGTTGGCGCATCCGATCTGCTTTCGCTGCTGGTCAGTTGGGGCCCGTGTCCGCCGAAGGGCAATTGTCCCGCCGACTTCGACGGCAACGGCGTCGTCGGCGCTTCCGACCTCCTCGCCCTCCTCGTCAACTGGGGCCCGTGTCCGTAGGAAGAAGGCATCAAGGCATCGTGGCATCGAGGGGAAGAAGAAGGCACAAGGCATTGGGCAGTCAAGAAACCCACGGATTGGAATCCGTGGGCGTCGGTCGGGTGGCATTGCGTCAGTTGAAGGCTCGGCGATGACGGGTAGACTGTGCGACCCGATTGCGACGTGACCGACCCCGCTGGGAGCGACCCGTTGTGGCCACGACATTCCGCTGCAGTATCGTCACCCCCACCGAAGCTGTGTTTGATGACCAAGTCACCTACGCCTCATTCCCAGCTTGGGACGGGCAGCACGGCGTCATGACGGGTCAATCGCCGCTGCTGTCGCGGCTGGGCTACGGCTCGTTGCGGCTGGACTTCCCCGAGGGCGGCAGCCGGTGGTATTTCATTGACGGGGGGTTCGCCCAAGTGCAAAAGGGTGAACTGACGCTGCTGACGGACGGGGCCACGCCGGCTGAACGGCTCTCGCTCCAGGAAGCGGAGGCGGAACTGGCCGAGGCCATGGCCCGGGTCACCGCCGCCGGCGAGGATCGCGCCCGAGTGCGTCGTGATCAGCAGCGGGCCTTGGCCAAGAAGGCCATGGCCAGGGCGGTTGAGGCGCGCGGACGAGCGATCTGATCCAGGGCGGTTCCCGACCGGCCCTAGGCTGATACTCTAGTACTACGATGAGCGAACCGCAGACCAAGCGCGGCGAGGGAATCGCGGAGGCAGCCACGTTGGAGTTGGAACCGGCTGAGGCGCACACGCGGTTGTCGGCGCAGATCGAAGCCCTGTTGCTCAGCTCGGATCGACCGTTGTCAGAGGCGAGACTGGCTGAACTGGTGGACCAACCCGGTCCCGGCCCGGAAAAGACGATTCGCGAAGCGGTCGGGCAGCTCAACGATGAATACGAGCGGACGGGTCGGTCGTTTCGGGCTCAACGGCTGGCGGGGGGTTGGCAGTTGTTGACGCTGCCCATATTCGGGGAGCTGCTGGCAAAGCTACACCATGATCGGGCCCAAGCTCGACTGAGCCCGGCCGCACTGGAGACCCTGGCGATCATCGCCTACCGCCAACCGATCCTCCGCGCCCAGATCGAGGCGATTCGTGGGGTGGGGTGCGGCGAGGTGCTGCGGGGATTGCTGGAGCGCCGACTAGTCAAGATCGTGGGACGAGCTGAGGAGCTCGGCCGACCCATGCTCTACGGCACCACGACGCATTTTCTAAAGGTTTTCGGCATTGCCGCCTTGGATGATCTTCCCCACGTTCAGGGGCTGCGGGAGCAACCACCAGCCCTCGCTCCTGTTCAGACTGTTGAATCCGCTGACGGTCCGGCTGCGGATCGTTCGGAGGCGGGCGCGGATCAAGGCGACGGCGAAAGAGGTTCGTAACGCGTGATCGCAGGAGCAGCGGACCGTGCCGCCAGTGGTCCGCTTGCAGCGGATGTGAACGCAAGGGTAATCAATGATGCGAATGACGCAGTTCCTCTCGTACGGCGTGCTCGTTTCGACGGCATCGGGTCTGAGCGGATGCAGCTCGTATGTACTTCACGGCAAGGTGATCGCGGGGCCGATCAGCCACATGGCCTTCGTGGGCACGGACGACAATCGGTTGGGCGAGGCGGGGATGGGCGGGGTGTGGGTGACACTGCGCCGCGATCCCGGCCGGTTATCAACTCACCTCGTGACGAGCGCGATTACCGACCTCGACGGGAACTTTTCGCTCGTCGTGGATGAATTGGGCGCGGGCTGGATGGAAGAGGAGTGGCTGTTGGTCGCGAGAAAGCCGGGGTTCCAAAACGCCACCTGGCAGCAGCGGCTCACGATGAAGCACCCCAAAATGCAGTTGCTGGTGACGATAACGCCTGGCTACTCGGAGCCGGATCGCCACGAAGACCTCATGGATCAATATGAGCAGTTCCGTCGGCCGTCGAGTTGGACGCCTCGGCTATCGACGCTTGCACGACAAGGTTCGCCGGCTGACTTACCGCACACGCGGCGGAGCCGGGAATGAAACGCCGGTATCACCTGCACATCCCCGGGCTGCTGTACGTGGTCTTGACGGTCGTGGTGGGGTTCGCCGCGATCAACAATCAGAACAACATGCTGTTTTGGATTCTCGGCGTCATGTTGTCGGCGCTGATGATCTCGGGCCTGGTCTCCGGGATGATGATGAGCAGCCTGCAGATCAGGCGGCTGCTGCCGGCGCATGGACTCGTGGGCGAACCGTTGATAGTTCGATACGCCCTGACCAACCGCAGTCGGTTCTTCCCCGTGTTCAACGTCCACATCGAGGAGCGAGCCGTTCGGAGCCGATCCGGTTGGAACACGATGATGGATCGGGTGGGGGCGTGGGTGATGCACGTCGGGCCACGGGAGACGGTCCACGGCGAAGCGACGTTTTGGCCGCGGCGGCGGGGCAAGGCCGAGTTCGGCTCACTACGAATCTGGACAACGTTCCCGTTCGGGATCATCAAGAAATCGATCACCATCACGCGCTCGCAGCACGTATTGATCTATCCGCAGCTGTACGAGCTGCGTCGCGGGGTGCTCAAAGCGGTCACGCCGCAGGGCCTTTTGGGTGCCACCGTTTCACGACACACCGGTGCGGGCGACGACTACTTCGGGATGCGCGAGTTCCGCCCGGGTGACAGCATGCGTCAGATCGCGTGGAAACGAAGCGCCGCTTTGGACCAGCTCGTAAGCATCGAGCGGACCACGCCGGCCCCCCCGAAGGTTCGCATCGTCGTGAACCTGACCCGGGCGACGCACGAGCTCGAGTCGGGCTCCAACGCCGATGAAACGGCCCGCGACTTGGAGGAGTCGGCAATCAGTCTCGCCGCGTCGCTCATTCAGTTGGCAGATCACAATGGGTACGAGGTGGGACTCTCGCTGCCCGGTACTGCCGGGCCGTCGATCCAGGTTCGGCGAAACGTGTGGCATCGGGAGAAACTGATGGCAGCGCTGGCGAGCATAGACCTGGATGCGGCGCGCAAGCCACGCACGCCTCAGTCTACCGTGAACCCCGAGCAGATCGGTCGAGTCGTTGTGCATCCTGATCGGGTGGAGGCATCGCTGGGCGGACCGAACGCCTGGCACGTAACGGCTCGCCAACTCAAGAACCTTGCGGTGAGGCCGATCGGGTGGGACGCAGCACGGACCAGGGCCGACGCGCCGGGTGACGACACGGAGGTCAAATCCAAGAAACGTGAGGCGGCGGCATGAGGTTGATTCGAGGATTCCCGGCGATGGCGCTGACCGTGGTGCTGCTGAGCATCGTGGGTTTCTTCGTCTCCCAAGAAAGCGTCGGCTTGCTGCTGGTCTGCGGCGCGCTGGCGGTCATGAGCTGGTACATCACGGAAGGCCCGCGCGGCCGATCGCTTCCCAGCTGGACCTCCAACGTGCTTGTCCTGGCGGTCACCATCAATGTCTTCGTCGACTTCTTCCAGCATCGGGATGACATTCTCGGCGTTCTGGGGCGATTCGTTGTCTGGCTGACGCTGATCAAGCTCTATGAGCGCAAGGCGTCGCGGGATTATGCGCAATTGCTGAGCCTGAGCATGCTCCTGATGTTGATCGGAGCGATCCGTCCAGGAAGTCTGGTCTTTGCGGCGGTCTTGTTCGTATATGCGGCGCTTGGATTGTATGTGCTTCTGCTTTTCCAACTCTACGCTTCCTATGAACGCGCTAAAGGGGCGAGGCTCAGGTCGATTCCGAGTGAATACCGGTTGGCGCCGTCGGTTCGCCCCATCATCGGGCGCGGGACCGCTCTGCAGTTCCGCGCGCTGGGTTCGGGGATCGGGATCGCGGGGTTGGTGCTGAGCAGTTTCGTGTTTGTGATTTTCCCGCGCGGGATGGGGGAGCGTGTGGTTGGCGGTCTGCATGTTGCACCGAACCGACATGTCTCGGGGTTCGCGGATGAAGTGAACCTGACGACCGGCACGCGGATCACGGACTCGCGCAAGGCCGTGCTGAACTTGCGGCTGTTTGACAAAGACGGCCGACCGGTGCGCTTCGATCAGCCGATCCGGCTTCGCGGCGCCGTGCTTGATACGTATCAGTCGGGAGGCCGGTGGGTAAGCTCGCCGGGGCGGCCGCGGCGGGTGGTGACGACGCGTCCGCCGGAGTTCGCGCCGCTGGGCGCGGCTGCCGCGGAACGCTCGTCGCTGTCGATCACGCAGGAGATCGACATCCTCTCGCCAAGCGACACGTTGTTCTCCGCGAACGTCCCGATCTCAATCGCGACGTACGAGCCCCGCCAATTTGAAGTCGATCCGCAAACGCAAACGATCAGGGATGCGGGCAGTGGACGGCTATGGCGGTATTCGATCAAGACTCAGCCGGCGCCTTCGGACGCGACACTGGCAAACTTGGCCGGGGGCGCAGGGCCGAGCCCTTCGAGTTCCAGCCGGATGGCGCTGTCTGATCCGAGACTCCAGCCGCTGGCGCGAGAAGTCATCACCTCCGTTGGTGTGGCCGCGCAAGCGCCGCGCGAAGCCGACGAGCGGTGGCGATGGAATCGCCAGGCCGCCCGACGCTTGACCAGGCACCTTCAATCAGGCGAGTTCACCTACGACACGGACCTGCGCGACGTCACGCTGGCGACCGTCGACGGACGCACCGTCGATCCAACCGTTCAGTTTCTCTTTGAGACGAAGCGCGGCCACTGTGAGTATTTCGCGTCGGGACTTGCCGCCCTGTGCGACAGCATCGGTATTCCGGTCAGACTCGTCGCCGGTTACCTGGCGATGGAATACGACGATGCCTCGCATCAGTACGTCGTGCGCGAGTCCAACGCGCACGCGTGGGTCGAGGTGCAGACGGGAGGCAATCGCTGGACGACGTTCGACCCGTCGCCGCCGAGAAGGCTTCAGGAGATTCACGGAGGTCGGGTGTCGTTTGCCGATCGTCTGCGCTGGCTGTTCGATCGATTCGAGGCTCGTTGGGAGGTCGGGTTCATCGCGTTCGATCAGCACGCTCAGGCCCGGTTTGTCGAGTCGTTCGACCGGCAGTGGTCACCGCGACTGGGCGGCGCATTGGCGGCTGTGCGCGAGTGGGCCGCCGGTCTGAACCGGGCGTTCTACCTCGGCCCGGCCGGATACATCTGGATGGGGATCGTCGGGTTCACGTTGATCATCGCCGTGATCGCCCTCGTGAAGCTGATGCGCCGCTCGTCGAAGATTCGAGTGATACTGCGCTTGGCACACTTCCGTGGCGCCGAGTATCAACGGTTGCTGCGGCAGCTTGGGTTTTACCTCGACATGCTGAAGGTGCTGGAGAGAGCCAAGCGCGCCAAGCCGACGTGGCAACCACCGCTCGCCTATGCGGCCCACCTCGGCCGGGATCGGCCACGCGCGTCACAACTCGTTGAACAGATCACGTCGGTCTTCTACGCGGCGCGGTACGGCCAACAGCGGCTCACGCGAGATGAAGTGAGGCGAGTCGGATCCGACGTGCGGGAACTCGCCTCAGCGCTGAGCGTGAAGCTGTAAGTTGGATCAGAAAGCGCAACGTCGCGGTGCCCTTGGGTCGTCGCGCCCAGACAAGTTATCGGCGTTTGTAATCACAACCCACCGGCGCGGCTGTGGAGCGGTAACGGCGTCGATCGCATCGCGGAGCGTGGATCATCCCTGCCTCCATAAAGTGCGCTGCGACAGCGGACGATAGGCCTTGTGATCCCACAAGCCTGGATCAAACAGAGGGGGAGTGCAGATGCCCGCGAACCGCTCACGCACCACAGAGTGGCGCCGCTGCCT
>JAZFYE010000253.1:0-24596 GCA_036475395.1 Phycisphaerales bacterium
CGGCAGGATGATCCGTTCGTTCCGATCGCCCTCGGCGATCAGTATCCGCTGCGCCCCGGTCAGCGGGTCACCGTGAACGTGGTGCGCAAAAGGCCGCGCCGACGAAGAGGCCAGCGGGATCGGCACCCCCGCGCCGTCGTGGACCAAATACTAGAGATCGAAGGACTCTCCCCTGAAAAATACGCCCAGCGCAAGCCGTTTGAAGATCTGACGCCGCTGGATCCGCAGCCGCGCATTCACCTGGAGCATCCCGGCTGTCCGGCCGCGTGCCGACTCATCGATCTCTTCTGCCCGATCGGATACGGCACCCGCGGGCTCATCGTCTCGCCTCCCAAAGCGGGCAAGACGATCCTGCTCCAAAACATCGCGTTCGGTATCAAACACAACCATCCCGACATCGAGCTCATCGCCCTTCTCATCGACGAGCGGCCGGAGGAAGTCACCGATTTCAAGCGCAACGTCCCCGCCCAGGTGCTCGCGTCATCCAACGACCAGGACAACGACCGTCATATCATGCTCGCCATCTTGGCGGTTGAGCGGGCCAAGCGAATGCTCGAGGCGGGCAAGGACGTGGTGATGCTGCTCGACTCGGTGACCCGCCTCGGCCGAGCGTTCAACAACTCCCGCAAATACGGAACCGGTGGCCGGACGATGTCGGGCGGCTTGGATTCGCGCGCCCTGGAGATACCCAAGCAACTCTTCGGAGCGGCCCGCAAGGCTGAAGAAGGCGGCTCGCTCACCATCATCGCCAGTTGCCTCGTGGACACCGGGTCGCGGGCGGACCAGATCATCTTCGAGGAGTTCAAAGGCACCGGCAATATGGAACTGGTCCTCGATCGCTCCATCTCCGAGCAACGGCTCTACCCGGCCATCAACCTCGCCGCTTCGGGCACCCGCAAGGAGCACCTTCTGCTCAGTGAGAAGGAGCTCAAGACCGTGGTCGCCCTTCGCCGCCGACTCATGAGCGTGCCTCCGCCCACGCAAATCGAGCAGCTGCTCGGCGCCTTGAAGCGATATCCGACGAACGAAGCACTCGTAAGCGGTTGAGCCGGTATTTTGTTGATGGAATAAAAAAAACCCCGGCCGGTGAAGGCCGGGCGTGTGATGGTTGCCATGTGTCAGCGAGGGTTGGTTACGGGCAGGGCCCCCAGTTGACGAGGAGGGCAAGGAGGTCGGATGCGCCGACGGTACCGTTGTCGTCAAAGTCGGCGGGGCAGCCTTCGCACGGCCCCCAACTGACGAGCAGTGAGAGGAGATCGGACGCGCCGACGCTGCCGCTACCGTCGAGGTCCCACGGGCAGGAAGAGGGCATGCCGACAAACACGTCGTCAATGTACCAATCGTCGTTGCTTTCGTTCACGGTTGTGCGGAAGCGGACACGGAACTCGTCGTGCATCGCATCGGCCGGTAGGTCATGCGTGAAGAAGTCGTACTCGGTCTGGTCGACCCCATCGGAATTGATGACGTTGAGAATCTTCCAGATCCGGTTCTGCGTCCAGAACTCGACGACGAGCGACTCGCCCGCCTCGACCCCGATGTGCTCGGTGAAGTAGGACAGGATCGATCCAGTCTGCCCGACCATGTCGATGAAGTTCGTCCGTATCTCGTCCTTTTGGTAGATGGTCGGGCCGCCGTCGAGTTGGAGCGATCGAAATTCGCTGGGCTCGTTCACGCCGTTGGAGGTAACGAACCCGCCGAAGTTGTAGGTCCAGTTGGTGTCGTCCATGGTGTGCAGCTCGTCAAAGAACGGCGGCATGAGCGTCGGCGGCTGCTCGAACAGGCAGGTACGCGAGTTGCGGAAATTCTCGATCGCATTCATGGAGACTGGCCCGAACTTCAGATTCGCCCCAAACACGCCGCCGCAGCCACCGATGCCGGAGCACATGATGTGGCAGGTGCTGCCGAAGCAGTGCCCCGCATTCCAGTTGTGCCCCAGCTCATGGGCCGACAGCCCCGCACGAAGATCAGAGTTGAAACTGAACCTGGATTGCACGACGCTGTATTCTCGACTGTCGACGTTGCAGATCGTCCCGACCCAGGCGATACCGATGATTGACCCGCTGAGGTTCTTCCCCGTGAACAGTTGGGCAACGTCGCGCCTGATGAACGATTCCGGAGTCGAGTTCCAGGTGTTGCGGAACTGGTTGAGGAGCCCACCTGGGTCATTCGTGGAATAGGGGTCCGGCTCGCTGGTACGAATCACCATCACCGTAATCTCGTAGGTGATGTCGGTGTCACGCTCGTAGACGAACTCCACTTTGCCCATGACATTCTCGATGTCCGCCACCGTCGCCGGCACCGAACTGCCGTTGAGCTGGTAGAATTCCCGGTCAGCGTCGAAAGCGATGTCCGTCGTTTGCAGTCCGGTGCCGGTGGGGATGGGGTCGCCGCCAGCCTCCAGATCACCCAGGTTGCCCAGCGGCTGGAGGATGTCGTCGGTGCCGCATAGGCCCTCAACCGGCACCACATCCTCGCCCCGGTAGATGAGGTGGCTGGCGTTGGGCGCCCCGCCCACAGCCAGCTTCGACAGCGGCTGGATGTACCACACTTGCCCGGACTCCTGAGCGACCGCCGCCCACAGTTGCCCATCCATGAGGGTGGCCGACACTCGGCTGAGCGGCTCTCCCTGGATTGTCCCGCGGTAGGTTCGCGACGGCGGCGGCTCCACTTCCCGCAGCTGCCCGTCCTCCCCCTGGACCAGAACGCGAAAGTCGTCGGCCCGGAGCGTGTACGGATCGAGGACCAGCGTTTGCATCTGGTCCCCCAGCCGAACCTCGGCCGTGAAGGGCTGTTGCTCCGTTGCGGGCAGGTCCAGCGTCTGAAGGTCGTACCGCAGCAGTTCCGGTATCACCGGCCCAGCCGGGCCGCGAGCCCCGTTGAGAACCTGAGCGGTCAGATCGCCGGTCCACAGCATCACGGCGCTGCAGGCCAACACATAGGGGAGTGCCTTTCGAGTCGTCATCGTTTGGTTCGCCTTTCTAGTTGCGATCAAAAGAGATTGGATTCATATCGACGAGACGGAGCATACGCCGCCCATGAGGGGTACCAGCACACGTCGAAGCACACCGTGGGGCGTCATGATGACTCGGCGCGGACAAACAGAAGCCGACCGCTAACCGATCCCCCGGTCGCTACCGACGATGCCGTCCTCCATACTACACCGAGGGGTCGCGGGGGCGTGGTCCACGACAGCCCATCTCCAGGGGTGTGCGTTTCCATTGTGACCGCAGTAGCGCCCCTGTCAACGCGCAACCCCCGAAGAAAGAACGTGAATTGAGCCCGCCGGTGGCCCTTGTGGGCAGCAGCTGGGGCCCCGGCGTGATCTCCGGGCGCGCGCGCTGGATGCGTCTTGCGGTCGAACCACCGAGGGGGCCGAGAGGGCGCACAAAATCGCCGCTGCCGGGAGAGACCGGCAACGGCGATGGTTCTTCTCTGCAAGAGCTGGCTTCCGTGCTCGCCTTTGCAAACGACGGAAGGTTCACACCCTTAGCCGCGGCGTCGGCGTCGGGCGCCGGCGAGACCGGCCAGACCCAGCAGGGCCAGCGCGCCGGGAGCCGGGATGTTGTCAACCGAGAACGGCGAGACATTAAAGCCAGGGCCCGCGCCTACTGGGTTCCACGCCACGATACCTTCGAGGTGGAATCCGTTGTGGGGGTTACCCTTACCGCCCGGGATCGTGAACTGGGCCAGCACAAGGTCCGTCCCGATCACCTCGTTCCCTGGATTGGAGTTGAAGACCAGCCCGTCGGTCTCGCTGAAGGCGTTGCCGACAACAGCCGCGTTCTTGCCATCGCTTCCGATGAAGTCCGTCGAGTAATCAGTGTTGTTGCCGGCGAACCCGGTCTTACCAACGGTCAACCAGCTATCCCAGTCTGAGGCGATCGGGAATTGCGCGAAATCTTCCTGTTTGGAGCCGAAGAAGGGGCTGCCATCATCGTTCATCAGGTTTACGCCGTTGCCCGTGAAGAAGATCAACTCCCCGTCGCCGGGGATCGCTCCCCAAGCCAGGAAAACAGCGTCACTAGCCCAGTGGGCCACGACGCGGTAGGTCACGGAGCCTGCCGGTTGGCCAGCCGCAGCATAATCTTCGATCGTTACGTTGATGAATTGACCCGATGCTGAAACCGCAAGCGCGAGGGAACCGAGTACGCCTGCTGTGATTGGAAACGCATTCTTTCTCATAGTTAGAACCTCTTTCTCTTCTCTTTGTGCACAGTGACTGCCACGAGATCTAGGCTTCAGCAGGCGTCATTGCAGCTTCTACCTTTTCTCACACCTGCACCGAAGATACAGCCATCAAAACCGTAGTCAAGAGACAAGTGTCGGTCTTTTGGACATTTTTAAGATGGGCAAGATACACCGGTTGACCAAGCATGGGCGGCCGCCGGCGTTCAGTCGCGCCCCCGGCTCACCAAGCCCGACCGGCGGTCACGACATTATTGCTCCTAGACCGCCACCGCGGCCCGGTTCGGTCCCGTTTCAACCCCTCTCACCATGCCCCCAGCGGCTTTTCGGCGCCGATCACCTGACGAAATCCGAACTTTCGTCAGCGCTCGCCGACCCGGCCGTCGCCATGGGCTGGTCGCCGGTAGAAGCCGGCTGACGAATCGGCTCCCCCTGGAGGATCAGCGGCCCCGACCCGGTGATCCGCACCGGAATTATCCGGCCGATCAGATCCTCCGCTTCCAGTTGTTCAGGTAGGTCAAACACGGTGATCAAATCCCCCTGCGTCCGCCCCGACACCTGGACGCGCGGCCGCTCCCAGCCCAGACGCACCGGCTGAGCGAAGCCGCCGGACGCTTTGGTTCGGCCCTGGCCGAGCTTCTCGACAAAGACGTCCACCGTTCGCCCGACGTACTCACCATGGACCTGGTCGCTGATCTGGGCCTGTAGCTCCAGAAGCTCGTGGTTGCGCCGGCGTTTGACCTGGCCCGGCACATCGTCCGGGAGCCGGCTCATGGCTGCCGTGCCTGGGCGCGGGGAGTACTTGAAAATGAAGTGGTTCTTGAACCGCACCCGCCGCAGCAGGTCCTTCGTCAGCTCGAAGTCCTCATCCGTCTCCGTCGGGAAGCCCACGATGATGTCCCCCGCCAGGCAGACGTCCGGCAGGATGCGACGGGCCCGGTCCACCAGACCCAGGTATTCCTGGAGCGTGTACCCGCGATTCATCAGCCTCAGGATGCGGTCCGACCCGGACTGGACCGGCAGGTGAAGGTACCGGCAGATGCGGGGGCACTGGGACATCACCTCCAGGATGTCATCGCCGAAGTCGCGGGCATAGCTGGTCACGAACCGCAGCCGCCTGATCGCCGGCACCTCGTCGTGGACCCGCCTCAATAGCTCGGCGAAGCTGGTCGTGATCTGACCCGCCCTGCCGTTCGCCGCCGTCGTCTTGCCCCGAAACGCCGAAGCCCCCGGGCCAACTTGCGGCCGCTCCTGCCCATCGACGGAGACCGCCGGCCCATGCGTATAAACATAGTGATTGACCGTCTGGCCCAGAAGCGTGATCTCGATCACCCCCCGCTGAGCCAGCCGTCGGCACTCGTCGATGATATGGTCCGGCGGACGGTGCACCTCCGCCCCACGAGTGAACGGCACCACGCAATAGGTACAGAACTTGTTACAGCCCCGGGTGATCCTCACATACGCGCTGCGACCACCGGCGGCCGCCCCGTCCGGATCGAACGCCCGGGACAGGTCCAACATCTCCAGGTTGTCGTGGGCCGCGGTCAGCGTTGCGGATCGTCTGGTTCGGTTGCCCTGCAAGGCCACCCGATCTGCCAGCTCCACCGCCTGTGCCTTGAGCGCGTTGTCCAGCAGCATCGGGAGCTTGTCCAGCTCACCCGGGCCGCACATCAGATCAACCTGCGGATACTTCCGGATGAGATCCACCCCTTCCCGCTCGGCCATACACCCAATCACCCCCAGGATCACGTTCGACCCCTGCCGTTTGGCCACCCCGATCAACCCGATCCGGCTCAGCACCTTGTTCTCCGCCTGCTCGCGGACTGAGCAGGTGTTGAACAGCACGACATCCGCCTTGTCGCGATCTTTCGTGAACTGATACCCCAGCGCCGTCAGATGACCGCGCACCAGCTCGCTGTCCAGCTCGTTCATCTGGCAGCCGAAGGTCTCCAAATAGACCCGCCGGCCAAGTACCCGAGTTGGTTGATCTTCAGCGATCACGTTGGTCGTATGGTAGCCGCGAACCTGCACCAGCAGCCTCAATGACGCCTAGTGACTTCAGTGGCACCGCACGCGGAGTGGTGCGGCCGAAGAAAGTAACAGAATTCCTGAAACCAACCGCCGGGAAGCGCATTTAGTGTCCTGGAGTAGTCGTGTGCGGACCAGAGAATCCCAAGCGCAAGGAGAGAACGCGTTTGTCCGGTCTTGACGTGAGCATCTTGGCAAACACCGAACCTGCCGTTGACGATGAGCGGGAACTGATCGAGCGCATCAAACGCGATCGAAACGTGTTCCGTGAGGTGTTCGATCGGCATTATGGCCGGATCGCTGAGTATGTCTTTCGACGTACCGGCGATATCCACAGAACCGAGGACATCGTAAGCGATGTGTTTCTACGAGCCATGCAGGCGATTGGACGGTACCGGCACAATGGAACACCACTGCAGGCCTGGCTCTTGCGGATTGCGACCAACGAGATCAATCGCCGCCACCGTCGCGATGGTGTACGCAAACGTGCGATGCTTGAGCTAGCGCAGCAGGTACAAGCAAGTACACCGCGTACAGACAGCAATTTGATTGACGCGAATCTTGCGGGTCTGCTTCTTCGAGCTCTACCCACTAAGCATCAGGAAGTGTTGTCGCTGCACCTCGGTTGCGGCTATTCGATCGACGAGATCGCAATGGTGCTTGGTTGTCGCCCGGGCACCGTTAAGAGTCGACTGTTTCGAGCACGAGCCGCTCTACGCGCGGCCGCCGAAGTCACGGACAACAGGAAGTCAGGCACATGACCAACGATAGACTGTTCACACAATTCGGAGCAGCTCTTCGATCCGCAAGCTGGGATAATCAGGAGCATCGAGCTTCATTGCGCGGACGGCTGGAGAAAGTTGCGACTTGCCGGGCGACACGCTCGGCATTACGCAGACATCCCGTTGTCATTGGCGCCGTTGCGGTGGTGACGCTCCTGACCGGTGCCGGCTTTGCCGCCTACCAGTTGCGTCACAGCTTTTTTCTGCGGGGCATCATCGATGATCAGCCAACGACCATCGAGCTGCCCGTCGATGATGACGGCAACGTCCGATTGATCTTCACAGATGATGAAGGAACAGAACACGAACTGATTGTTAGGCCGGAGGATGTTGATCAAGACGGCGTGATTCGTGGCATGAAGTGGCACTTCAAGGGACCGTTGAAAGGGCAAACCGAAGCGCCACCCTGACCGGGCGACGATTCGTTTCCGAACGTGACAAGGTTCGCTCAAGACCGCTGGGTTGCATCCGGCCACGCCGGCTGTAGGCGGTTTGTACGCCCGCAGCTCCAGCCTTAGTACAAAGGACACAGACCATGAGTAGTCGCCAATGTCGAATCCTTGTTCTGGCGGGAACACTGCTGCTGACGATCACCTGCACTGATCGAACTCAAGCGCACTGCGTCATAGGCCTGAGTGCCAGCCAACAGGACGAGTCGAAGAGGACCTTTCGGTTCAGATCGGGTGATCGCGCGCTATCCAATTGGAACCAAGCCAGCGGAATCGAAAATCCACGAACGCTCGCGTCGCTTAAGCAACATATCCAGGCACTCAGCCAAGAGCACGGCTTCTCGGGAGCAGTGCTCATCGCCAAGGATGGAAAGCCGATTCTTCAAATGGCAGTCGGATTGGCCGACTTCGAGCGCGGCACTCCCAACACAACCAAGACGCCGTTCAATCTCGGCTCCGGGAACAAGATGTTCACCGCCGTGGCCATCGCACAGCTCGCACAGCAGGGGAAGTTGCGGTTATCCGATGTGATCAGCGCCCACATTCCCAACTACGCAAACAAAGCAATCGCAGCCAAAGTCACGATTCATCACCTCTTGACGCACACTTCCGGCGTGCCTGATTACTGGGACGATGAATACGAGAAGCATTGGGATCGCATCACATCGCTCCGGCAGATGATTCCGTTCTTCGCCGGAAAACCGCAGGCCTTCGAGCCGGGCGCCCGGTTCGCCTATAGCAATTCAAACTTCATCGTTCTCGGACTGATCATTGAAGCGGTTACTGAGCAAAGCTATTTCGACTATGTCAAAACGCACATCTTCGATCCACTGGAGATGGCGAGCACTGATTCGTATCTAAAGGATGGTTCGGTGCGCAATCTTGCACTGGGCTACGTGGACGATTCAGCAGATGAGCCAGGCGGCGAGGTAGTGTGGCGACTGGCGCGTCACAACCTCAAGGGCAGTTCGGCGGGCGGTGGCTACTCAACGCTCCAAGACATGCTGCGGTTTGATCAGGCCCTTCGTAACGGGACATTACTCAGTAGCGAATCGACGCAACTTCTGCGAAGCGGCAAGGTGCCGATGCGAAAAGGCGGCCAGCGCAAGTACGGCTACGGCTTCATTGATGGATCGCTGTACGGCCAACGCCACGTTGGTCATGGCGGATTCGGCCCGGGTATTTTCTTTCAATATCGCGCTTTCACTGAATTGGGGTATACCGCGATTCTCTTTGGCAATCGCCAGTCGAAGGTTGCAAGCAATCTGTTTGAAAACATCTGCGAACTGATTGCGCGACCCGGCGCTGCGTTGGCTGAAGTCGTTGGTGCCTCGGCGGCGCCCAAGGTCGCCGAGAATGTTACTGTATTGGACGAAACACCGGGTGATCAAGAGCGGCACTGGCGCGTCTTTCGACAATTGGCCCAAGCAATGAACAACGAAGATCGGGAGGCATACAAGGCGCTGTTCACGCCGGCCTACCAGAGCCGGTGTGGCGGAGTCTTTGACTTTATGGTCGGACAGGCGATGGCCCGATCGGGCAACATTGCGGGCTTCCATGCGATGAGCCGACCGATCAAGATCTCCTACTCGGCATATCCCATCCGTTCGGTGACCTTCCATCTCGAGGACGGTAAACCGGGGTACTTTGGCATTGCACTCGATGCGGACGACAAGATCGATCACTTCTCCCTATTCATTAAGTCGGATCTTTGTCCCAACGGCATCGACCCAAATTGCAGCAGCGTTGTGAAGCGGATAGACGAGCAGGACTAATCCCATGCGTTACCTAATGGCGACCGTTTTGATCTGCGGGTTCACTTCCGGATCAGCTCTCGATCAGGACCGCGAGTCGATCTCGAAGATCAGGCAGGACTTCCACGAGGTCAAAGAGGACGGCCTATCCTCGTTGGAGATCGATGCGCTAAGTGGCAGGGCGCTGGACTTTGCGAACCAAGCCGAATCGCGCGGATCGTTTTGGAGTGCGATCTCACTGGTCGCTGAGCTTTGCGAAGCCGGTCCGCACGACGAAGTACACGAATCACGGGCGAGGGCTCTTGAGATGCTGGTTGATCGGTTCGCAGACGCCAATCGGTGGTCCGCGCTCGTGACCGATCGACTCATCCCACCTCTCGAGCGCATACCAGTTGAGAAATGGCAGGAAGAGATTGCCTCATACGACGATCTCGTCAACCGGCTCTACGCCTCCACGACAAACGACCGCGTCCGAGCCGATCTGCTTTACTCCAAAGCGCGGATCAGAGTCAAACTCAATCGCCTACGGGACTGGCTCACCGAGAAGGATCGGCATGATGC
Source organism: Phycisphaerales bacterium (assembly GCA_036475395.1). Classification (GTDB taxonomy): domain Bacteria; phylum Planctomycetota; class Phycisphaerae; order Phycisphaerales; family SM1A02; genus JADFNO01. The sequence goes on from JAZFYE010000253.1 coordinate 9,760, forward strand.
GATCGAATTGCTCAAGCAGATACAGGCATCGTATGGCGATCTACCATGCCCCGGCAGTCGGCCAGATAACACTTACACCGTTGGGCAACGCGCGACCGGTGATCTCTACGAACTTGAGCAGCTTTATTTCGGTGCTCAAGCGCCCCCCACGTCAGGAAGTGACCTGAAGGGACAAGCACTTGATCTTGCCGACTACAAAGGCAAGATCGTCGTACTCGATTTCTGGACTACGTTCTGTCAACCTTGCCTCGCGTTAGTACCGAGCGTGCGAGAACTGCTCGAAAAACTAGCCGGTGAGCCTGTGGTGTACGTTGGTATCAATGGCGATTCGGATCGTACGATGGGATTGCGCACTTCACAGCGAGTGAAAATGACATGGCGTAATCTCTGGGATGGCCCCAATGGCCCGAGAGGTCCGTTCGCTGAGGCATGGAATGTCCAAGGCTGGCCGTCACTGTTTGTACTCGACGCTACCGGCCGCATTCGATACAAGCTCGTGGGCAAGCAGGCGGCAGAAGACACGCTGGAACAGGCGGTCTTGACCTTGTTGAGCGAATTGCGCGAAGCGAGTTCGTAGGAATCAACGGCTGGTAAACGCCACCGACCTACTCCACTCGATACGCCTTCGGGCTCGGTCTGACGGCGCGAGCAAGCCATAACGGCCGGCGTAGATTGTCCGGGCCGGGGGCGGGGCGGGTCATCGCGAGCCATTCTCGATAGATGTCCATCGACTTGTTGGTATCGACGACAACGTCGCCGTAATGATCATCAGGCTCAGCAGGCTTGATGGTGACGCGTTGATGCCAGCAGTGCATGCCGGAGACGGGATCGGGCTGCACGGGGAAGGTGAGGTTTTGATGCACGCCGCCGTCGGTCCACCAGATGCGCTTCGAGTCGGGATCTGCGCTGGCAAACGGCTGGATGTTCTCGACGCGCCGGAATCGCACGACGCCGGGCGATAACTCTTCTTTGACAACCTTCGCGCTGGCCCAGCGATCGGTGCCGACATCGTCGGACAATCGCCACCGCCCGAGGTGATGCGAGCAGGCAATCACGCCGGGGCGCATGCCTTCAGTAACCCAGACCTTATTGACGAAATGCCCGCTGCGGGTGGTGACGCGCAGCAGATCGGTCGTTTGCAAGCCCAATCGCTCCGCATCTTGCGGGTGCAACCAAACCGGATTCGTATTGGAAAGCTCATAGAGCCACTTGGCGTTGGCGGAACGCGTATGAATGAGCGTGGGCAGACGAAAGGTCGGAATCAGAACGTACTCGCCTTTGTCGCGATCCATATGCTTCCTGTGAATATGGCTCACGATATAGCCGGGCAGCACCTGCTCAGGCCACTTCCAATCCACAAGTGTCTTGCTATGCAGTTCGAGCCTTCGACTGGGCGTGTTGAATCCAACGCGCGGCTGACCATCCGCGATGACGCCGATCGATTTTCCGTTCTTGGTGATCGTGCCGTCGGGTTGGGTTTGCGAATCCTGCCGCGCCTCGGCCGGCAACTCGGCTCGATAGGACTCGTAGACATCCTCGGCGACGAGAAACGCCCCGAACTTCCGCATGTATTGGAGCGGCGTGAGATCGTGCTTGGCCGCCTCTTCAGGTAGGCCGGGCACGCTGTTCTCGAAGATCCACTGGTAATACTCATCAACGGTGATCTTCTCGCCCGGCCGGTAGGGAGATTCGTAGAACTTTCGGATACCAAGTGAACCGTCGGGATCGATTCGCCAGGAAAGCTCGATCCAGAATTCATCTTCTTCCCACACTTCGCCGGGGTTTGCTTGATAGGTGAACTGGACCTCTTCGCCGAGGCGTTGTTTCGCAACGCGCAGAACAGGCTGGCGGAAGCTGATCCACTTCGCCGCGTGCGTTTCGCAGCTCATCAGGTCGTGGCGCTCGGCACCGACCCCCATGGGCAGCACATAGTCCGCGTATTGAGCGGTCTCGTTCCATGTCGGGGTAAGGGCCGCGTGCAATTCGATCTTTGATTCGTCCGTGAGCATGCGATGCCACATCATCCCGTCGGGATTGGTCCACAGCGGGTTGTAGACGCGGGTGAAGTAAACGGCGATCTTGCCCCGGCCTTCTTCAAGAAAATGGGGCAACAAATACGACAGCTCGTGATGAGCCAGTGGATACTCCAGCGGATAGAGCAACTCGTTCCAAATGTTCTGCGGGGGCGGCTTGAGAAACGGCGCGGGCACGAATTTGTTATCCGTATTGAGACACGTCCCACCTTTGGCGCCGACGGCGCCGGTGAGCACGACAAGCAGTTGCAGGCAGCGCGCGATCTGCCATCCGCCGAGGTTTCCTGCGGCGGCGTTGCGCCAGATATGAGTCGCAAGAGCGCTGCCGGCTGCGCCGATTTCGCGGGCAATGGTTCGGATCAATTCGGCATCGATGCCACATTCAGCTTCAGCCGCCTCGGGTGTAGCGTAGGCGTAGTGTTTTTTGAGCTCGTCGATGAAGCGATCAAATGTGGGCTCGACCTCTGGGCATTGCGCACGAAGGAAGTCTCGCCAATTGACCCATTGCTCCAGAAACGAACGGTCGAAGAGGCCTTCTTGCAATATCACGTGCGCGAAGGCGAGCAAGAGCATGGCTTCGGTGCCGGGCCAGGGCGCGAGCCAATAGTCGGCCATGGAAGCGGTGTTGGAGAGACGCACGTCGATGGCGCAGATTTTGGCGCCTTGGGACTTTGCGTCGATGATGCGCTGCGCGTGCGGGTTGAAGTAATGACCGGTCTCGAGATGCGCAGACAGCAGAAGGATGAACTTGGCGTTGGCGTGATCGGGCGAAGGTCGATCAGCGCCGGACCACAGCGCATAACCGAGGCGCGCCGAGGATGAGCAGACGTTGGTGTGCGAATTGTGGCCGTCAATCCCCCAGGACTGAAGGACGCGATCCATGTAGCCGTCCGCGCCGGGCCGACCCACGTGGTACATGATTTCGTTGCGCCGGTCTTGGAGCAGCGCTTTGTGGATTTTGGCGGCGAACGTGTCGAGCACTTCATCCCAGGTGGTGCGCTCGAACTTGCCGGAGCCGCGCGGACCGACGCGCTTCAGTGGATAGAGAATACGTTGCGGATCGTTGATCTGATTGATCGTGGCCGGCCCCTTGGCGCAGGTTCTTCCGCGTGAGCCGGGATGGTGCGGATTCCCTTCGAGCTTGCGCACCTGCATCGTGTCTTTGTCGATGTAGGCGACGAGCCCGCAGGCCGCTTCGCAGTTGAAGCAGGTGGTCGGCACAAGCATGTACCGCTTCTGGACCTTCTTGGGCCAGGCGGCGGCGTCGTACTCGACCCAATCGTCCCACTGATCAATGGGCGGGAAGGATTCGAGCGGCGTGATGGAGAAGTCGTAAGGCATGAGGGATGAGGGATTAGGAGAGGGGTGGGAGCTGGGCGGCGCGGATGTACGCATGTTCATAGAGGTACAAGCCGAAGAGTGCGGGGACGAAGACAGCCTCGGGAAGTATGAAGATGAGGACGAGCGACACGATCACGCTGATGATCAGTCCGTCGCGGAAAGCGGAAAGCGGACCGAGGGTTACGGTCGAAAGGAAGCCGGCTGCTTGCTTGGCGTTTTCGGTGGGTTGCGCGCGAAAGCGCTCAACTAAGGACAAGAGCAGGTGGGCCACGATGCTGATGACCACAACGAGCTTGAGGGCAAGGCTCGAGGCGGCGAAGGGCAGAAAACAGACGCTTCCGCACAGGGTCGCCTGGGCGAGCAGGTGCGGCAGAAGCAGTGGACTCTCCCAAAGATCACGGCCCTTGCATTGGGCAAAGAGGAATGCGGTGTAGCCGGCCACCGCTGAAGCGGTGACCGCTGAGAGCAAGCGGAACGCGTTCGCTGCGGTTTGCAGGTGCAACACGCGCAACACAATCCCGAAGCTGATGAGGAGTCCGAAGACGCCGAGGATGATCCCGCCGCGAACAAGCCAACTGTTCCAATTAGGCATGGTCAACAGACGATAGAACAGCATCGGTCGGGCGAGGTCTTCAACCAGCAAAAAGCATGTGACAGCAAGAAGGACAAGGGCGAGGATCTCCGGCAGATAGGAGGCGGCGAAGCCGGTCATGCCGAAGGCGGCAGCGAACGGCGCGAGCATGGCGGCGCCAGCGGCGATTGATTTGGTCAACAAGTACAGCGAGACCGCCCAACCCCATTCCACACGATGTCCGACGTCGAGGGTGGTCGTTGCGTCCAGCACCGTTGGGACTGACGCCGGCCAGGACTCGCCTTTGTGCGGCGGCCGATCGCTCCACAGATACGTCGGTGGGCGAGAGGCATGACCCGGATTCAGCGAGACATCGTCAGCGCCGAGGTAGTGAACATTGGGGCCTGTGCCTTGCTCGGGTCGGCGAACTTTGGTGTCGTTGTCCGCGATGATCTGCGCCGGTTTGGAATTGGGATCATCGAGATCGCCGGGAATGATCGCTTGCACCGGGCAGACGACGACACAGGCAGGTTCGAGTCCCTTTTCGATTCGGTGGGCACAGAAGTGGCATTTCTCGACGGCGCCGAGATCATCGTTGAGATACAGCGCATCATAGGGGCAGGCCTGCATACATGCGCGGCAACCGATGCAGGCGTCGCGATCGACGTCGACAATTCCATCCGGGCGTTTCTCAAGTGCATTGACGGGACAGATCGTGACGCACGGCGCGTCGGAACACTGGTTGCACCGAAGTACGGCGAAGTGTCTGCGGACATCAGGGAACTGACCGAGCTCGGTGTACTTGACCGACGTCCTGAAGTTGCCGATCGGAACGTCGTTCTCGGCCTTGCAAGCGACGGTGCAGGCGTGGCAGCCAATGCACCGCGTTTGATCGATGACGAACCCGTATTGCACGGCGACAGTATACAGACAGCAGCGAGCGTCGGTGAATCGGTATCTGCGCGCGCACTTTGAGACGATCCTCAGCGACGCGACGACAAGCCGGCCCCTTCAGTCGCCGACGACCGATTGTTTGCGCAAGAAAACCCCGAGCATTCGCCCGGGGCTGGGAATGTCCTTGGCAAAGCACCTCAGGCCGACCGTTTCTCTCCTATGAGCACGGTCCCCAGTTCACGAGCAGGATGAGGAGGTCCGAGGCGCCGACGGTGCCGTCGCCGTCAAAGTCGGCGGGGTGCCCGGGGTTCGGCCCCCACGCCGTGAGCAGCGTGAGCAGGTCGGAGGCTCCGACGGTGCCGTCGCCGTTGAGGTCACCGGTGCAGGAGGAGCAGATGTTGCCTTTGCCCTGGTTGATCCACACGGTCGTCCCGGTGCAGGTTCCGATCACCAGGTCCAGCCAGCAGTCGCCGTCAATGTCAAAGACGGCCACGTCATGGGTTCCCCGCAGCGGACCGTTGCTGTTCGTCGGCAGGTTACCGACATCCTCCTGGAACGTCACGTTGGGCGGGCCGCCGAGGTTGTGGTGGATATCGAGCCGGTTCCCGCAACTCGGCAGGTCCACGTCCACATCAGCGATCAGGATGTCGCTCCAGCCGTCGTTATCCAAGTCAGCGATGACCGTGTTGTTGTCGAACCCGTTGCTACTGTTGGGAAGCGTAAGGGGAAACCAATTGGCCTTTCCATCGGCGCCGTTGCCTTGATTCAGAAGGTACCGGTCGGCCCCATCATCAGCCGCCACGACGTCCAGCAAACCGTCGTTGTTCAGATCGCCCACCGCGACGAAATAGGGGGTGCCCGCAGAAACGGTCTCGGTATTGGCTCTGGTGAAGAACCCCTCGTTGCCGGGATCGTTGTACGCGATGTCCGTTTGGTAGGGATCGAGGGCAAGATCATTGATGATGTCGTTATAGCCGTCATGGTTCAGATCCGCAATTACGGAATGCACTGAGAAGGTGGCGGTGAGAAAGTCCTCGTTGCCGGCGAAGCGCGCCTCCGTCTCGTCGGTGAAGAAGCCGTTGCCGTTATTGATCAGGATCCGATTCTCGAGGCTATTGTCGTAATCGTTAAAGAAGAGGTCCGGCGCCTCATCGCCGGTGACGTCGCCGAACCCAACGCCGCAGAAACTCGGCGTGATGACCAGCTCGGGAAATCGTGCCTCCTCATATCGGAAGCCCTGCCAAACGCCCTCTACCTCCTGCAAGTTGAGGTAAATCCGTGGATGGGAGATGGTCTTGGGCAGACCCTGGCCGTAGGTCGTCACCGTAACGATGTCCAGCCAGCCGTCGCCGTCCACATCCACCAGGGCCACATCGCGGTCGTTGGTGAGGTCAAGGAAGCCCTGACCGCCGTCGTCGGCAGCGGTCGCATAGTCGTTGGTGCGATCCGTGAGCACGCCATCCTCGTTCATGAACAGGACGTTGCGGCGTCTTCCCTCCGTACTGCCGATCTCCTTGCGGACCACGACCAGGTCGATGTCACCGTCACGATCGACATCACCCCAGGCGTAGTCCTTTTCTTCAGTGTCGTTGATGCCAAGCCCCGGCGAGGCGACGAGCCGTTTGGAGGTTTCGTTGGTGAATTGAATCCAATCGCCGGCAAACGCTCCGGCGGCCAACATGAATGCTGTGCAGACTGAAGCTGCTTGATACGTCATTGGCATGGTGCTGTCCTGTTTGAAGCGTCCAGAGAGATTCTCGTGTTCCGGTTCGCGTCTTAGCAACACGACCACAGTTGACCCGGACCCCCCCCACGGCGTTGGCGATGAACCCTTATTCTTTATCAGGGACACGGCCCCCAGTTGGCGAGCAAGGTGAGGAGATCCGATGCGCCGACGACTCCGTCTCCATTGAAGTCGGCCGGATGCAGGGGGTTGGGACCCCAAGCTACAAGCAGTATAAGAAGATCGACCGAACCGACGATTCCGTCGCCATCGATGTCGCCGGTGCAGCACTCATCCGGGAGGCCGTCGCCATCGGCATCTTCACTGGTTCCGTTGATGATGTCAATGATATCCAAGACGCCGTTGGCATTGCAGTCGGTCTGCGGGCCGCCGTACACGGTCAGGAAGACGTCGAAGTCGTCGAGGTCGACGTCGCCGTCCTGGTCCACGTCGTCGATGGCACATAGGTCATCGGGCGTGTAGGGCCCGCCACCGAAGCACAATGCAAAGATAAGGAAGTCGTCCAGCTCGACGTCGTCGTCGATGTCGTTGACGTCGGCATGGTTGAACTCACGCCGCCCCAGCGACGCCAGGAAGTCAATGACCATCGCTCGCTCTTCGGCCGTGAGTCCCCCCTTGGGCGGCGCCGGACAGTCCGGACACGGCGGAATATCGGGGTCGGAATCACAAAACTCCGGATCGAGTCCGTTGAGGAACAGCTGCGCGGATGCCCGGCCCTGGCTGTCCTTGTAGCAGTGATACGCGACGGCGATCTCGATGCGATGCCTGAAGAAGAAGCCGGCCACGCGACCGTCGTGAATGATCGGGTCGCGGGTTCTGATTCCCGCCAGCGGCGCCGTCTTCATCTGCCCGATTCCTGCGTCACCCTGCTGAATGTTGTCGGCAAGCCCGCCTATGTGATGCAGCAGGAAGTCGCCGTAGGGCCTGACCTCCTTGTTGCGCAAGGCTTCCTCCAGCTCCGGGTCGTCAGCAGTGGTGAAGGAAGGGAAATGGCAGTCGCCGCAGCCGATGGCCATAAAAAGGGCCTCCCCCGTCATGCCTGACTTGGGTGTCTGAGGAGGCGGGGCCAGGAAACGCTGGAAATCGGTGACAACGTCAATGAACTCCTTGTCGATACCGTTGCCCAGGTCGAAACTGTCCTCGTAGGGATCGTCGGGAACGGTATCGCAGTCCTCCAAGTCCGGCGGGAACATTCCGTTGGGATCCTGCTCATCGGGCAGGAAACGGTTGGTCAGCCCCATTTCATTGTTTGAGGCATCGGCGGAGAACGTGAGCACCGTCGCCACCTGCGCCTTCCAACCGAAGCGCCCCACCCGCAGAGGGCTGCCCGGCGGATCCTCGAACGCCCCGACCATGTGGACGACCCCTCGCACGAGGGGGTTGGGCGGATTGCTTTGCAGATCCTGGAGCACCGCGTCCGGAATCGCTTCAATCAAACCAAACGCCAGCGCGGAGTTGGTCACCCTGTGTGCAATGACGTTCGCTTCCCGCGGCACGACCTCAGCGCACTCCTCTTCGTTGGCCTCCTGCTGGAACAGCGATCCGCCAAAGTCCTCCAGCGGATTGAATACGCCTCGGACGAGCAGCCCGGCCCGGGTAACCGTCACCGTGCCCGTCCCGCCAGGGGCCGGGTTGTTATGGCAGCTGCCGCAACTGTCCTGATTGAAAATCGGCCCCAGCCCCTCCTCTACCGTCAGGACATGCTGGAATCGCTCCTTTCCGATGAAGAATCGATCGAGCTGCTTCGGGGTTAGCCCCAACAATGGCTCACCCGAGGCCGGCTGGGCAACGAGTCCCCCAGCGCGGGCGGAGTCGACCACGACCGCGGGCGTTCCCACCATCAAAATACATGTCATTGGAATTGTCAGCCCGACCCAGAGACGACCGCGTATACCAGACCTGTACTTGCCTTGAACTGACCTGTGATCTCGCTGACCTAGCACGATCCTGCTCCTCTCGATCATCATATTGAATAGAAAACGGGTGGCGCCAGATGACCCGCTTGTGCTGGCTTTGACTCAGTTCCATGTTCGCCGCCGCAGGCTCATCGACAGCGGCGGGGGCGTACCCGGCAAAAGCACTCTACCTCGTTCCGGCCGCGGATGCCATTCCTTTTTTGCAATGGCAGGATGGTGAATTCGGATGCCGATGCGGCCCGGACCGGCCCGGGCTCCCGCTGGGTTTCCGCCCCGAATACACTCAGAGCATCGCCGGCCGGTGGGTCTTGTCCTAGGTTCGTCACGGAATAGGCTGCAGGTGCAAAGAAGGGTCATTCTCTCAAACATGAACCTGGGGACCCTGGCGGTCATGCTTCTGCTCATGGCGGCCGGCTGTCGGGATCAAGGCGACCCCGGTCAAGCCACGGCGGACGCTCCCTCCGCCACCCTGAACCCCGATCTAGAACCAATCTTCGCCCTCATTTCTCAGAACCAGCTCGGCCTCGCTCGGGACCGCGTGACTGGCTACCTCCAGCAGAATCCGGACTCCGGCCAGGCCCAGTTCCTCCTTGGCCTGACCTATCACCGGGAGAAGCGCTACGCCCTGGCCCGACCGCACTTCGCGAAAGCCGCGGAGTTCAGCCCGCAGTTCCATCCCACGTATCACTTCTTCGGCTGGTGCTTGTACTACCTCGGCGAGACGGAACAGGCGCGAACGGCTTTCCAGGAGCACCTGCGCCTCGCCCCCACCGAGGGCGATTCGCATTTCGCGCTCGGGCTGCTGGCGATGGATGCCGATCAGCTCGACGAGGCGGAGCGTCGATTCCGCAAAGCCATTGACCTCCAATCCGACAATCCGAGGCGACAGAGGGACGTGGCCAAGGCGCACGCGCGCTTGGGCGACCTGTACATACGCCGGGAACAGCTTGAATCCGCCAAGATCCATCTGCAAACTGCGACCAACCTTTGGCCCCAACACTACGCCGCGTACTACAAGCTCCATCTCGTGCTCAACCGGCTCGGTGAGCCTAAGGCCGCAGAAGAAGCTTTCCAGCAATACCGACTCTGGCAGCAACGAGCCGAGCAACGTCGCGGGCTTCCGGGGCAAGGACGATGAGCCCCCTCCGGCCCTGCGCCCAATTTAGTTGTCTGGCCGTCTGCGCAGCACTGCTCGCGAACTGCGCCGGCGAGGATTCGCAGGCACCGAGCAACGAACCGGTCTTGGGCTTCTCTACCCTCCTCGGCGAAACCTCAATCAACCTGACCACGACCTCCGGCACGCAGCCTTCCACCCAGATCCTGGAGGTCAATGGCGGCGGACTGGGGCTCATCGACTTCGACAACGACGGCGACCTCGACCTCTTCGTGGCCAACGGCGCAACCTTGAGCGATCCGGAGAACGGACCCGGATCCCGTCTCTACGAGAATTTGGGCGGCCTGCGCTTCAAGGACGTGACCGGGGCCGCCGGAATCCACCTGACGCGGTGGGCGATGGGCGTGGCCGTCGGCGACTACGACGGCGATGGACTCGACGATCTGTATGTGACCTGCTACGGCCCGAACGTGCTGCTGCGCAACGATGGGGAAGGGCGATTCGCCGACGTTACCAAACGCGCAGGCGTCGGTGATTCGCGCTGGGGTACGAGCTGCGCGTTCGGCGACATCGACAACGACGGCGATCTCGACCTCTTTGTCGTCAACTATCTCGAATTCGATGCGGCCAACCCGCCGGGGCGTTCACACTTCAAAGGAGTGGAAGTGATGGCCGGGCCGCATGGGCTGCCCGCCCAGCACGACATCCTGTACGAGAACCTGGGCGACGGAACGTTCCGAGATATCACCGCCGCCGCCGGGTGTCTTGCCGCCCAGCCCGGTTACGGACTCGGGGTGATCATCATTGATTTCGACGCCGACGGTCGCCAGGACATCTTTGTCGGCAACGACTCGATGACCAATTTTCTGTTTCACAATCTCGGCGCGAAGCGTTTCGAAGAGCGCGGTGTGTTCAGCGGGATAGCCGCCAACATTGACGGCGGCGAACAAGCGACGATGGGCATTGCCGTCGCCGACGTGGACGCTAACGGCTACCCCGACTTGTTCACCACCAATTTCTCCAGTGATACCAATACGCTTCACCTCAGCCTCGACGGCACGTTCTTCGATGATCGAACCCAGCAGTTCGGATTGGCTCTGACCAGCCGCCCCTACCTCGGCTGGTCGTGCGGGTTTTTCGACTTCGATCTCGACGGCGACGAGGATCTGCTCATGTTCAACTCGCACGTATACCCGCAAGCCACCATGGACGCGATGGACTCGGACTACGAGCAAACGCCCTTGCTGTTTGAGCGCGACGGTGGACGATTCGCTCGCCGTACCGAACCGCAGATCGGTTCGTTTCTCAACGAGCGGCATCGTGATCGGGCCGCTGTGTTCGGCGATCTCGACCACGATGGAGATATCGATGTCATCGTCAGTGAACTCAACGGGCCCATTCGCGTGCTCCGCAACGACCATCCCGGCGGTAACTGGCTCAGCATCGAGTTGCGAGACGAGCGAGAAACATCGCGCAACCACCGCGGACTCGGTAGTCGTATCGAACTGACCTATCCCAACGGCGCCCAGCGGCGCTGGATATACACCGGCGGATACCAAGCCTCGATTGCGCCGTACGCGCACTTCGGCCTTCCCGCCGACGTTATCGATGTCGCCACCGTCATCGTCTGGCCGGATGGGTATACGCAACGTATCGAATCGCTGCAAACCAAGACCCGCCACGTCATCAGACGACAGTAAACATCACATAGCGTCTGATATCGGACCTACGCCGGGCGCTTCAGCCGCACCGCGTCCTCGTCTGCGCCCAACAAGGTTCTTCGCGGTCGGCTACGAGGGTCGCGGCTGCTTCATGCCAGTTGCTTCACCGGTCTACGGGCCAGGATGCGATGACGGTCGCATCGTTATCAATCGTCTCGATCCGACCGCCCGCCCCGGTTCCGTCGTCACCAACGAGCTTCAACCCGTGCCCGTGCTCGCTAAGGATCCTCATCACGGCTTGAGCGCCATCGTCGCTCGCCAAACTAAACAACACGGTGCCTTCCGGCTTTCGGGGGTCCTTGCCGTTGAACGTCGCCACCGAGCCGGCGCCGAAGTCATCCGTCGTCAGAAAGACCGTCGAATATCCATCGGCGTTGAAGATCCATACGCCGCCGTTGTTGAGGGCATGACCCATCTTCGCGGCAACTTTACCGTTCTCGCCAATCACCTCGAAGCTCCGGGCGCGGATGACTCCGGGAATATCTTCACGTTGCGTCACTGAGAATATCACCGCCCCCGCGGCGATCATCAGCAGCACGAGCACGACCCACCTCATCCGACGCGTTTGCGTTTCCAGACGCTTCAAGCGCTGTTCGACCGTCATGATTCACTCCTTGACCGGTCAAAGGAATCGTCAAGGCCCTGCACAAGGCGTGAATCTCACGCCGGCTCGACCCAATACGACGCCGATCCAGAGACGGATAAGATAGGCATCGCCAGCCCCGGTAGCTCAGCTGGATAGAGCAGCGGTCTTCTAAACCGCAGGTCGCGGGTTCAAATCCTGCTCGGGGCGTTCAGGAACGGCGATTCTCAGGACAACGACTTGAAGGTGTGTCCTATGTGTGTCCTGAAAGTCACGCCGAGACCGCCATCGCTTTCCGTTGGCGATCGGCTTCATCGGCGGTCGTGTCACAGTAGTAGACCGCCGTCGTGCTGATGTCCTCATGGCCCGCCCACTTCTGGAGGGTGCTCATCTTGACCGTCTCAGCGGTCCAAGTGCAGAAGGTGCGGCGCAGGTCGTGTAGGCAGCCGAGCGGCCAATCGACCTTCTCAACCTTGACGCGGCGATGTTCGGCCAGGAGCTTCCGCGCCTGTACCTGTATCGCGATGAATTGCCGCAGGAGGTTGTTCACGAGGTCCATCTTCGCCCGCAGCGCGCCGCTCTCGATGTGATGGTTGATCGTTTGCAGCCGTGCCAGCGACACGAACACATAGAGCGAGCCGCCTGACTTGACTTGGAGCCGCTGCAACAGCGCCAACGTGTCATCCGGGATCGGAACGGACCGCTCTTGATCTGACTTCGCCGACCACGCCAGGATCGGATACTCGATGTCGCCGACCTTGAAGGTCGCTGCTCGCTTCGCTGAGACCGTCACCGTCTTGGCATCGAAGTCAATATCCCGCCACGTCAGATTCAGTAGCTCAGACTTGCGCAGGCCGCTCGTGACGGCCAGCGTGATGAACGCTTCCCACCATAGGTCGGGAGCGGCCTTGACCACGTACGCGACTTCCTCGTGGGTGTAGATACGCTTCTGTTTGCTCTGAACCTTCGGCAGCCGTTGCTCGGCGAACGGATTTGTAATGACGTAGCCTTGCTTGAGCGCCCGGTTGAATGTCGCTCGGAGCGTGACGATCGTCTTACGGATTGTCGCAGTTCGGCATCCGCGATCGACAAGCCTTTGCTTGACCGCAGACACTTCCGCCCAGCCTATTCGTGTCAGCAGTGCTTCACCGCCGATTGCTGCTTTGGCATGATCCCAAGCCAGTTTGTATTCATGCAGCGTCGCGCCTTTCACGTCGGGCTTGATCGTCTCCTGGTCGTGCTCGATGAAGTCGGCGAGCGTCATCCGCTCCGGCCGATCCAGCGTCGCCAGGCCGTTGTCAGTCTTGCCCTGGCGATCTCGACGTATCGCCTCGGCTTGGCGCTTCGTCATCACGCCGACCTTGCCGATCGTCTCGCCGCATCGGCGTCCGCGCGAGTCGTACCAGCGCAGCATCCACACGGACCCGCGCTTCCGTTTGACTTTATGTAGTGTAATCTTGGTCATCGTTGTTCCTTTCATGCCGCCATGGCGCCGGTGTTGTTCGTTGAAGCCTCGGCCGGCGCGATGATGGGTGCTTCCAGACTCGTGCTTCGATGTATAGTTGCTGTGTCATCGGTCGAGTCTCCAATAAGGGTTGTTGAATCATATATACAATGTATAGACAAGACACTTTGGCGTGTCAACCCCTGGGACTTGATAATTCTCACATTTGTCTATACACTGCACAGCCATGCCGAAGGAACAGCTCAGCGACCAGCTCAATATCCGGGTATCGCCCGATCAGATCGTCCAGTGGTCCAAGACAGCCGACCGCGACGACCGAACCCTCTCCGCTTGGATTCGCCACACGCTAGACAAGGCAGCAGCCAAAGCCCCGCGAAAGCGGTAGCCGATGCCCGCAGTGGGGCAGACGGGGATGGGTGTGGCGCGGTTGACGCCGGCCTGGCCCAATTCCGCGCGGCGCCGCTGCCGATCTGCGCTCGCTGATCCACCACGTCGCCATGCACTCTCACGTGGCCGCCCCCTGGCCCGCTGTGGCCGTCGCTGTCGTTGACCCGCCCGATTGCCCCCTCGATGCCGTATCGCCGTGGGCGGGCCGTACCGATCCGGAAGCCGTGACGCTATCCGTGACAGGTTGACGGCGCGCACGTTGCCGGCACCGATCACCGCAATACTGCGCATGCGCTCGGCTCGTGGGGAATGAATCACCACAGACGAGGCACGTCCGCGACCAACTACCGCGGAGCCGATCGCGCTCGTTGAGCAACGTGATGATTTGTTTCGCGGCCTCACGGGGCTCCACACCGTGGCCCAGCGTCCGCAGCTCGGCCTCGACTTCGGCCAGGCGTTGAGCGTTTCCGGCTCGCATCAAGACACACTCCAGGACACACGACCCGATCTGGCCGCACGAGAACCGCCCTGGCGGCAACGCGAGGCGCGATCCACACTCGGATCAGGAATCCGATGGTCAGCCCGCATCGGCGTATTCCTCGGTCAGCGTGTCGATGTAGCGGACCAGCTCTTCACGAGCGTAATACCGCTTGCCGACGTGGATCGCCGGGCGAATCAGCCGACGCTCCACGAGGCGCTGCAACGCCCGCAGCATCGCGTCCTCGGTGTCACGGCCTATGTCGAGCCGCAGGAACCGGCACGCTTCGAGCGCCGTCAGCAGCTTGGGAACCGGCTCCGACGTGCCGGGGAAGTATTCGACGGCTGCCGCGGCGATCATGGCTTGCTCCCCTCAGACCCGCCCCTTTTTTCCGTCACGAGCGGTCGTGGCGTTTGGAGCTTGGCCAACAGTTCCGGGTTGAGCGCAGCGGCGAATTGGCGGTAGTTGAACCCGCGATCGCGTTGCTTGGTTTTCCTCGCGCGCGCACGCGCACGCGGGGGGACGTTGGCGGTGTCTGGCGGTGTCGGCTGACGTATGTAAAAAACCGTGTCCGCCACGAGACCGCCATT
>JAZFYE010000254.1:0-11548 GCA_036475395.1 Phycisphaerales bacterium
GATCGCGCAGATGCGCCCAGGTACAGATGCGCGGGATGGTGTTGCCCCATGACGTTGAGCTGGGCACGGTCGGCGTATCCGAGAGCCAGAATTCGCCGTGCTCCAATACCTCGAACCGATCGACGCGGTACAGGATCGGCGCGAACTCGCCGATGGCGATCCCGTCTCGCCGACCCACGCCCAGGGATTTGAATTCCGGTAGCGCTCGCAACAACTGATCGAGCTGACCTTTCAAGACCTCCTGCATTCCAATGACGTCCGGCTCATGGTGGCGGATGACGTCAAAGACCATGTCGCGTCGATGCGGCCAGGCGTTCTCACCGTCCGGCGCCGTGCCGTAACGGATGTTGAATGTCATGACGCGGATCGCCTCGGTCGGGTCGTTCGTGCGGGGCGAGTCAGGTTGAGTCGTTGCCGGTTCAGCATTATCCTGCGCATGAGCCGCTGGATTGCCGAAGCAGACTATCAGCAGAATCGTTGCCACTACCTGTGGCGCACGTCGTGTGGCCCATTGCATCATGTCAATAGTGTACCACAGCGTACCGCTGCGCGCATGCGCAAACGCCGCGGTCAGACTCACGATCGATTGTGACTTACGCGGCGTCGAGGAGGCGATTGATCACCGCGTTGACGAACGCGAACCGTGAGCCGGAGAACGCGCTGTTGGTCTGCGCAGCCGCGGCTTGGCGGGCGGCTTCGAGCTCGTTGGAAAGCGCTCGCAACTGTTGGGGTGCCTCGTCGGCCCAGCGCTCGGTCAGGAGTTGGATCTTCTCCAGCTCCTGCTGATCGAGCCAGATACCCTGACAGCGCTCGCAGCGATCGACAAACACGCCGCTGTCGCCGCCGTAGTTCGCCACCCGCATCGACTCACCACAGCCGGGGCAGCACAGCGCCCGAGCCGTCTCCGATTCCGGCACGCCGAAGCTCGGCTGGCGTTCAGCCAGCGCTGCTTGCAGTTCGGCGCTGAACCGCTCCTGTCGGAGGCGCACGATGTGTCCCAAGTCTTGGGCGCCGATGAACTCGCCGCCACACGTGTTGCAGCCATG
Source organism: Phycisphaerales bacterium (assembly GCA_036475395.1). Classification (GTDB taxonomy): domain Bacteria; phylum Planctomycetota; class Phycisphaerae; order Phycisphaerales; family SM1A02; genus JADFNO01. Next base: position 1,047 of record JAZFYE010000254.1, read on the forward strand.
AATCGGCGCACCTTCGTACTCGAACGGCTCCAGCGCTGAGCTGCATTGCGGACACTGCATCGTGATCTCCCGGTTCCCGACCGACGGGACTATCGACACACGGCCGCGGACGCTGTGTACGACGCTGTGGATACCGTCGTAAATCCGCGGCGGTTGTGTCAACTGAGCCGGTCAGGCAAGCATTTCCACGCGCTTGGTAATCGGCGTCCACACCATCAGAACCCCTGCACCACGAACGGATTGGTCCGGCGTTCGTGGCCGATCGTCGTGCTCGGCCCGTGCCCCGGGTGGATGACCATCTCATCCGGCATAGACATGAGCACTTCACTGATCGTCCGACGCAGGTCTTGGACGTTGGAGGTCGGGAAGTCGTGCCGGCCGATCCCGCCCATAAACAGCGTGTCACCCACGATCGCCTGGTTGGACTCATCATGAACGAATAAGACACCGCCCGGGCTGTGGCCGGGCGCGTGAACCACGCGCCAGACCGTGCCGTTCAGCGACAAGCGGTCGCCATCGGTGAGCGGATGGTCCGGCTCGGTCACCCGCACCTCCATGCCCATCAAGGCCGAAAGGTTCAGCATCGGATCGCTACAGAATCCGGCCTCGGCCTCGTGGACGTAGATCGGCATCGCCCCGAAACGGCTCAGCACCGCATCTACGCCCGCAATATGGTCTGAATGGGTGTGCGTCAACAACAGGGCGATCGGCTTGAGCCCCGATTCGGTCACGTGATCCAGCATCGCGTTCGGCTCGAAGCCGCAGTCCACGATCCAACAGTCCACGTCCCCCGGCGTGGTCACCACGAAGCAGTTGGTCTGGAAGTCCGAGAGCACGAACGTTGCAATCTGCGGTATCTTCACCTGAAGGCCGTTTTCGGGCATGTCGTCACCTGATTGCACACTCGAATGCACATCAAATTAGCCGAAAGCGACTTTCAGCTTGTCGCCCAGGTCATCGGAGACTTGGCAGTAGAACATCTGAGTCGTGCCGATGTTCGCATGGCCCATGAGGTGTTGCAACTCGACCATGCTCACATGCGGCGCCATGTGGGTCGCAAAGCTGCGCCTCAAGTCGTGGACGGAGCCGATCGCCCACTCGACCCTGTCGACGTCCACTCCCCGTTGATCTGCCAGGCGGGCTCGAGCATACCGCTGGAGCTGCCGGAATTTCCGCAGCACGTTGTTGACGAGCCGGTTCGCCAAGATCTCCTCGCTCACGTCCTCGGTCGCGGCCAGGATCGCCAGCCGTTGCAGGCTGAGGAATGGGTAAATCGAGCCGCCGCTCATCATCTTGAGGCGCCGGAGCAACGTCGCGGCCTCACGGTGTAACGGTACTCGCCGCGGTTTGTGACTCTTGGACGAGAACGGCAAGATCGGGTAGGACCGGCCTCCCGCCTGGAATTGACCCGGTCGTTTGGCGCTGACGGTGATGTACCCGGTAGCCTCATCGACATCGCTCCAGGTCGTGTGCAACAACTCGCCCAACCGCATGCCGGAAGTGAACGCAAGCTTGATGAACGCTTGCCACCACAAAGTCGGCGCTACCTCGATCAGGGCGTCGATCTCCTCGCGGCTGAATATCCGCATCTGCTTCGATTGGACCCTCGTCAGCTTCCCACGGAACGGGTTGCGGTCGACCAGCGGCTTGTCACGGTCCATCGCGCGATTGAACATTGCCTTGGCCGTGACGATCGACTTGCGAACCGTGGCCTTAGAGCATGGCGACAGCCTGCGGCCGTTTATGACGTGGGGCTTGGATAACCAGTTCTTGAGTCGGGCCACATGGTCCTCGGTGATCTCGTCCAGTTTGGTGTCCCCGCCAAAGACCGTGATGAGGTGGGTACTGACGCCTTTATGGGCAACGATCGTGGACGGCTTGGATTCGAACTTGATCGCCGCGCGATCGGCCTCAAGAAACGCCGCGAGCGTGGTCTTCTGATGCCGGACCCGGACCTTGCCAAGCCCTAGCGCCTGTGCCAGATCACGATTCGCTTGTTTCGCATCTTCGGCCAGGACGACGCCTACGCGACCATGCGATCGGTACCGATCTTTGCCGTTGGCGTCCGACCATTTCGAGGTCCAATACCGGACCGTTTCACCCCCGGGCAGTTTTACGGGCCGCTTTATCAGGGTGACTTTTCGCGCTTTCATGCTGGAACCTCCAAAGGCCGCCCCCCCGCAGGAGTCGGTTCCAGCAAGGAACACCTACGGCGGGACGGCTTGACCTAAGTTTTCGTCGGGTTTGCTGGAACCGACAAACGAACGGTACTCTATCGGCCGGACCTGTCAAGGGTCTAGTGTGCATTTTCTTGGGGCTCGAAGTTCTCTGTCTCGTCCCGAACGTAGCGGTCCAACTCGGCCAAGGCGAAAACGTACTCCCGCCCCGGCTTGACTGGCCGCAGCTTGCCGTCGCGGACGAGTTTGTGAACGCATCGGACAGCTCGGGCCACGGCATCGGCGTCGTCATCCGGCGCGCTGAGTCTCAGATAACAGGCGACTTCGGCCCCGGTCAGCAACGGCGAATTGACGCGAAGGTCGATCATTGGCGGCACCAACGATGCTTTGCTAACTCAAGGATCATGGCCCGTACGTCGGACGGAATGGTGCTAATGACGGCGGCGGCGTCGGCCAATACGGATATCTGTTCGCGGACACCTTGACAGGCGGCGGTGTCGGGATCGGCGGCTGGTCTGCGCCGGACAGGCGTGTGCTTCTGGACTGGCCCAAGGATCTCGTCAACGGCGGCGGTCGTGTGTTTCTTGTTGACGGGCTTGGCTTTGTCGAGGCCCTTGCGTTTAGATTCAGCCTTGACCAGTTCGCTAGCGGACTTGACCGCTTCTGGTATCGCCTCGGGGCGGTCCGACAATAGCCGGGCCAACGGCACAATCGCTCGATCTGACAGCGCTAGGGGGGTGTTGCGCGCTGCGCAACACCTGCGGACGCGCCCGATCTGGCCGAGCCGGTGGAAGTGGCTGCGTGATACACCGATGGCGGCGGCGGCATACGGAATCGGAAACGAGATACCTTCCAGCGTCTCCGGCCCTCGACGATCGAGCCATTCCGCGACCATCTCGGCCAGGGTGCTGCCCATCTCACGAAGCTGGCGAGCGGTCTTGGACATTCGGTTGATGGCGCGCATCGACTCCCCGGCCCGGTAGGGCTCAGGCGTGGCTCGTGCCAAATCGGTTTCAGGAACCCACTTCGCGGCCTCGGCCGTTATGCGGTCCAGATCCTCGGGGTCGTTGCCCGCGTCGAGCCAGTCGCTCACGTCGCCATGCTCGGCCAGGCCAGCCAACTCGACGATTCGGACAGACTTGGCCTTGCCGTGCGACCGTTTGGCAACGTCCTGGGCGTGTTCGTGTCCGGATGGTTCGTTGTCTGGAATGATGGCGACGTGGCGACCATGCAAGGGTGTGGCGTCGGTATGTTTCCACTTCCCCGCCCCGCCTGAGTTGCACGTGGCGATCATCCCCTCGGCAGCGAGTCGATCGGCGTCCTTCTCGCCCTCGCAGACGTAGATCACACAATCGTCTGCCGCACGAGTCACCTCTTGAAGTCGGTACAGGACGCGCTCAACGCCTTTGAGGTTCCATATCCAGCCGCCTTCGGGGTCCGGCCTGCGCTGGCGGAAATCCTTGGGGTCGTATCGCACGACCTGAAAGAGCAACACGCCAAACGTGTCGCGGTAGTCATAGGTTTCAACAATCTTGCGTTCATCGTTCGGACGTGTTACCGAGCCGTTGGAGCTGGCAAACAGTTCCGGCTTCGTCATCGGCGGGTTCATCGCCGCGAGCACGTCGTCAATACTGCAACCGGCTTGACACCTCAGCAACGCGCGGCCATCATCGCCAACGCCGATCGAGAGTGAAGGCTTACGGTCATCGTGTGCTGGGCATCGCGCAATCCATTGCCCTTCGCTTTCGATCTTCACGCCGTCAAGGCGATCGAGTACCGCTTGTACCGGATCGGTGTTGGTCGGATCGACTGTCACGCGGCAGGCCCCAATGTGGCGCCGTCCAGGTTGTCGTCGGCGCTGACGCCGGCCTTGTTGGCCCGCGTTGAGATTTCGAGTAATGCACTTTCAATGCGAGTTTGAGCATATCTGTCGAACAACCGGGTGATGCCGATTCTCCGCACAGGCTCAATTCCGCGCGTTTCGATGACGTAGTCGATCCGATGGCGCGGCGCGCCGAGCCGTCTCGCAATTGCCCCTGTTGTTGCTTCAGCGCACGTGCTCATGTCCGTAGGACGCAAGCTAAGGGATAGGAGTTCTCGTGTTGTACACCAGCCATCGTGAGGCTGCGCGTATCTGCGCGTACCGTGCGCCTATCTGCGTGTGCCATGCACGCATCTACGTGTACCGTGCGCACATCTGCACCTATCTGCACGTATCGCGCGCGTATTATTTTCTCATTTTTTCCCAGCAGCCCGTGCGTCGATCGCGGCGATGATCTTCTCCCCCTCCTCAGGGGTGAACTTATCCAGCCTTGCTTGGTGCCGCCTCCTACTTAGCCGCTTGATCGCATCCGGATGGGCGCTATCAAACTGGCGCCCAGATGCGTAGTCGAGCGCCTTCCAAATGACCTGTCTTTCTGTTCGGGGTGAAAGGCGCTCTTCCAGTCGTTTGATACGCTCGATCCGCATCGCCAATCGTTCGATCACCTGCGGGTCGTTGAAGCGTGGCTTGTAGCACGGATTGCTATATGGCAGTGGCATAACAAACTCGTACAACCTTTGCGCAAGCTCAAGTTTCATCTGAACGACTAGGTGTTTTGCCGCTTTCAACTCAACCACCACGAGATTGTCCGGATCGAGCGTCCCGATCAGCGCGGTCGTTCCAAGCACGAGTGGTTCGTAGAGCTGCTGCATCAGATCCCGCGCAAACAGACGCGCAGCACCTACCCAGTCGTCATACTGGATCAGAAGCTCAGGCAGCGACGGCGCGGGGTATGACGGAAGGGCCTTCTCGGATGCCTTCTTCTTGCGTTCGGTTGTACTCGACATGGTGATGCTTCCTCGGCGGGCTGTTCTGGCGCCGAGACGAGGGGAAGCATCAATGCCGCGTCCCGGGCCAGAACTGAACAGGAGCAACCCTGAGCCCGTCTACTCAATCGTATCAGTTCGTCGCTTCGGGGAGCGCTTTCACGACTACGCCTTGAGCGCAGTTCGTTACTTTCCGTCGCCACGTCGCTATCTTCGCATCGGCCTGTTCCAGCAGACCGGGTGCGTGAACCTCCAGGAGAGGTCGTAGCCGTTCAATAAGGTCACCACCCTCTGCAAGTCGCGGCAACAACGTCGCCCATATCTCCACCGAGGCCAGTATCGTCGGGTTCGACTCGATCAACTTCACAATCTCGTTTTCCCAATCCTTGGGCGTTCGCGAGTCTTGATCACTTTGGACCTGTAACTTCTGCACGGGCTTGCCCTCCAATCGATCGGCCAACGATTCACGCACACGTGATGGTGTCGGATCGAGCGCCGCCGGCTGGAGCTTGCCGTCCTTGCCAACGACCCAACGCTGTCCATCCCGCATTCCGTCGATGATCCACCGCGCCGCGATCACCAACGCCGGCGCTGCATTCTCGTCCTCAACGATCTTCTCCAAGTCGCCCCGGGTGTATTTCGGCGTACCGTCATCATCCATCGCCAACAGACCGTGCAGCAACTCGCTCGGGTAGACAGTGCCCTTTGCCCGACCTGTCGGGTTGCCACTTTGACCCGGCTTCCAGCGGCCAAGCTCCAAGTTCTTCAACGAGTTGGGGTTGCCGTTGTGTCCCATGCTTACCCCAATACTACGCTCGCTCCGAGTCGTCGGGGCGGGTTTTCAGTATTGCTCACTCATGTTGGTGCTACGGACACGGCCCCCAGTTGGCGAGCAGGGCGAGGAGATCGGATGCGCCGACCGTACCGTCGCCGTCGAAATCGGCGGGACAGCCTTTGCACGGCCCCCAGAATGTAAGAAAGATCAGCAAATCGACCACGGCAACGTTTCCATCATCGTTGAAATCCCACGGGCAAGGTATTGGGCAGTTCAGGTCGAAGGCGTAGACGGATCCCGCTAAGGCGCCGTTTTGATTAGACTCGGAATTTGCGCCGATCAGAGCCTCTTTGTCTCCGCCGACGCCGCTGATCACGACGGGCCACCCGAATTGGTCCCCCTCCGCCCGGTCGTCAGCGACGATCTTGTCAGTCTGCTGCCACACGCCGTCAAGATTCTCGAACAAATATGCCGAGCCGGACATGATGCCCAAGTGAACGTCCAGGATCGCACCGACCACGGCGACTTCGCTTCCAGGGTCGCCGCTGATGGCAACCGAAACGCCATACCAGTCAGAATGCTGGGCGTCATTCGCGGTGAGCTTGGTGTCCTGCTGCCAGAGACCGTCGTTGTTCCGGAACACGTACGCCGACCCGGTGTGGATTCCCATGTTAAAGTCAAAGAGCGCACCAACCAGGGCCACTTCGTTGCCCGGAGGACCAGAGAGGGAAACGGAGTATCCAAACCAGTCTAAACGCTGATCGACCAGAAGGCGTCGACCGGCACGTCCTTCACCGTGATCCGGTAAGTGCAGTGGTGATGTATGTCATGGTCTTGTGTCCGAGTTGTGGTTATATTCATGGCTCGCTGAGTTTGGGTAGTCGTCCGTCAGTTCCCAGAACCCTTCTTGAAGCTTTGTCAGCGGCCGTCCGTTTGCTGCGCCTGGATCCAGCCGGGCGCAGCGTTTTCTTTCGCAGCGCGTCGGGGAGCTTGCGAAGTGCAGCGAGCTCGCGGAAGGCGGTGGTGGCCTTGCGGGCGGGGATGCCGAACCACTGCTCGCCCGGCGGGATGTCGTGCATCAGGCCGGCGCCGCCGGCGAGCTGCGCGCCCGCGCCGACTTTGCAATGCTCCTTGATCGCGGTGTTGCCGCCGATCTGCGCGCCGTCCTCGACCACTACGGATCCACCGAGGGCGGTCATGCCGGCGATGATCACGCAGCGGCCGATGCGGCAGTTGTGGGCGATCTGGCAGAGGTTGTCGATCTTCGTGCCGTCGCCGATCACCGTCTGGGCAAACTTGCCGCGATCGACGCAGGTACCGGAGCCGAGTTCGACGGCCCGGCCGAGGCGGACCGTGCCGATGTGGGGGATCTTGACGAGCGAAATTCCGTCGGGCGCGGGGCGATAGCCGAAGCCGTCGGAGCCGATGACGACGTTGGGGTGGAGGATGCAGCCGTCGCCGATCTCGCACCGCTCGCGGATCACCACGCCGGGCCAGAGTGTGCAGCCGGCTCCGATGCTCGAGTCCTCGAGGATGGTCACGTTCGGGTGGATGACCGAGCCGGCCCCGATCGAGACGCGCCGGCCGATCACGCTGCCGGTGCCGATCGCCACGCCATCGCCGAGCACGGCATCGGTCGCGACCGTTGCCGTGGGATCGACTCCGGGGGCAGGAGTCGGCAGCGGGGGCACGAACAATTCCAGAACCGCCGCCATCGCGAGATCGGGGTTCTCCACGCGGATGAGCGTGCGTCCTTCGCCCGGCTCGAGATCGAGATCGTGCTTCACGAGGGCGGCGCCGGCGCTGCAGGATGGCCACGCCCGGGCAAATTCGGTGCTCCCGATCAGGGTGATCTGGGCCGCGCCGGCACGATCGACGCTGTCCACGCCGGCGATCCGCAGGTCCGGCGAGCCGACGAGTTCGCCGCCCACGTGCTGGCAGATTTCGCCGGTGGTGTAGGTTGTGGTCGTGGAGTCGCTCATCTCGAGATTCACCGGTCGCCGCCGCCCCCGGGTCCCCTTCGGCGCGCCAATTCTCTGACTGCGGGTCGGAATCACGACCATGACTACCGGACGGACTTCATTTCGCTGCTCGACTACCGATCGACCCGTCACCGGCGGCCGTGAGCAACGCCAGCAGGTGTAACGATCGCAGCGCATGGAGCATCGGGCGTGGAGACTCCCGCGCTGATGGCCGTCGCGTGCCACGACAACCGATACTCGTTGTGTTCCCATTCGTCATCAAGTTGGTCCTCTCGTGATCGAGTCCGATTGGCGCGCCGCGGGAAATCAACGTGCCCAGATCACCAGTTGTCTGTGAGCGGCTGGTAGCGCATGTAATCAAGCCCGATGTTGATGCCCGCCATTAGACCGGTGCTCGCGCCCTGGTAGATGGCGACGCCATTCTTGAATGGCACCTTCGCGCTCCCACCGCTCCGCCCCACGACCAGCACGCCGGACATCGAACCCGACAACCGGCCATTCACAAAGCGGTACAGGGTCGCCTCGTCCTGGAACACGACGAGCATCTTGAATCCGTGGACTCCCGCCTGGAGGCCGATCGAGGCAGTGTTGATAGCCGCCCAACCGATCTGCCTATCGTTCGGGAGATTAAGCATGCCGCGTCCGAACTGGCCGCCGCCGATCAAAATTCCCCATTGTCCAACGGACGGGTAGATAATGTAAGCAGCAGAATTGTTGATCTGCTGGCTTAGGCCCGGTACGTGGTGTTCGAACCACATAGTAGCTGCAGCGGAGTCGTTGACGAACTTGGCCTGGTCTTTTATCTTGGGCGCGGTGGAGCAACCCGCCGCGAGGAGCGACGCAGCAATTATTGCGAGGAGTATTGTCAAGCGGGCTATTCCGTTATTCTTCATCTGCATCACGGATCTTCCTTTTCATAGGGAATGAGTAGACTCTTCTTGAATGTGTCGTCCGGAGATTACTGGTCCGGGGTCACCTCAACGGAGACGATCTTGCCGCTCTCGATGGCCCTGACCCACGGCCGATGCCTTGGATGTAGCGGCCACAAGGAACGTAGCCAAAGACACGAGCAGGAATTCGGGATTCTGTTGGGTTTCATACTCGCACCTCAGCGACATAAAGTTAACTCTATGCGACGGAATCGATGAACTCATACAGCCCGATTCCGCTTTCTCTGATTGCTATAGCCTTACTTGCCATTTGAGTTTGCACCATCAAAAGAAGAAGCCGATGCGGAACTCGACTTTCCAGTCGTAAAGGTCGTAGTCATCTGAGTGGTAAATCGGCGTGGCAACATTGATCGAAGCCACAGTGCTCTTGTTGATCATTTTGCCAAATACGATGTCAAAAGGTATGAACACGTCGCCTCTATCCTTGGCGGATCCGTTGTCAAGGTTGATACGAATATCGTTGCCACCCCAAAAGTCAATGAAATCAAAGGGAAGATTCGTGTCCCTCGTTGAGATGTGAAGAGTCGGCGAAATCGCGATCTCATGTATGTCATCGCGCATATCTCCGCCCGAGTAGTTGGCATAGTCGAAGAAATGCCGGTAGACGAGGACCAGGAAACTCCCTTCCGATATCTGAGGCGTGTCGAACTTAAACGCTGCAAGTGGAGCAGCGACGTATTGCTCGTTACCCATCATGTCTTTGCTTGCCGTCGGCCAGAGCAGTTGAATACCAAACCCCATTGCGTCCCATGGCAGATTTTGCGACGCCTCAGCAGGCGGAATGTACGCAAGCTGTGTCAAAGAATCGCTCGTGCCAAACTCGTAATCACCATTTGGATTGTCACGACCTACGGCGTTTGAATAAGTAAGCGGCAAATCAACACGTAGCGACAGAATGCCATCCTTACCACCATTTAGAAGGAAAGGCTTATCGACGCGAAGGGTCGTGGTATAAGCACTGGCGTCCCCGCTGATCTGGTTGATCTGAAAACGCAGATCGAATCGCGTCAGAGGCCGAGTGAAATCCTGGCCATCGTTAACAGCTTCTTCAGATTGATCAACTGTGTTTGAGTCCGGTGACTCTGCTGCATCATCCTGCCAAGGTAACATCCCTAGTGCTACACGATCGATTGGCAGTAGACCTTCATTTTGCAAACGGTATGCAGTTCGCAATGAGTCTGCGCCTTGCACCCGAGTTAACGATTGTCGTACTTCTGCATGATCGAGCTTGAGACCGACTGATGCTTTAGACTCGGCCGGAGCTTGCATGTCATCAATTGGGGGGGTACTCAATGGAACTGCAGCATCGTCCGAGCTTGCAAATGTTGATTGTGCTGCCCCGATGAGCAATGCGAGTAATAGGCCGGCCGTGTGCGATATCAACTGTTGGAGGTTTATCATGATTTGCTTTTTCTCGAACATGGATAAGATCGATGTCGCTTCTACCGGCTGCGCGCGGCGTACGCCCTCGCAATTTTCTTCCCGTCTCGTGGCAACGGTTCGAGACTCGCCATGGCGATGACACGACCTGTCTCATCCGCGGTGAAGGCGACCATTCGTTCGGTATACTCCTTTGCCGAGATGCTCGTGTCGCTCGCGCGCATCCAACTGGACACTTGCGCAAGCGCGTGGAACGGCACCTTGGGACATATGACACGCTGTACGGGGCCCTTGGCGGTGCGGATCTCAAGCGACACGTCGTTCTCGCCAATGTACGTCAGGTTGACCAGCCGTCCGTACGTCCATTTAGATACTTCTTCTACGTTTCCAATTGCCGGGAGGCTGAACGAGAGCTCGACCCACTTGCCGG
>JAZFYE010000255.1:0-4887 GCA_036475395.1 Phycisphaerales bacterium
GGCCGACGCTGCTCGAAGCCGTCACCTATCGCATGAGCCTGCATACCACCGCCGACGATCCAAAGGTGTATCGCAGTGAAGAGGAAGTCGAGTATTGGAAGACGCGATGTCCGCTGGCGAGGTTCGAGATCTATCTGAAGAATAAGAACATCCTTGATGATGCCGCGATCGAGCAGACGGCCGCCGAATGTGAACAAGAGGTGATAGAGGGGAGAGAACGATTCCGAGGGCGTGCGACCGCCAACCCGCGCGAGGTGTTTGATGACATGTACGAGAAGCTCCCGCCGGAACTCGAGGATCAGAAGCGAGCGTATCTCGCAAAATTGGATCGGAAAGAAGAGAGGCAGTAGGCAATAGGCATTTGGCATTTAGGGAATAGAGAGCAAAATCGCTCGCGCAGAACATCTCGGACCCAATGCCTAGTGCCTAGTGCCTCTGGATTTTCACCATGCCGCAACTGAACATGGCCGAATCATTGAACCTCGCGCTCGACCAGAGCATGGCGGCCGACGACGCCGTCTGTGTCATAGGCGAGGACATCGGCGTGAACGGCGGCGTGTTCCGCATCACCAAAGGGCTGCTTGAAAAGTACGGCGAGGATCGCGTTATCGACACGCCGCTGGCCGAGAACGGCATCATCGGCGCCGCTGTGGGCATGGCGATCTACGGACTCAGACCCGTCGCGGAGATTCAGTTCTCCGGGTTCATGATGCAGGCGTTCGATCAGATCGAGCAGAACATGGCACGCTTGCGCAATCGGTCGCGCGGGCGATTTCCCGTGCCCATGGTCCTTCGGACACCCTACGGCGGTGGGATTCGCGCCGTCGAACACCATTCGGAATCGCGCGAAGCCTATTGGGCACACACGCCCGGGCTCAAAGTCGTTATCCCCTCCGGACCACGAAATGCACGGGCACTGCTTCACGCTGCCATCAACGATCCTGATCCGGTCGTCTTTTACGAACCGAAAGCTGTGTATCGTGCGTTTCGTGAAGATGTGCCGGAGGAACCGGAGCGCTTGGAAATCGGCAAAGCGCAGGTGGTGCGAGAAGGTTCCGACATCACGTTGATCGCCTACGGCGCGATGATGCGACCGACGCTGGAAGCGGCGGAGGATCTCGTTGACATTCACAGTGTCAACGCCGAGGTTGTCGATCTCCTGTCCATCTCGCCGATGGATACGCAAACGCTTGTCGATTCCGTCTCCAAGACCGGCCGATGCGTGATTGTCCACGAAGGTCCGCGCACCTGCGGGGTGGCGGCGGAAATCATCGCGCGACTCAACGAACATGCCTTTGAGCACCTCGAAGCGCCGATCAAGCGCATCACCGGCTACGACATCCATTTCCCTTACTTCCAAGTCGAGCAGCACTACCTACCCGACCCCGACACAATTGTCGAAGCGGTGAAGCAGACGCTTGCGTACGAGTAGCTACACGCCCACGATCCCTTTAGCCCCCAGCTCTGCCGGGGGATCGAATGAAGGCAACCCTCAATGTCAAAAGACTTCCGACTTCCTGATCTCGGTGAAGGTGTGAAAGAAGGCCAGATTGTGCGCCTCATGATCGCCGAGGGTGATCGGATCACTGAGGATCAGCCGTTGATGGAAGTTGAAACGGATAAAGCGGCTGTGGTCATTCCATCTCCATATTCCGGTGTGGTCGAGAAACTTCATATCTCCGAGCAACAGATTGTCAACGTCGGCGATGTGATGGTGACGTTCGACATCAGCGCGGCACCAATCGCCGCAACCGCCAAGCGGCTTGCGGCTTCGCGCTGGCGCTCGATAACACCCCCCGCGGGGACAACCGTTGCTAAACGCGCCGCCGGGAAAATCAAACCCGCTTCCCCAGCGGTGCGAAAACTCGCGCGCACATTGGGCGTTGATCTCAACAGCATCGAAGGCACCGGCCCGGGTGGGCGCGTACTTCGTGCTGATGTCGAACAAGCCGCGACCGGTGCGCCTTCAACACCTGCACCGCCAGCCAACGTCCCGGCCGCAAGTGTGCCCGGTGCGCCGCCGCACTCCAAGGCGCCGACGATGTCGGCGCAAGCGATGCCCGAACCGCCGGGCACGCCCGATCACGATCAATACGGACCGATCCGCCGTCATCCGCTGACACAGGCCCGCAAGACGATCGCGGCGAATATGGCTAAATCTTGCCGGACGATCCCGCATGTAACTGACACCGACGAAGCCGATGTCACCCTGCTCGACGAGTTGCGGCGCACCCATGACAGCATCGACAGCACGGTGGGGAAATTGACCCTGCTGCCGTTCGTGCTTTGCGCAACGGGTTTGGCGTTACGCCGGCACCCCATCTTCAACGCGAGCTTTGACGAAGACGCCGGCCAGATTATCTACAAACGATATATCAACATTGCCGTCGGCGTACACACCGAGCGGGGGCTCGTCGCGCCGGTGATACGAGACATCGATCAGATGGGGGTGGCGCAGATCAACGAGGCCCTTCACGAGTTGGCCGAGAAGGCGCGCACCGCGAGCTTCGCCGTCAACGATTTGCGCGGCGGCACGTTCACGGTCTCCAATGCCGGCGCGATGGGCGGAAGCCGATTCTCTACGCCGATCATCAGCCCGCCGCAAGTTGCCGTCATGGCCCTTGGTCGAACGAGATGGAGGGCGTGCGTGGTAGACGGGAAGGTTGTCCCGCGATTGATCCTGCCGATCAGCATTTCCTTCGATCATCGCATCATCGACGGCGGGTCGGAGGTTGCCTTCCAGCAGGATATCATCCGGTCCCTGGAGAACCCGGCGCAGTTGCTGCTGTGAGGTCGGCGGTTGTTCACACGCTCGCCATCGCCTCTCGCCGGGTCCAAGCTCGGCGGCGAAACGATACCTCTGCGTCTCGAGGCGACGATGCCTTGACGCCTTCCTTTTTTGTGCCTTCGTCTCGCCCCACCTATAACTCACACCATGGTTGTCGGTGAATTCACCCAGGAAACAGATCTGGTCGTCATTGGCGGTGGGCCGGGCGGGTACAGCGTGGCCTTTCGTGCCGCTGAACTTGGCATCGAGACCATCATCGTCGATACGAAAGGCGCTCTGGGAGGTGTCTGCCTTCACCACGGCTGTATCCCCTCCAAGACAATGCTCAGCATCAGCGAGACGTTATGCCTGGCTGAGCGTGCCGCAAAGTTCGGCGTTCATTTCGATAAGCCCAACGTCGATCTCGGCGAAATCCGACAGTGGATGAGCCAAACGATCGACACGCTGGCCTCGGGCCTGGGCAACATCGCCAAGGAGCGTGGCGTGGAAGTTCTCAAAGGAAAAGCGCGATTCGAAGATCAGCGGCAACTAAGCATCCACAACGGCTCCGGTTCGCGCATCCGCTTCAAGCGAGCCGTCATCGCCACCGGCGCGAGCCCGTTGCCACCGGCGGGCGGCTGGCTCGATTCGCCGCGCATGATGGATGCGGCCGCGGCTCTGGAACTTGACGAGATTCCCGCGACATTGCTGGTGATCGGCGGCGGATACATCGCGCTGGAGTTGGCGAGTGTCTACGCGGCGCTGGGCAGCAAGGTGACCTTGGCGACGCAGTTCGACCGTTTGTTGCCTGAAGCCGATGCGGATCTTGTGCGCCCCTTGGCCACGTGTCTGGGCGAAATCCTCGAGGATGTTCGCTTGAACGCTCCGATCGCTGACCTGCGCGAAGTTGATACGGGCATCGAAGGGACCTTCCAAAGCGCCGAAACGCCGTCGTCGGCTGTGTTCGAGCGCGTGCTTGTCGCCATCGGGCATCGCCCTAACACCGCAGCCTTGGATCTCGCCAAGGCTCGAGTTGGGGTGGATGATGCAGGATATGTTCGAATCAACGATCAGCTTCGCTCGAGCAACGTGCGTATTCTCGCCGTCGGTGATGTTACAGGCGAGCCGCTGCTGGCGGACAAGGCGATTCACCAGGGGCGCGTCGCGGCGGAGGTCGTTGCCGGTTGGGGCAGCGTCTTTGATCCGCGCGCCGTTCCGTTTGTCGTGTTCACCGATCCACAAGTCGCGTGGTGCGGCCTGACTGAAACACAGGCCGCCGATCAGGGGATCGCGCATGAGACGGTCACGATTCCCTGGGGCGCCTCCGGCCGCGCCGTGAGCTTGGGGCGCAGCGACGGGATGACCAAGCTGGTGTACGACCCCGATACGAAGCTCGTGCTTGGGGTCGGGATCGTCGGCGCTGGCGCGGCTGAGATGATCGCCCATGGCGTGTTGGCAGTGGAAATGGGAGCGGTCACCACCGACCTCGCCCTGTTGATCCATCCTCATCCCACGATGAGCGAACTGATCGGCGAAGCGGCCGCTCGGGTCGAGGCGACCCCGCCGCCTGAGCCGTTGTGCGGCTGACGCCGTCATTTCATGGCACAATGTTGGCCGATATGCCGTCCTCAAGGAACGTCAACTCGCTCGATCAAGCCGACCGACCTCGGCGTCGCGTTGTGCTCTTGGCAGCGATCATCGTTGTGGTCACCGCCATCGCATACTTTCCCGCGGTCAACGGCGGCTTCATCTGGGATGACGACAACTACGTTACCGACAACGCGCTTCTGCACGATCTGGACGGTCTGAAACATCTGTGGGTGCCCGGCTATACCAAGCAATACTACCCGGCCGTCTTCACGACCTTTTGGTTGGAGTATCAACTGTGGGGGCCGTGTCCGCTTGGCTACCACTTGATCAACCTCACCGGGCACATTATCAACGCGCTACTCGTATGGGCGGTGTTCGCGCGGCTCAAGGTGCGCGGCGCATGGATGATCGCCGCGGTCTTTGCCCTTCACCCCGTCCATGTCGAGTCAGTCGCGTGGATCACCGAGCGCAAGAACGTGCTTTCGGGGATGTTCTATCTGCTGGCGATGCTGGGGTATTTTCAATGTGAC
>JAZFYE010000256.1:0-2054 GCA_036475395.1 Phycisphaerales bacterium
GAGAGCGTTTGGCAAGGTATTGCTGGTGGTGCTCCTCGGCCTTATAGACGGTAGACGCGGGTGTAACCTCGGTCACGATCGGTTTGGCAATCCTGCCGGAATCTTCCAGGTCCTGCTTTGACTTTCGGGCGGTCGCCTCCTGTTGGGGCGTGTGGAAAAAGATCGCCGAGCGATATTGCTCGCCGACGTCGTTTCCTTGGCGGTTGAGCTGGGTGGGATCGTGTATGGACCAGAAGAGAGTCAGCAACTGTTCGTATGAAACACGCCCGGCATCGTACTCGACCTGCACCACCTCCGCGTGGCCGGTGCGGCCGGAGCAGACGTCCTTGTACGTGGGATTCTCAAACGTTCCACCCGAATAGCCCGCGGTGGTGGCGGTCACCCCCTCGACCTGGCGAAACGCCTCCTCGATCCCCCAAAAGCATCCAGCGGCAAAAGTTGCGGTCGCCATGACGAACTCCGATAGTATCCCTCACGGATCTGAGTATTACCGGCTTTCCAATCAGCCCCCGTACCGGATTCGACTTTGGACTCGGCGTCGGTCCAAAGCAGCTCTGCGGGTTGAGGGTCAAAGTATTATTGCGCGTCCGCGGTAAAGAGCCTGAAGCTTTTCTTGGCAGCCGGCCGTTTTGGCCGATCCGGTCGAGACCACCTCGGAGTTTGAGCAGCATCGCCTCGATCGCCGCCTGAATCGTAGCGAGCGTCGCTGTGCCAGTGCCTGATGTAGCCAATCGGGCCGTCCCGGTCTGTGAACGGCAACTTTGATTATCCAAGCCGATGCCCAATGCCCTCCCAGGGGTAGCTCATGACTGTTGCGTAGCGACGAACCACGACAGGGGGGCCCAGCTCACGCCCGCAAGGATGTACCCTTGACTACTCTGTATCCGATGCTACAATTCTGAGCGGCCTACTGGTCCGAAGATGATGAGCCGGCTTGTGATGACCCGTGCGAGGAACATTGTTGACGTCCGCTTTGCCAAGGTCCGCGCGGACCACTCCAGGGAGACCGCGGAGGACTACGTCGAAGGGATTTCCGACATCATTCACCGCCAGGGCACATGTCGGGTCAAGGACATGGCTAAGCAGATGGGCGTTTCCCATGTCACCGTTGTTCGCACCATCGCGCGTCTGGCCAAAGATGGCCTGGCGATGACGGAGCCCTACCGGCCGATTCGTTTGACGGCCAAAGGTGAGCGACTCGCGGCTCGGAGCCGCCAGCGGCACGAGATCGTCCTCTCGTTCCTGCTGGCACTGGGCGTTGGGCCGATCGATGCGGCTCGCGACGCCGAGGGGATAGAGCACCACGTCAGTCCAGACACTCTGAAGCGAATGAAGGCGTTCGTCGTGAAGCACAGCCGACAGTCAGGCGTGTCACATTGAACCATCCAGGCAGGAAGACTGATCCAACAAGAGGTAGTTTCGTGGAAACAAGTGGCATCACCAACAAGACCGATCGATCAGGCAACAACGCCGACGAAGACAAGCGCGCATCATTCCAACGCTTGACTCGCAGGGCGTTCCTGGGTTCGGGCGCCGTTGCCGGGACGGGCGTAGCGCTGACGGCGCCGCTACTGCGAAACTCACCGTCGGAAGCACGCACCGTGATCCTCGCAAGTCACAACGGCCCGCACGACGCGCATTCGGCCGACGCTCACCGGATGGGGACCGTGGGCACGATCGGCGAGGATCGGCAACCGGTCCGTCCGATGCACTTTCTTGGGGCATTCAACGAAATCGAGTTCCCGGAGTTGCTGCCGGACGACTTCCATCGGGAGTCGAAGCTGCCAAACGGCCGGAGCCTGCACGAATACCTCTTCATCGCCTCCGACAAAGACATCGAGATCGCTCCCGGCCTCTATTTTCCTGCCTGGACGTACAACGGCCAAGTCCCCGGCCCGACGCTGCGGGCGACCCGAGGCGATCGCATCCGCATCTGGTTCATCAACGAAGGCTCCCACCCGCACACGATTCACTTCCACGGTTGGCATCCGTTCGAGCAGGACGGATCGATGTTGCACCAGTTCGTGTATCCATCCACGGGCGAAGCCATGGAG
>JAZFYE010000257.1:0-9946 GCA_036475395.1 Phycisphaerales bacterium
ACACTCTGCTTGATCTGACGGTGGCGGCCGTCCTCCACGACATCGGAAAGCGTATGATCCCCAAGAGCGTGCTCAATAAGGAAGGCAAGTTGACGGACGATGAATGGAAGATCGTTCAGCGGCATCCGGTAGACGGCGCGCGCCTGCTCTTTGATGCCCCGGATATTCCGGCCATTGCGCCAATCGTCGCGTTCGAGCATCATATGTATCCAGACGGCGGGTATCCCCGGGTCGCGGGCGGCTGGAAGATGCACCTGGCCAGCCGGATCGTCCAGATTGCCGACGTTTTCGACGCACTGCGCACCGACCGCCCTTATCGCGCGGGGATGTCACTCCAAGAGGCGCTTGACATCTTGCAGAAGGACGCCGGAACCCGCTATGAGCACGTGCTCCTCGACGCGTTCATCCGGCGCGTGGCCGGCAATACGCAGCGCGAGCTCCCAGAGGCCACCAGCGATATCACCAGCATTCGTGCGGCTTGAAGCGGGGATAGCGCCGAGGGCATTACGAAGCCGGACCTGACGAGTCCCGACATGTCGGGACAAGGAAGGTCCGGGTCGCCGGTGTCGGGAGGAGCAGCGGTATCAGATGCCGGCCCGTCAGGATTCGTCACGAGGCGTGATCGATATGCCGTGCTCGATCTCATCGCTGGGATGCACGACGACGAGCTGTCCCGGTTCGACGCCGGCCAGCACCTGCGCCATCAGGCCGCCGTCGTGGGGTAGGACTCGGCCTGTCACCGTCGATTCCGGTCAGAACCAAGCGACTGGAACTTGGTTTCCGGGGGGAGGTGTTACACTCGTGGTCAGAAAGGTCGGCGGTGGATCCGGGCGAAGGTCAAATGGGAAATGTCGGAGTGTTGTCCTCGGTCGAATATTTGCACCGTACGGGCTGGTGGCGGTCGCGCTCGCGCGGCGTTGTCGCGATGAGGAGCGCCGGTTGACGATCAACCCGCCGAGGGCGGCGGGGCTCAACGAGTCCGAACTTCCTACCCTTGCCCGCCCGAGCCGTTTCGACATTTTGACGTTTCGACGTTTCGACGTTTCCTCCCGCTCAGCGGGAAGAGTGCGAGGAGGATGCGTGGGTGTGTTTGGAGGTCAACCGGGACGATCCGCCGCGGCGGACCCGGCTCGGTCAGATACTGATCACTGATAACGAACAACGTCAATTCGAATCGATCAGCAGCACATCGATGAGATCTTGTTGCGCTTTTTCGTAGGTTGACAACGAATCGAGCAGGAACGTGTTCAATCGCTGCGCGGTTTGCGGATCAGCCGCCATCTGATCGCTGTGATAATCAAGCACACGACGCACCGACTCGGACGCAGCCTTGAGATCACTCGCCGCCAGCGCGAACGATCGCGCCGCCCCGTACAGGAGCTCATGCTCAAGCTCGTTCACTGATGGCCGATGGATCAGCTTCCACGGACTGCGGCGCACCTCGATCATGGTCAACTTGAATTGCTGGGCGGCCAGCCGGGCGTTGGCCAGCGTGTCCCTGATATCCGGGACCAACGCGTCAAACTCCCGGTTAACATCCTCAAGGACCGCGACGGCGGTATCCATCGCGGACTGGCCGGTGTCCAACAGCGTATGAATTCTGTCCACCGTCTCTTCTTTGACGCGGTCGGTCACCTCCCGGACGGTCTCGCTTGACGCCTTTAAGTTGTCGATGGTCGTGTTTATCTTGGGACGGTTGTCGGCGAGGATTCCTCGGCCGTGCTCGAATATCTCATCGAGCTTGCCCGTCGTAGAATTGGCCCAATCCATGACGTTATCAACGGAGGCGGACCAGCGCGGCCAGTTCTCCTGGCGAATCGTTTCGGTCAGGGCGGCGAGATCGCCGGCCGCGGAATCAGCGTTGTCAAGAATGGGCACGACCCGCTGGTCGTACTCCTGAGGCATCGTCGCGAGAAATTCGGTGAACTCCTTGGCATCGTTGAACATTTCGCCGGCCTTGGCAGCGTTCTCCGGGCCCAGAATGGTGGTCAGGGCACCGATGCCGGTGATCCCCGCGATGCCGTCCTCCGGGAATGACCCGCTGTCGGGCGTCCCCACTGAAGGAATATCCAACCAGGCGTCCGCTCCGATCAGCGGCGAGGTCACGAGGATCTGAGCGTCGGCATAGAGAACGGCCGGTTGGAAGATCGAGAAATCCACATCGATCTTGTCGAACGCCTCTCCCGCGTGGATGCGCGGTTCAACCGCAAGCACTTTGCCCATCCCCAGGCCGCCGACTCGAACGTCGGCACCCTCCTTGAGGTTACGGACGCCGCCCGCGACATCGAAGGTAACGGTGTATTGGTCGGTCTGTTTGGTCACCGTCTCCCAGACATCGGTGAGGATGATCACCACGCCGACCGCCAGTAACAGGGTGACGGAGACGAAGACACCGGCCCGGGCGTTGTTGCGGGCGCGCTCCTGAGGGCTGGACATGGCTGTGCACTCCTGAAATTACGCAAGGCGACACGTTCATACCGCGCCGCAGGTGTCTTGGCCAGCCGCCGAGGCGACCGCGCTACACGGCGCGCGTCGGCTCCACGCATGGGCCCTCGCCGAAGTCCAGCTCCGGCCCACCCAGCAGATCCTCAGCATAGTTGGTCGCGGCACGGCGCTCCGTGATCGGACCCTCCGCGTCGCCCCGCAGGAACTGTCGGATCGTCCGCTCGCCCTCGTCAAGCTCATCGATCCGGTCCGCGGGATGATCGCGCAGCCGTTCGTACGCAGGACGCGGCGCGATCATTAGCATCTTTCCCTTATCGAGCATGGCCATGCGGTCCGCGATCGTGAACGCCGAATCCATTTCGTGCGTGACCACCACGCTGGTGACGTCCAGCTTCTTGGAGAGGTCCATGATGAGTCGATCGATCTCAGCTGACGTCACGGGATCGAGCCCGGCCGACGGCTCATCGTAAAAAAGAACTTTCGGGTCCAACGCGAGGGCCCGAGCCAACCCGGCTCGTTTCTTCATCCCGCCGGAAATCTGAGCGGGGTATTTGTCGGCGTGCTCACGCAGACCCACGAGCTCGAGCTTGATCTTGACTTGAATCGTGATGATGTTGTGATCGAGCGTGGTGTGCTCCTGAAGCGGCAGCGCGACGTTCTCCGCGACGGTCATCGAGTTGAACAGCGCCCCGGATTGGAACAGAATGCCGAACCTCTTGCGGAGCCCGTTGAGGCCCTCTTCGTCGAGCTGATCGAGGCGTTGCCCGAGCAGGGTTACGTAGCCGCGGTCGGCCGCTAGCGACCCGATCATGTGCCGCAGCAACGTGGACTTCCCGGAGCCCGAACCGCCCATGATGACCATGGTCTCGCCGGGGTGGACTTCGAGGTTGACGCCGTCAAGCACCGTCTGCTCGCCGAAGCGCTTGACCAGATCGTGAACCTGGATGATCGGGTCAGTCGCCATCGCTATTGCCCTCGTCGGCGTTTGAATCAGCTGCGATCGTTGTCCTGGCGGATTCCGGAAAGAAGATGTCGCCCAGCTCGCTATCCTGAACCCTCAGCCATCCGAATTTGCCGATCAATCCGCGATGGCCTTGTTCCATGAGTATAAACTCGGCGATGGCGGGTACTGTCCTTCGCTCGAAACGAAGCTCATAAGGTATCTGTGGCTTCATCGAGTCGCTACTAAGAGCGGCAGCGGCGGGTTGTACCCGGGCTTGCTCGGAGGCGATGAAGTTGCCATAACGCCCTCGAAGTTCATCCACGAACCGTTGAACTTCCTGATCGCTTGCCGAGGCACCGTCGCCAAGGAACTCGCTCCGAAACCCATCAAGCTCGCCGACTGCTGCGGCGCGCAGGGCGGCTTGAGGTCCCCGGAGCATCGGCTCTCGCACGTTGCTATTCCACCAGACCGCGCCTAGTACATAGCCAACCGTCAAGGCCGTTCCGCCGACGAGCGCCCCAATCGCCAGGGAAGTGCCTCGCTTGCCCGGATGTCGTCGGATATCAAACAACGCCCATAGCGACAGAATCGGACCCAAGGCCACGACTGGAGGCAGGCAGATACACGAACTGCACAACACAGAAACGAGGGCAAGTCGGCTGTAGTGCTCCTGTACCGCGACTGATTCGGAGCTTCCTCCGCTCGTTTGGCTAATCGGAACCATTGCCCGTGCCGGTGTCGGCGTCCATCCCCTCATCTTGATCGTCTTCTGACGGCGACCCGTCGTCGTCCCGCGCCTCGTCCGGGGTCGCTGTGCCGGAGGGGAATTCCAGATCCCCGGCAGCCGGGTCAAAGATCGTTATATATCCGAACTTGTTGACGAAGCCACCTCGCTGCGGATCTGAGAAATAGATCTCAACCTCGCCGCTGAGGGTTTCGTTCTGAAATTCGATGACATAGGGGAAGACCACTACCGGTTGACCGAATGCCGGTTGGGAACCCTGCTCGTCCATATGGCTACCTACGAATGCGCCATAACGCTGTTGGAGCTGATCGATGAACTCTTGAACCTCCTCGTCACTGGCGGATGCGCCGTCGCCCCGGAACGCGGCACGGAAAGCGTCGTAGTCGCCAGCAAACCCCGCTGTGAGCGCATCCTTCGGACCGTCTTGTACAAGAATGAAAACCTCTTTGATGTAGCTCCCCACCCGTGGATAAATCACAGCCTGCCCAGCCGAGAACAGCAGGCCGAGGACGATCCCCGCCACCGCGATGCCTTTGCCCTTCTTGGCAGGATTCCCGCTGATTGAGACAAGTGCGCCGATTCCAAACAGCACTCCCAAGACCGTCGTCGGAATGCAGCAAATCAGGCTGAAGATCAACGAGGTGATGGCGAGGCCGCTGGTTTTTTTCGCCGCCGCGGGCTGCGGGTCGAACGTCGTGTCAAAACCGGTCATGAGAAACACTCCGAGCCGTGAGGACGCGGCATCCTACGGTCTGGGCCCAGTCCTCGCCACTACGCGGCGGATCGTGCAAAACCGCGATGGAACCTAGACTCTTGCCATGAAGATCGATCCGGCGGGCCAGCGCGTCACCGTCATGGGACTCGGCCGATTCGGCGGGGGCGTGGGCGTGACCCGCTGGCTCGTCCGGCACCGCGCCCGCGTGGTCGTCACCGATCTCCAGCCCCAGCCGGATCTTCGGAAATCTCTTGCCCAGCTTTCGCCACTGATCGACGACGGCTCAGTTCACCTGCGCCTCGGTCAGCACGTGCAAACCGACTTCACGACCTGCGATCTGGTCGTGGCCAACCCGGCCGTACCTGTACCTTGGAACAACTCATTTCTCAAAGCGGCCCGCGGCGCCAGCGTACCGATCACGACCGAGATACGACTGCTCGTAGAACGACTGAACCGACAGCGCGTGATCGGCATCACAGGGACCACGGGCAAGTCAACCACCGCCGCCATGATTCATCACATCTTCACCGGAACCGGAACGGCAGCGCACCTTGGCGGGAATATCGGCGGTTCATTGTTAAATCAACTCGATGAGATTCAGCCGCAGGACTGGATCGTGCTGGAGCTTTCAAGCGCGATGTTGTATTGGCTCGGTGCTGATGCGGGATTCAACGGCGCCGCTGGGTGGTCGCCGCACGTTGCCGTGCTTACGAACCTCCACGAGAATCATCTCGATTGGCATGAATCGTTTGCGCACTACCAACAATGCAAACACAGCATCTTCAAATACCAGCAATCGGGCGAGCCCGCTCTCCGTGGCGACGAATTCGAAGCCCCTACCGATCTGATACGGCTTCAGATTCCAGGGGCGCACAATCAACAAAACGCGCAGATGGCGATCGCCGCTGCCTGTGCTGCCGCGAAGCTCGATCCCGCTGAAGCCGCCGCAGCGCTGGGCGATTTCGCCGGCCTGCCTCATCGCCTCCAACTCGTCGCCGAGCACGAGGGACTGCGGTTCTACAACGACTCCAAATCGACGACACCACCGGCGACGGTCCTGGCCGTCGAATCGTTCGATACGCCGAAGCAGATTCACCTCATCGCGGGCGGATACGACAAGGGCCTGGACCTTTCGCCCATCCCTGAGCTTGCGCCGAGCCTCGGCGGGCTCTATACGATCGGCGCGACCGGCCGGGGCATTGCCGATGCCGCGGCGCGTGCTTCGTGCTGCGAGTTCTGCGGAACGCTCGATACCGCGGTCGATCGCGCCATGTCGAAGATGCGCACGGGAGATGTCTTACTTCTCAGCCCCGGCTGCGCGAGCTGGGATCAGTTCGAGAACTATGAGCAGCGCGGCGAAGCGTTCTCTCGTTGTGTGCGGAGTCACATCCCACAAACGGTCCGCCAATAGCCGCCAGCGGAAGCCCGCGGAAACCATGCAGCATTTCGACGTCAACCGACGGATCAACCCTGTCCTACCGGGCAGGTTTATGGCGGTTCGTTGATCACTCGTATCCAAGCTCGGTCAGATCATCTTCCTCCAGACCGAAGTGATGACCGATTTCATGAAGGAGTGTGATTCGGATCTCCTGCGCCACCACATCCTCCCCGCCAATTGGTCGTCCATCATCGACTTTCGTCACCGCCCACCCGCCCGCATGCTCCACGATCCCGTCGCGGAACAGATGGATCGTCTCGGGCAGCTCGCTTCTCTCCTCGACGGAGCGCTCCGTAAGCGGTGTACCGGTGTGGAGACCGCACAGCAGATCCTCGTCCGGATCGATGCCTAGTTCTGCAAGCAGTTTCGCCGACGGACGATCATCCACAATGAGCGGCGCTTCCTCCAACAACTCGCGAAGCCGAGGCGGCAGCGCATCCATGACTCGATCCAGCAGGGCATCAAAGCGCCTGCGCTCGGCCGCGTTCATGTGTTGGCAACCTGGCCGACAAGTTCCCGCACCGATGAACAGCCCTGCTGCCGAACCCACTTGGCCAGTCCCTTGACCACGGCGATCGGCGATTGCGGATCGATGAACAATGCGGTGCCCATACCCACCGCGCTGGCCCCGGCGAGGATGAGCTCCGCCGCATCCTGCCACGTCATCACGCCGCCGAGCCCGATCAATGGAACCCCCGTTTCCCGAGACACCGCATGGTAGACCTCGTGGACCATTCGCACCGCGATGGGATGGATCGCCGGCCCGCTGAGCCCCCCGGCGCCGTGGCTCAATCGCGGCTTGCGCGTGCGCACGTCGATCGCCATCGCTGACACCGTGTTGATGAGCGTCAGGGCATCGGCCCCGCCGTCAATCGCCGCCCGCGCCATCGTGACGATGTCCCCGACATTGGGGGATAGCTTGACGATCATTTTTGTCTGACTGAGAACTGGGAGAATCTCTTTGAGCAGCGAGCGCAGACTCTCCGGCTGCTCGGCGAACTGCAGCCCATCGTCGGTGTTGGGGCAGGAGACATTCAGCTCAACCGCAGGCAGGTGCTCGGATTTATCGAAGGCAGCCGCGACCTGAACGTAGTCGTCGATGCAGTTGCCGGCGATCGAGGCGATGATGACCGTATCGACCGTCGCGGCCCCGGGCAGCTTCTCGGCCAGGAACCGATCGAGCCCGACGTTGGCCAATCCGACGGCATTGAGCATCCCGCGCTCGACCTCGACCACGCGCCATGGCGGATGCCCCTCGCGCGGCTCCCGGGTGATCGACTTGGTGACGATCGCACCGAGCCGGGTCGGATCGAGCACCTCGGCCAGCTCCGCCACGTAACCGCACGTTCCAGCCGCGGCCAGCACGGGGTTGCGCAGCGCCACCCCCGCCAAATTGATGGACATATCTACCATGGGCAGGGACGTTGTATCACATCCAACGCGCTGTCGTCTCAATTCGTGAAATCGCAGCGGGTTATCATCATCATCTAAGATTCCGACGCCTCGGTGACACTTCGGGCGATCCGGACGGACTCCGCGGACCACCAGCGGCCCGAATGATACGCGATGTCCGGGTATCATCGCCGCTTTGCGATCGCGCGGACCTCGGTCGGGCTCGCACGATCGTGACCACACGCCTCCCGGTCGTTTCGCGCGAGAGGTCGGTTCAGCCCGCTCCCGAATTTCCCACCTGACGCTGTAACACAAAACCCCTACACTGAAACGCGCCTGGGTCGCAGGCGGGAGGTGTAAGACACGATGCGCGTTGAAGCGTTCATGTTATGCGACGCCGCAACCGTTCAAGGTGGAAAACTCAACGTGCTTGGAGCGTTCGACACGGTTTACTTTTCCACGGTTCCAGCGGTATACCCGGCGTGTTCGATCGCGTTGCGGATTCGATGGGAACGGATCGAGGAAGGCGAGCATTCGTTGCGGATCACCATCGTTGATGCCGATGGAAAGCAGCTTGGACCGCCCGTACAAGGTTCAGCTCGTGTGCAGATGCCCACGGGGTCGTCGACCGCCGTCTCCAACCTGACACTGCAAATGCAGCGACTACCGTTCAAGGACTACGGAGAGTTCTCGATCGACTTGGCGATCGACGGTCGTCAAGAAGGGTCGTTGCCACTGATCGTCAAGCCGGTTCCGCCGCCAAATGCGTGAACAATGAACCTGACCAAAGCCGAGCCGTGGGAAGAAGGCTAAGCTGGAGAATCGGGACGCACCGCAATGAACACGGGATTGGAAGTCGAGGCCGTGATAAGCGCTGTGACACCGCCCTTGACGCCAACGACCTTGACAATTAGAATTGCCAAAGACCCGCAACCGCCACGACGTATGAGGCGTATCACTATGACCCCCCGTGTGACCATGCTGGGTTCGCCCAGCACACACAACAGCCCGCATCTGCCTGCCGCAATGCGGGCTATTCTCTTATTCGACTTTGCGGTTGGTTGGCTGAGGGATTGAGGCGCCGATCAGACAATTCCTCACGTTCGATCATATATGATGGATCGCGAGGTTCGGAGCTCGGTTCGCTGCGGGAGCGATTGCCCGAACGCTCAACGGGCATATGCTACGGGAGTGGCGTGCAGCGTGGACCAACGCTTCGAGTCCCTGGCACGGATAGTGGCAGGTCCGTCTCGGCCGTGTGAATCGGACACACCGAGACGCCCGTCCCACCAGATTCAGAGTTCCTTGTACAGAGGTGCTCGTAGTTGAGGAAATCACCGCATGAATCTTGACCAGCGAATCGCCCAGTTCGAGAACATGGCGGCTGAAGACGCGGACAACGACATGGCGCACTTCAGCTTGGGGGGAGCGTACCTCCAGGCGGGTCGACATGCCGAGGCGGCCGCCAGTTTGCAGCGATGCTTGAAGCTGAACCCCGAGATGAGCAAGGCGTATCAGCTTGCCGGCGAGGCGTTGATCGGCTCCGGGCAGGAAGACGCGGCGGCGGAGATCTGGCTCAAGGGCTATGAGATCGCGTCTGGGAAAGGGGACGTGATGCCGCGCGACGCCATGGCGGTTTTGCTCAAGAAGCTCGGCCGGGAACTGCCGACCACCGTCATCGAGCCTGCCCCGGCGGCTGAGGCCGCGGCGGACGGCGATGGGTTCATCTGCAAAGCGTCAGGCCGGGCCGGAACGCAGCTTCCCGAGCCGCCGATGCGCGGCGCCTTGGGGCAATGGATCTATGAGAACATTTCGGCCGAGATGTGGAAGACCTGGATCGGCCAGGGGACGAAGGTGATCAACGAGCTTCGCCTGGACTTTTCGCGCGAGGAAGATCAGAAAGTGTACGACCAGTACATGTGCGAATTTCTGGGAATCGATGAAGCGCAGTATGTAGAGTTGACGGCGAAGGCGTGAGGAAGGGTTGAGGCTTACGGGGCACTGATTACTGACAACTATGAACTGACCACTCAGAAGCCGGACCTTCCTCGCTCGCCTTCGGCTCGCTCGTCAGGTCCAGCTTCCCTCGATGCCACGATGCCTTCTTCAGATATACGCCTTGCGGTGATACACCCACCATTCGAACATGATCAGGGCCAGGCAGAATCCGACGGCCCACGGCCACAGCGGGGTGTATTGCGACCCGTCGCCCCCGGCCAGCTGAACCCCGCCGCCCTCGTGGGCCAAGATCTTCTCGGCCGGGCGAAT
>JAZFYE010000258.1:0-21398 GCA_036475395.1 Phycisphaerales bacterium
ACTCAACGCATTGCCGAAGGAGTTGCGGGCCAAGATCAGGCTCGTCCATTTGCCTGATGATTTCGATGTCTCCCAGACGAAGTTGCGCCCGCTTCGCGATGGAGAGGTGCTGGCGCTGTAAGCGGTCACGCGTCGGTGCGAGCAACGACGGCGCCGGTCTTTGCAGGCACCCGCTTTGTTCGTGTCACGGGCGGGAGAGCTTGGTGAAGACCAAGGCGGCAGCGCCGTAGAGTCCGATCGCTGCGATCCCTGCCCAGGTGAATCCCCACGTCATCCCAACCATCATCGCCAGAGGTGTCGCGACGACCGAGGCAAAGCCGTTGATGCCCCAAGCCCAGGGGATCACGGACGGCGCCGCCCGTTCGAGCTGGTCCAAGGCAAGCGGCATTGGAAAACCCATCAGGTAACCTAGCGGGGCGATCGCCAGTGGCGCCAGGAGCAAGCGGAGCGGTTCCGGAAAACCGCCAATAAGCGACGTCAACGGATCGAGTGCAAGAAGCGTCAAGCAGCAGATGACGAGAAGTAAGACGAACAAGCGAGCGACGGTCCGCCTGCTTGGCGGCGTGAGCCGCTGGGCCGTCAGGCTCCCCGCCCCGGAAAAGATGAGAAAGCCTGCGATCGTCACCGCTGCGCTCAAGACCGGGTCGCCGATCGCGCGCGTCAACGCCGACAGCAACGTCATTTCGAGCAGCAAGTAGGCCAGTCCGATGGCGGCGAAGTACGACAGGGTAGCGAAGCGACGGGATCCCAACCCCGAGCCGCGCAGAACGGCAAGGGGGGCCAGAATCAGCGCCGCGCCGACCACGGAAACAATGATTGCCGCGGCCATGATGAAGAGAAAGGCCAGCTCCGTTCGTGTCAACCACAGCTCGCCGTACGCATCCTTGAGTGCCCGCAATGATCGAAGCTTGAAGTAATCGTAGAAGAAGGGTCGATCGTCGGTGGCGGGTCGAATGTCGAATTTCCAGTCATCGATGAACCGGTCGGCGTTTGACGAGAAGAGATTCCTCGCCGCATAGTGATACCAGTCACCGACGCCGTCCGGAGGCGACTCGAGCGCGTCGGGTTGATTGAGCTCGTCGTCTCGAATGCCTTGAAACCACACCGGCGTGAGCTGGCGCCGGCGGCAAAGCTCCCGCAGGCGGTCGATCTCATCAGAGGTCCACGGCGATACTTTGACGATGGTACACACGGCGAGAAAGTCGCGCACAATGACAATGTGTCGATCCGGTTCAGTGACGCCGATTCCGGCCAGAGCGCGAATCAATGTCGCCAGAACCTTCAGGTTGTCGCGGGGCGGGGTCTGAATGCCGCGACAAGCGAAGAGCAGCCCATCGCCGCGTAGCGTTTCCAGGCAGGCCGTAATGCCCTGCTCGGTCATGAGAAAATCCTGGCCGAGCCCAGCCACGCCGCCCGATCCGGCCGCCGATGATTCCAAGGCGACCACTTGGATGAGATCGTATTGATTCGGTGTGTGTTCGATGAAGTGTCTGGGTTCGGCGCAGATGGGATGGACCAGCGGATGCGCAAGCACCGCGCCGCCGTCTTCGCGCAGCGGTCCACGCAGAACTTCGAACACGGCCGGGTACGGTTGTACGACGTCGATGCTGGCGGCGCCACGCCGCACGGCAAGCCAGGCGTTCGATCCACCGATTTCCCCGAGCAGGGCGACGCGCGGCTGGTCCGGGGCGAAGGCGTAGGGGGCGGCCATCAGTGTTCGCTCGACCACGCTCGCTTCGGCGGCGCTGGCAACGTTCAAGACGGAGCCGGCTCGGTGGCCGTCGATGACAATCGCACTGATCGGTGGGGGCGGCTCGCCGAGGCCAAGGAACGGCAGATCGTGTATGGCCTCGCTTCGGTACACCTCGACCGTTGCCCGTGGACCGTACGCGTGTGCAATACGCTGAGGGGTAAACGGCGGCGCCCACTGTTGAATCTGCGCTGCGTATTTCGATGAATCCAACCGCAGATGCGGCGGATCGAGAACGAGAAACGCGGTGACGGCGACAAACAGGACCGTCCAAGCCGTGTATCGAACGCTCGCTCGTCGAGGCGCCAGGGACAGTCCTCCGACCACCGCCGGGCCGGCAAGGAGCAGCGGCAGCCATTGTGGCGGTGCGACAGTCATCAGCACCGGCGCGAGCAACGCTCCGGCGCCGCTTCCGAGGAGGTTCGAGGCGTAGATGCCGGCGATGCGACCTTTTGCTGACATCAGCGCCAAACCGATACCCGCCGCTCCAAAGAAGAACGGGATTGTGAGTATCGCCCAGTACAACACCCACCTCGCCGCGTGTTCTGCCAGTAGGGCCGGCACGAACCGCGCCTCGATTGGAACGTGTTGTGCCAGCACGGCACAAATCGGCATTGTGCCGGCCGTGAGCAGTGACAGCGCAAACACAAGCCAGTTGCTCCGCGGCAGGACCCACGCCCGGGCCACCGTGAGGGCGGTTCCGCTGGCCCCGAAGCCGAGAAGCACGACGCTAATCACTACGAACGCGAAGTGATTCCAACTGGACACGAGCAGCAGCCGCATGAGCACAATCTCGAATCCGAGAACGGCTGCCGACACCCAGAAGACCAGCCACGCCAAGCGAAAGGAGCCGTCCCGCTGCGCTGCTGGCGTCACGACGACTCCCTGCGCGTCATGGGAACGAAGCGAACGCTGGTGACGGTGCGAGACCGGCGAGTCCCGTCTTGGTTTTTCGTCATCACGATGAGTCGCTGCAGCTCATACGGTCCGCCGATGGGAATGACGATGCGCCCTCCCGGCTTCAACTGCTCCCACAAAGGAGGGGGCAGATGGCCGGACGCACAGGTCACGATAATCCCGTCGAAGGGGGCGGCTTCCGGCCAGCCGTGGTAGCCGTCGGCCTGCCGCGTTGCGACGGTGTCGTAGCCTTGGCTGCGCAGCACAGTCTCCGCCCGCTCGGCAAGCGGCTCGATGATCTCGATCGTGTAGACGTAGGGCGTGCACTGCGCAAGCACCGCCGCCTGATACGCGGAGCCGGTGCCGATCTCGAGAACTTTCGACTCCGGTGTCAGCTCCAACAGCTCCGTCATCAGGGCGACGATGTACGGCTGTGAGATTGTCTGCCCGTATCCGATCGACAGGGGTGTGTCGTCGTACGCGCGTGATCGGATCCTTTCAGGTACGAAGATATGGCGCGGTGCCGTCCGCATTGCCGCGAGCACTCCCTCGTCCCGGATGCGCATCCGGCCGTTGCGCGAAGAAGCAATCTGAGTCTCGACCATGCGGCGCCGCTCTTCGGTTCGTTGCGCCGACGCCGGCGGCGAAGGAGGTTCAAACGACGACGCTTGATCCTTCTCCTGCGTCTTGTTCGCTTCGACCTCCTGGGCCGCGTCGGATCGCGGCTTGCTCTGCGCAGTGATCACAGCCGTCAAAGCCGTTGCGATCAGCAACATCACACCCGCGACGGAAAACAAATACCGCATGAGGCGCCTCCTTATTCATGCCTGTGCGATCCGTTGGGTCACCGCCCATCGGCCTGGGCAGCGGCGGCACCCGCTGCACATAGAAGGATAGCCGCGGTGGGACCGGTAACGCTTGCGTGCCATCTCGAGTCGTCGCCGCTACCGAGCCCAAGGGCCGCGGCTTGAACCCCAAGCGGCATCAGAAGGGCAGATGCATCTGTGCCGCCTTCACCGACGCGTATCGGGTCCCGCCCAGGATTCCTCGGTTGCCCCTGGCTCGAACAAGATATAGTGATCTATCAATCTAGTATATAGCCCGAGCCGTCGAACGCGACACTTAGGCGATCCGCCGCTGGATTGCCCAGGACTGGTCGAGAACAAAAAAAGGGGCATCACCAACGCGCTCATCTCGTGTTCGTCGATGAAATGGGCTTTTTCATGCAACCGATGGTCCGACGCATCTGGGTCCCGCGACCTACTCAAGAGCTCGATGGAACCCTGCCCCTGCCCGAACCTGAAACGGGTTTGGAGTTTTCATCGCTCAGGATCAAGTGTCAAGCCAATCCCGACCCCCAAGTCCCCAAAACGGGGTCGGGAGTCGTTTTTCTTCGCGGTGACGGATATAAAGCCGTTGGAAGAAGGCGAAGTGTTGGAGTTCTAACCTTCGCCGGCGGCGCGATCATTGGGCCACATTAGCGTTGATGCGCGATCGATGGGGACGTCTCCACTGTGGTGGCACGAGCACCAGTGTCACTACTACCAGCAAAGCAAACGATACATAGGCCGTGGTAAACACCCATCCCGGCAATTCGTAGAACAGTATCTCTCGCACAAATCGTCCGACGAATGAGATATCTTGCTCAACCACCTGACCCGCCCTGTGGCGCAATGAATATTCCCATGCGGTGAGTGGACAGATCGTTCCGACGACGGCTTCGAGCGCGACGAAGACGATCGCCAGCAAATGCCCAACACGAAACGACCGATTGCGAATCCACTGCCAACGCCGCGATGCGCCGATCAGAATGACCAACTGGCCACCGATTACAAAGGCAATGAAGCCAAGGTGAACAGCAACGAGTAGATCAGCCAAGAAAGCGTACATCATGTCGGCCCTTCCGCCAGACCCGCCGGACTCGTCTATATAAGGATAGCCGCGACGAGGACGTACACGCTGCCCCCTGACAAAGGACACCAGAGCAACCGTTGACCCAGTCAGCGAAAACGGTGGGTATTGATCTCCTCTCAACTGATCTGTCCAGTGCATCGAGAGGTGCAAACCTGGCTACCCTAGATGTGGCGTTCGTCTTGAGGACGGCAAAGATGCTACTTGGCGGCGCCCGTGTACATCGGGCTGCCGTTGGTCTACGCTGTAGCTGGGAGAGAACGCCTGATGTTCGAGTTGTTCGAGCACACTGCCGACGTCGGACTGCGGATCAGAGCGGCTGATCTCAACGGGCTCTTTGCCGAGGCCGCCCGAGGGCTCTTCTCCCTGATCGTCGAGAATATGGACGACGTCCGGCCGGGGCGTCAACGCACCTTCTGCCTGGAGGCGGACAATCCGACCGAATTATTGTGCGACTGGCTCGCGGAATTGCTGTTCGTCTTCGACACAAAACATCTTCTGTTTGTTGAGTTTGACGTGCGGATCAACGCCGAGCACAAGCTGGAAGCGACGGCACGCGGCGAAACGGTCGATGAGACGAGGCATCGGCTCGACCACGAAGTCAAAGCGATCACCTATCATGGGTTGACGGTTCGGCGCGACGGGCCCGGGTGGATGGCCGAAGTGATCGTTGATATTTGACTGACCATGGCAGGCAACCATAGGAGATCAGACACGATGCCGGCGACTGCGAACACGATTCCGCTCGAACAAGTCGATGCTTGCTGCTGGCGAATCCCCAAGCGCTACAAGCCCGGCATGCGCGTGGACGGCCTGATATTCGCCGACGACCGGCTCATCGAGCAGATCAAGGGTGACCAGGCGCTGGAGCAAGTGGCCAACGTGGCCTTTTTGCCGGGTATCCAGACGGCGAGCTTCGCCATGCCGGATATCCACTGGGGGTACGGGTTCTGCATCGGCGGGGTCTGCGCAACCGACCCGGAGGAGGACGGCGTCGTTTCGCCCGGGGGCGTTGGGTACGACATCAACTGTGGCGTGCGGCTGATGCGGACCAATCTGCGCGTTGATGAAGTTCAACCACGTCTCAAAACCCTGGTCGAGACGCTGTATCGCCGCATCCCGACCGGGGTCGGACGCTCGGGGAAGTACCACTTCGGCCCCAGTGAGTTGCAGCAACTAATGGCCGAGGGCGTGGGGTTCCTTTACCAGCGCGGTCTGGCGACCGAGCGTGATGTGGATTGCACCGAGGCGCGGGGGTGCATCGACGACGCGGTACCGACCCACGTCAGCGATCGCGCCTCGGAACGAGGCGCGAATCAGTGCGGAACGCTCGGCGCCGGCAACCATTTCCTGGAGGTTCAGGTCGTCGATCAGATTGCCGACGAGCGGGCCGCCGCCGCCATGGAGCTTCAGAAGGACATGGTCTGCGTGCTTATCCATTCCGGCTCGCGCGGACTCGGTTACCAGGTCTGCGACGACGCGTTGCGGATGTTCCGATCGGTCCCGGCCGTACACGGCATCGAGCTGCCCGATCGTCAGCTCGCCTGTGCTCCGATCAACAGTCCCGAGGGTCAGCACTACATTGGTTCGATGCGGGCGGCGGCGAACTTCGCCTTCTGCAATCGGCAGCTGCTCATGTGGCAGACGCGCGAAGTCTTCAACGATGTCTTCGGCCGATCGTGGTCGGATATGGACATGCAATTGGTGTATGACATTGCCCACAACATCGCGAAGTTCGAGCAACATCGCGTGGATGGGCAAGTCAAGACCGTTTGTGTGCATCGCAAGGGCGCCACTCGGGCCTTTCCCCCCGGCCATCCGGAACTGCCTGAGCGGTACCGCGAGATCGGCCAGCCCGTCATCATTCCCGGCGACATGGGGCGAGCGAGTTGGATTCTGGCCGGCGCGCCGGGGAGTATGGAACGGAGCTTCGGGACGACCTGCCACGGGGCCGGCCGAGCCATGAGCCGCACCGCCGCCGCCAAGGATGCCCGCGGGCGCCGCATCGACCAGGAGCTGCTCGCCAAGGGCATCGTGGCCCGCGCGCGAAGCTGGAAGGGGCTCGCCGAGGAGCAGCCCAAAGCGTACAAGGATGTTGACCTCGTTGTTGACGTCGTGCACAAGGCCGGATTGTCCACGAAGGTTGCGCGCCTCCGGCCGATCGGGGTCATCAAGGGATAAGCGCTCGGCTGCGCTTGCGGCCTCATTTGATTGATCGAATCACGAAGGAGAAGAATCGATGAGCAGCCCATCAGGCGCCGAGGTGTCTGTTCCCATCGACGATTTCAGCCTGTCGGGAACGCTCACCATCGGCGAAAACTGTAAAGGGGTCGTCGTTTTCGCCCACGGCAGCGGCAGCAGCCGGCTCAGTCCGCGCAATGTCGCGGTGGCGAACGCCTTGGTCGATCACGGCTGCGGCACGTTGCTCTTCGATCTGCTGACTGAAGCGGAGGCGGTGGACCGAGGCAACGTCTTCGATATCGAGCTGTTGGGCAGTCGTGTCGTCAGCGCGACGCGATGGCTGAAGCTCCAAGATGAATCGCGCGGGCTTCCGATCGGCTATTTCGGGGCGAGCACGGGCGCAGCGGCCGCTCTCGTTGCCGCGGCCCAACTCGGCGACACCGTGGCCGCCGTGGTGTCACGCGGCGGACGACCGGACTTGGCCGGCGCGGCGCTGCCGCGTGTGACGGCACCAACCCTGTTGATCGTCGGATCACTCGATTCCGCGGTGCTGGACCTCAATCGCGGCGCTCAGCGGAAGTTGAGCTGTCAAAGCCGGCTTGTGGTCGTAGACGGTGCAACGCATCTGTTCGAAGAGCCCGGCAAGCTGGAGCAGGTCGCACAGGAAGCCGGCACATGGTTCATCGAGAAGTTTACGGGCTAAGAACGACGCGATCCGTACTCAACCCCAATTGACCAGAAGAATAAGAAGGTCAGCCGCGCCGACTGAACCATCGCCGTTCAGATCAGCCGGACAGTCTCCCTTCGGCGGGCACGGCCCCCAATTGACGAGCAGAATCAGCAGGTCACTTGCGCCAACCGAGCAGTCGCCATCAAGGTCGCCGAGCGGAACGTCGGGTCCCCAGCGGGCCCAGTACGCCGAGACCTGCCCGCCAGCGGTAGTGAAGGAGCCCCCGGCGATCAGCTCGGTGTTGTACTCGGTCAGGGCGAAAACCGTCCTGTAGTCGCCTCCCATCCCGCTGCCCAGTGGCGACCAGGACTTGCCGTCCCAGCGGGCGATGCGGTTGGCCTCGGTTCCGCCGGCAATGGTAAAACCACCCCCGGCGATCAGGCCACCGCCGTACTCGGTCAGGGTGAACACCCGGCCGTAGTACTCTGGCATCCCGCTGCCCAGTGGCGACCAGGATTTGCCGTCCCAACTGGCGATGCGGCTTGCCGGCATCCCGCCGGCGGTGGTGAATGCACCCCCCGCGATCAGTTCGCCGTTGTACTCGGTCAAGGCGATCACCTGTGTTTCATGATCTCCAGGTTCACCCCCCATCCCGCTGCCCAGGGATGACCAGCTTGCGCCGTCCCAGCGGGCGATGTTTTTGGTCCGCTTCCCTCCGGCGGTTGTGAACCCGCCCCCGGCGATCAGCTCGCCGTTGTACAACGTCAAGGCATTTACACCGGGCTCCTTGTAGTCCAATCCGGTGATCCCGTTGCCCAGCTGCGACCAGCTTGCCCCGTCCCAGCGGGCGATGAAGTTGGCTTCCATCCCGCCGGCGGTGGTGAACTGGCCCCCGGCGATCAGCTCGCCGTTGTACACGGTTAGGGCATACACGTACGGGAAGAAGTATTCACCCTCCATCCCGCTGCCCAGCGGCGACCACCTCGTGCCGTCCCAGCGGGCGATGTAGTTGGCCGGCGTTCCGCCGGCGCTGGTGAACCGGCCTCCTGCGATAAGCTCGCCGTCGTACACCGTCACGGCAGACACCCAAACGGATGGCCCCCCTTGCATCCCGCTGCCTAGGGGTGACCAGGTGATGCCGTCCCAGCGGGCGATGTAGTTGGCCGGCGTCTCGCCGGCCGAGGTGAAGTAACCCCCGGCGATCAACTCGCCGTTGTACACGGTCATGGCAAGAAGGCTACTGCCCATGCCGCTGCCCAGCGATTGCCACTGTACCAGCGCGCCGGGATCCCAGCGGGCGATGTGGTTGGCCGCCGTCCCGCCGGCGGTGGTGAAGTCGCCCCCGACGACCAGTTCGCCATTGTACTCGGTCAGCGCGTACACCCTGTCGTTCATTCCGCTGCCCAAGGGCGACCAAGTCGCGCCGTCCCAGCGGGCGACGCGGACGGTCTCCATCCCGCCGGCGATGGTGAACCAGCCGCCGGCGATCAGCTCGCCGTTGTAAGGGGTCAGGGCATACACCTTCGAGTTCATCCCACTGCCCAGAGGCGACCAGGTTTGGCCATTCCAGCGGGCGATGTGGTTGGCCGGCGTCCCGCCGGCGGTGGTGAAGTTGCCCCCGGCGATCAGCTCGCCGTTGTAGACGGTCAGGGCATACACTGGGTCGTCCATCCCGCTGCCCAGGGGCGACCAGATCGTTCCGTCCCAGCGGGCGATGCGCCAGGTTGCCACCCCACCGGCGGTGGTCAAGTAACCCCCAGCGATCAGCTCGCCGTTGTACACCGTCAGGCCAAACACCCAGCTGCTCACCCCGCTTCCCAGGGGTGACCAGGTCGTGCCATCCCACCGGGCGATGTAGTTGGCTTCCTTCCCACCAGCGGTGTTGAACTCCCCCCCGGCGATCAGCTCGCCGTTGTACACGGTCAGGGCAAGCACCGGATCATTGATCCCGCTGCCCAGCGGCTGCCACTGTGTGCCGTCCCATTTGGCGATGTTGCTCGCGAGAACGTTGCCCACTACGGAGAACTCACCGCCCACGTACAGGGCCGGGCCGGTGCCGTCGTCATAGACCGCCGTGGCGGACACATCTCCGTTCAGCCCCGGCAGGCCCTCGCCCGGGAGCCACTGGTCCGTACACTGGGCCGAGGCCGGCGCCGCGGCGAAGAGAACGGCCCCGAGCATCCCGAAAAGTCTCAGAGAATGGCGGATCGCGTGCATGGGGAAGCCTCCTTCATGCGTTGAGGCCTCACGACGGTCGCCTGCCATCCCGATTCCGTCTGGAGCCGCCCCCGGATGCCCCCGGATGGCAGGCGCCCCCGATCGGCCAGGCGGCAGCAGTCTACCAAAGAAAGGCCTCGTCAGCAAGAAAAACCGCGACCGATCCCGATGGAATCGGGACGGCTTTAAGGCCCCTCAGGCCTTGATGGACCGTTCATCAGCCCCAGTTGCTCAGAAGAATGAGCAGATCCGTTACGCCGACGGCACCGTTACCGTTCAAGTCGGCCGGACAGTCTCCCTTTGGCGGGCATGGTCCCCAATTGGCGAGCAAAATCAACAGATCACTCGCGCCGCCAGTCTTGTTTCAAGAAGAAATAGAACAGCTGACCGTGTGCCTTCAGCGCCCCGGCCAGGCGGCCTGCCTCCTCTCCGATGCCCTCGAAGATGTCGGCGCGCCCCGGTCCTTTGATTGCGCCGCCACTGTCTTGATCCAGGAAGAATCGCCCGGTCCAGGTCGTTCGGTCCGTTTCGTCAACCATCGGCGTTCGTACCAGGACGAGACCTCCCGGTGGGTATACGGTCTTGTCGGTCGCCAACGACACTCCGGACGTCAATGGAACACCAAGTGACGCCAGCGGCCATTGGTCGATTCCATACTCTTTGAAGAACACATACCGAGCGTTTTTCAGCATCAACTCCCCAACCGTTGTCGGAGCACGTTCGAACGCGTCCCGGATAGTCTGCATGCTCACTTCCTCTGCGCTGAGCAATCCCTCAGCGACGAGCAGCTTGCCAAGACTCGTGTACTGGTGCTCGTTTGTTGCCGTGTACCCGACATACATCGCGTCTTGAACGCCGAGGCGAAGGCCGGCTGAACCGTTGACGTGAATCAAATACACATTGAGCGGGTCGTTGAGCCAGACGAGTTCATGACCGGCCAGGATGTTGTCCCGTTCGATCTCACGGCGAGTCGGCCATCGACCTTCGCCAACGTACTCGCTCCTCAGATCACGGGGAAGCTCATACAACGGGTATCGAAACTCTGCATTGGGTTGTCGGCGTGCGGGATACTCCGGCGCAAAGTAGGCGGTGAAGAAGACTGTGCCTTTGCCGTCGTATCCGATTGATTCGTAGATATCAAACTGCGCGGTCAGTTGATGAACGAAATCAGAGGCGTCCTTTGCGCCGGCAATCAACTCGCGCAGCGCAACCAGACTTCGCCGCGCCTGGAGATGGGTGATCGGCGGATACTCCCAGGGGAAATACCGCTTACTTGAGGCATGATCGAACCATGCCAGGCTTTGATCCATCGCCTGTAAGAGCTGATCGGATTTGTTCTCAAAGGCATCGGCCAGCCCGGCAAGGGTTTCCGGCGCAACAACGATCCGAAGCGCCCGCTCACCCGGCGCGAACGGACGAGCGTAGTCCGAGGTCGTGCGACATCCACAGACGGCGAAGCAGGTAAGGAACGCAAGCCCCGTAGAGCGCATCGATCGCCAACGAGCCATGCTCAGAGGATAACAAAGCTCGGGCATCGTCCTCCACTTGCGACGAGATCCTATTCTCTCTGGTAAGCGATCTTCCCGCCCACGATCGTCATCTGAACTTGTGTGTGAGGGATATTCTCCTGGGCGATGCTCAGGATGTCCTGCGACAACACGACAAGATCCGCCAGCTTGCCTGGCGTGAGCGTTCCTTTGAGATCATCCTCGAACGCAGCATAGGCTGCGTGAATCGTATACGATCGCAGCGCCTCCATTCGGCTCATCCGTTGGTCGGCAAAAAACACCGATCCGTCGTCGAGCCGCCTGGAGACCGTCGCGTAGTACGATGCAAACGGAGACACGTCCTCCACCGGCGCATCCGTTCCGTTCGTGACGATCGCTCCGCTTTGCATGAGTTTCTGCCAGACATACGCGCCTTCGCTCGCCCGCTCGTAGCCGAGTCTCGCAAGCACCCATGGTGCATCGGATGTGCAGTGAATGCCCTGCATTGACGCGATCACTCCAAGCTGCCCAAAGCGAGGGATATCGTCGACATGAACGTGCTGCGCATGCTCAATGCGCCAGCGCAGATTCTTCTTCTGCGGGTTGGCGGCGAACGTCTTCTCGAAAATGTTCAGCACTTCGTGATTGGCGCGATCACCGATTGCGTGCACGCACAGTTGCAGACCGTGCTCGATGGCGATTTGGGCGGTCTCCGTGACATCGTCGATCGTTGCCGTGGCAAGCCCCGTGCTTTGGGGGCTGTCCGCATAGGGTTCCAACAGCCACGCGCCGCGCGATCCCAATGCTCCGTCAATTGATCGTTTGATCCCGCCGACCGTCAGATAATTGTTGCCAACGCGCTGAAGTGCCTTGTATCGATCGATATTTGCGCGAATTCTCGCATTGGGTTCACGGATCATCACCCACAGCCGAATCCCAAGCTCTCCACTGTCAGCCATTTCGGCAAGTGTACTGATGACACTAAACGAGGAGCCCGCATCTTGAAACGACGTCACACCTTTGGATAAACACTCTTTCGTCGCCAGCTCAATAGCGCGGCGGGTGAGGTCGGTCGCGCTTTCGCGGTCACCGCTGACCGATTGCGCGCGAGAGATGAGCGCTGATGCGCGCTCGCGAAATACGCCGATGGGTTGGCCCTGGTCATCGCGAAGAATCTCACCACCGGGCGGATCCGGAGTTGCCGCGCTGATTCCCGCCAAGTCCATCGCTTTCTTGTTGGCGAAGCTTGCGTGACCACTGGCATGCGACAGAAACACCGGATTGTCCGGCGAAACGGCGCTCACGCTGTGATGCGTTGGAAATCCCTCGACGTTGCCTTGCGGCGCTTTGTCCCATTTCTCCTGATGCCAACCGCGACCAACGATCCACTCGTCCGGACTCGCCTTTGCAACCGCAGCAGCGACCATCTCAACAACTTCATCCCAATTGCGCACCGCCATCAGATCGAGGTTCATCTTTGCGTGACCGAGTGACGTAAAGTGTCCGTGGCCTTCGATAAATCCGGGAATCGCCAGCTTGCCCTGGAGATCGACGATCATGGTCGAGTCGTTGGTGAGCGCTTCCATCTGCGCGTTCGATCCGACGGCAAGGATTCGATCACCTTGGATCGCAACTGCCTGGACTTCGCCGATCGCCTCGTCAACCGTGACAATTTTGCCGTTGCGCAAGATCATGTCGGCCTTGGCTGTCGCCTGCGTTTGCCCCGTCGCCGATTGAGCAAAGCCGCGATCGCCGGCGACCATGACGCACGCAACAATCAGCAGTCGTAGCACTCGAGTTTTCATGGCTGTCTCCTTCACTTCGTCGTGGTCTGGCCGCAATCTCCGGCCCGCACAGTGTACCGTGAACCCGACGAGCAAGTACGACACGCAGGATGCGGCGTTCAGAGCTTGCTTGTCGCGGTCGCCTCGGGGATATCACTTCAGTCTAGGCGCCTACTTGCGGCTATCATTGGGGCCTTGTATGGATGCCCTACCGCTCAAACCGTTCGAGGAAATGACACCAACCGACTACGCCCACATCGGTCTGAAGTGTGGCTTGGAGGTGCATCAGCAGCTTCTGACTCGGTCGAAGTTGTTTTGTCGATGCCCAGCAGGCCGCTATAGCTCGTCATATGACGCCGAAGTGCTGCGACACATGCGCCCCACGCTGTCGGAGATGGGCGAGTATGACGGCACGGCGCTGATGGAAAAGAAGACCCGCAAGAACATCACATACCGGCTCCACCACGCGACCGTCTGCACCTACGAATTTGATGACACACCACCGTTCCTCATCGATGATCAAGCGATCGATATCGCGCTGGAGCTCGCCCTGCTCTTGAGATTGAATCTCGTCAACGAACTTCACATCGCGCGCAAGCAATACCTTGATGGGTCCATTCCCACCGGCTTCCAACGAACGACGATCCTCGGCATCGACGGCTGGCTGCCGTTCAAGGATCGCACGATCCGTGTCAGACAGTTAGGGTTGGAGGAGGACTCATGCCGTGAGGTTTCCGATCACGGCCACGAACGGACATTCCTGACGGATCGTCTGGGCATGCCGTTGATCGAAGTCGTCACCGAGCCGGAGATGTTCACGCCGCAGGAGACGGCTGAAGTGTGCAACTTGATCCGCAAAGTGTGCCGCAGCACGCAGAAGGTCCGGCGTGGTTACGGCGCAACCCGTCAGGATGTCAATGTCAGCGTTGAAGGTGGAACTCGTGTTGAGATCAAGGGTGTGCCGCAGATATGGCGTATTCCACGGCTGATCTACAACGAGGCGAGCCGGCAAGTAGCGTTGCTTGGAATTATGAAGGAACTCAATCGACGAGGCGTTTCGCCGGACACGATCACAACGGCTTCGAAGGATGTGACGGAGCTTCTGATGAAAGCAAGTTATGCTCCGGTTCGTTCCGCGATTGATCGCAACTTGAAAGTGCGCTGCGTCATGCTTCGCGGGTTTGCGGGACTGCTCAATACGCCGACGCAAGAGCACACGATCTTCGCCAAGGAGTTCTCCGATCGGGTGCGCGTGATTGCCTGTCTCAGTGAACTTCCCAACATCGCCCATAGCGACAGCGCATCCGAATCACTATGGCCGCAGGATTGGCAGAAACTCCGGAAGCGCATGCAGGCGCACGAAAGCGACGCGCTCATTCTCGTCTGGGGCGATGATCGCGATGTGCAGACCGCATGTCAGGAGATCGCGATCCGCGCGACCGAAGCAACAAACGGCGTGCCCAGTGATACTCGGCAGCCGCTCAAAGACGGCACGAACGGTTTTGAGCGCGTGCTCCCCGGCGCGGAGCGCATGTACCCCGATACCGATCTACCGCCAATCGAGATTCCTGCTGAACGGGTCAACAAAGCGCGTGCCGCCATGCCGGAGTTTGTCTGGCAGACGGAGGCGATCTTCCGTCACGGAGCGATGGTTGAGGACGATATTGAGTACTTATGCATCTCACCCCGCGCGCCGCTGATTCAACGTGCGATGAACGAGTTGGGGCTCTGTGGCAAATTGCTTGGCGTTCTACTCTCACAGCGAATGCGCGCTCTGGCCCGTGCCGAGCAAAGACCCGAGCGCCTCAGCAACGAGGCACTCTTTGCGATACTCAAAGCACATTCGCAAAATCGCTTGGCGAAGGAGGGTATCGCATGGTTGATGGATCTGATATTGAGCCAGTCCACCAGCGACCACATCACAGCCGCTGATGTCAATGCCGCACTAGACGAATTGAGTATTCAACCGATGACGGATCAGGAGCTTCAATGCAGCGTGGCTTGCGTAATTGAGGCGGTGGATCCTACGCAGTTCTCAACCGTTTCCAAACTCCGGCGCTTCCTCATGGGCGAACTCATGAAGGATCTCATTGGACATGTCGATGGCCAACAAGTGTTGGATTGCCTCACAGCAACCATGCGTACCACTGAACCGAATCTCGCAGAGCAACGGACGGGAACATGACTGAGCAGACAGCCCAAAGCACGACCAACGGCTATCGCGGCCCCGGACTTGCTGTGCTTCAGCGCCATGGTGTGGGCGTCTGGAGTGATGTCGAGGTGCAAACGACGGACGGTCGCTTTCGAGGAATTGTCCTGCCACGATCGGAAACCGCGGACGATAAGCACATCGTCCTAAAGCTAAGTAGCGGCTACAACATTGGAGTAGCCGCCGAAACCGTTAAAAGCATGACTGAGCACGGCCGGCGCGCCGCAAACTACAAGATCCCGGAACGAGAGTTCCCAATCGACGCAGGCAAACCGAACATCGTTCTTTTTGGAACGGGCGGGACGATCGCCAGCCGCCTTGATTATCGATCCGGGGCGGTTATCCCGGCATTTAGTCCCGGTGAACTGTACGGCTCGGTGCCCGAGCTTGCTGATGTGTGCAACTTGCGCACGGAGAAACTGTTCGGCGTGTTCAGTGAGAACATGGGGCCCGATCAGTACATTACGCTCGCGAACCGTATCGGCCAGGCCATTGAAGAGGGAGTGGATGGCGTCGTCATTGGTCATGGGACGGATACGATGCACCACACGGCAGCGGTATTGACGTTCATGGTGCAGAATCCGCCGATTCCGATCGTCATGGTTGGATCGCAGCGCTCCAGCGATCGGCCGAGTTCCGACGCGGCGCTGAATCTCATCTGTGCAGTCAAGACGGCGGCTGAGAGTGACATCGCCGAAGTGATCGTTTGCATGTTCGGGCCGACCTCTGACGAATACTGCCTGATCCATCGCGGTACGCGCGTTCGCAAGATGCACTCAAGCTACCGATCAACCTTCCGAACGATCGGCGATATTCCACTGGCCATGATCGACCCGCAATCCATCACGCTCTTCCGCGATGATTACAAACGACGCCGCCGCGATCGGAAGGTGCATATCAACCCGGCTTATAGCGACGAAGTGACGCTGCTGTACTACTACCCGGGGATGAAGCCGGATGTGATGGAAGCAATGATCGAGAAGGGATATCGCGGCATTATCATTGCCGGCACGGGTCTCGGACACGTCAATAAGCTCACCTACCGCGCGTTGCGGCTCGCCAAAGACAAGGGCGTGCACGTCTATATGACCGTGCAAACGCTCTGGGGATTTGTGGGGATGTACGTCTACGAGACCGGGCGTGAGATGATGGCGCTCGGCGTCGTGCCCCTTGCGAATATGCTGCCGGAGGTCGCGTTCGTCAAGCTCTCTTGGGTGCTCGGCCAGACCGACGATCGCGAAGAGGTCAAACGCCTGATGCTCAGAAGCATTGGCGACGAGATCACCGAACGTGAACCGTATAACGGTTACCTTTTGTATCAAGGCGCGGTGCCGGAGGTACAGGAGTTTCTCAAGAGGATCAAGCGATAGCGGGTGGTTGGTATGTCGCCATCGTCTCTACGGCCTTTGGAGGCCAAACGCAAGAGAGGAAAAGAACAATGCGAACGATCGCTCAATTTGGAGTAGTCGGCTT
The DNA here is from genome assembly GCA_036475395.1 of Phycisphaerales bacterium. Classification (GTDB taxonomy): domain Bacteria; phylum Planctomycetota; class Phycisphaerae; order Phycisphaerales; family SM1A02; genus JADFNO01. The sequence continues at coordinate 16,580 of JAZFYE010000258.1, forward strand.
GGTTGCTGCCGTAGGCTCTACTGTGGTCGGACAATCTACCGCGGAGGCGCCGTCGATTGCTGAGGCGTATCGAAATGCCGCCGAGCAGATTATTCAGGCGACACTTGCCCAGAACGACGGCTACACCAAGCTTGAGGAACTGTGCGACGGAATCGGCCATCGCCTGAGCGGGTCGCCGCAGTTGGATCAGGCGATTCATTGGGCGGCGGACGCGCTGCGCGCTGACGGGCAGGAGAACGTGCGGATCGAGAAGGTAATGGTGCCGCATTGGGTTCGAGGCCGCGAGTCGCTAACAATGATTCAACCGCGTCAGGCGTCGATCGCCATGCTCGGGCTGGGTGGATCGGTCGGCACGCCGCCGGAGGGAATCACGGCCGCCGTGGTCGTTGTCCAAGATGAGGACGAACTGGAAGCTCTCGGTGAGGACGCGCGTGGGAAGATCGTCCTGTTCAACAATCCGATGCCGACATACGATCCGGAACGCGGCTCCGGCTATGGGACCACGGTTCGATTTCGAACCGGTGGTGCGCGCCTGGCTTCGGAGAAAGGCGCGGTGGCGTGCCTTGTCCGTTCGGTGACGGCGCACAGCCTGCGGTCGCCGCACACCGGCGCGATGCGTTATGGCGATGCCGTGATCAAAATCCCAGCTGCGGCGGTATCAACCGAAGATGCCGACATGATCGCACGCTTGCAGGCGCGAGGTGTGCCGGTTGTTGTGACGTTGAAAATGGAAGCGCGGACTTTGGAATCCGCCCCGTCAGGCAACGTGATCGGCGAGCTGCGCGGCTCGACGAACCCGCAGGAGATTATCGTCATCGGCGGTCACATCGACTCGTGGGATGTCGGCCAAGGCGCGAACGACGACGGGGCCGGTTGCGTCATGGCCATGGAGGCGATCAACGTCCTACGCCGCTTGAACATGATTCCGCGACGGACGATTCGAGTCGTGTTATGGACGAACGAAGAAAACGGCTTGGCGGGCGCTCGACAATATGCCAAGGACCACGCTGACGAACTGGCCAACCATGTCGCTGCGATCGAATCGGACTCCGGCGGTTTTCGACCGGTGGGGTATTCGGTCGACTGCGCCGACGAAACTCGCCTTGGGATCGCCGCGGAACAACTGCGCGACATCATGAGCCTGCTCGAATCGATCGGCGCTACGGACGTCGAGACCGGGTTCTCGGGTGCTGACGTCGGGCCGATGAAGGATTCCGGTGTTATCCTGATGGGTCATCGAGTGGAGGGTTCGAAATACTTCAACTACCACCACTCGCAGGCGGACACTGTGGACAAGGTGGACCCGCAGGAATTCTCGCAGAACGTCGCGGTCATGGCTACGGTGGCGTACATCCTTGCCGACATGCCGCAGCGCCTCGGCGAGGCCGCGTCGCCATAGCGACTTCGCACGGCAACCGTGAACGAGAGGTGGGCGGTCGCGCGGTTGTGCACGACGATCATCTGTTGCCCAATGTGGTGGTCTTTGAACAGGCCGACTGTCCCTGTTTATGCTCGAGTACGAGCGGGGCGCCAAGCTCTAATCGCGGTTTTGATTACTTGCCGGCAGCGCCGGCGGCGCGGATGATCGTTATGCGGTCGTTGGCCATGTCCCAGAGAATCTCCTCGGCGTGGAAGGGCTGGGTGGCGCCGCGATTGAGCACCGAGATGCGCCGCCCGGGGTTGGCCGTGAGACGGGCCAGGCCGGTCTTGACGTCATAGTCGAACTCGTCGCACTGAACGTCGCGGGTGGCAGTGCGGAGGAAGACCAGGCCGGTCGCGTGAACACGCACCAACTCGGCCGGCCCACCAAGATCGAGGGCAGTCTGATCGGCGCCCTCGGCTGATGCACTGCTTGGTGAAGTTCGCTGAACGGTCGCTTCGAGGCGATCGGCGGTCAGCGTCGCCTTCTCACCGTCGAGACTCAGATGTCGAACCTTGATGTCCGCGGTCATGACGATATCGAACAGGTCGTCGCCGGCCCGGGTCATCTCCATTTTGTGCGACCAATCAAACGAGGTCGTTCCGCTGGTGGCGAACCGCGGTTGCACGGAAGCCGAATCGTCGGCCGGTGCCTCGGGCACACTTGGGCGGCGTTCGTCGCGGATGAGCAACGTGCCGGGTGAATCCACAAGCGCCTCGCCAGTTTGGTGGTTGTAGTCGATCAGTTCGCCGGCGACAAAAAACACACGAGGCCTGTCGGCGTGATCCTCACGCTCCCAAGTGCGGCTCTGGAGCTTCGCGTTGCCGGTGGCGATCATCTTGCGGATCGAGCGCTTGCGGCTCGCGGCGTTGACGGCATCGTCATTCGCGTTGGTGAGATCGTGTTTGGAAACATCCTCGCCGTCGCGCGCGAACTCGAGCCGCAATGAACCAGCTTGAACCGTATCGTGTTCGAGGCGGGAGGGATCGGCGACGGCCCGGACCGATCCGTTGAAGTCCACGGCCCCGTTTCCGTGGTCATGAGCGCCGTCGAATATTGCCGAGTCCGTCCAATGAACGTTGAATTGCGGCTGATCGTCGGTGACGGCGACTTGATTCGCCCGGCCGTCGTCGTCGAGTTGAAGCGGCACATCATCGTGGAAAATGCGCAGTCGCCCCGGGCCGGGCAAATGACCGCGATTCGTTTTGCGGTCCATTTCGAGCCGCGTGACTTGGTCGATCAGCAGGTTGTCCTGTAACAGTAGGATGTTTTCACCCGTCATGGTGGCGGTTTGAGCGATGCCGTCGGTGTCGATGCGTTGTGCGAGGACGCGAGCGCCGTCGTTCAGACGGAGCTGCGCTTCGTCGACGGCGATGAGCTTCTGGATTTCGAAGTCACCGAACTGAGCACCGTTGTCCCGGCCGCCTGCCTCGGCCTGCTCGGGCATTTCACGGAAGCTGACGTCGAGGATCTCAGCCCACATTGTCTGCTCGGCATCGCGCGTCATCACCCGGCCGATCGCGATGAGTCGTGTAGGGATCGTCCGGCCGCGGGCGGTCTGGGCCATTGATAGCTCGAGCCGACGGCAGGCAAGCTCGCCCGGTGCGCTGCCCAGACTGTGCGCTCGTACGTCACCGGCAGCGTCGATTGACTCAAGGCGAGCAGCACCCGAACCGTCGCCGGAAAATCCCGCCTGCATTGTTTCGGCCTCGAGCGCGACCGACTCGCCGACAACGGTGACGTCGCCCACGAAGGCGGCGGTGCGAATCCTTGTGCTGGTGTCGGCGTCGGACCCGGGCTCGAACTGAAGATCAACGCGCTGCTGCCAGGTGATCTGAAGCGACGGCTGGGCTTGGTCGTCGTCGGCAACCGGCTGCGGTGAAAAGCCTAGCGCCGTCAGCGAACTGATGACAATCCGCGGGCTGAGCGACGAAATCCTGCCTGGCGGGGCGTTCTTGAACAAGGTCATCCGGCCGGCGCCGACGAATCCCGCTCGGTTGGCCTCAGATCGATACCAAAACCGATCGCCGGTGGCGTGGAGTTCGGGAGTCGTTACCCACAATGGGTGCTGGGCGGACCCGACGAGCTGAATCTCCTTGTCGAGCACGCGATACAGCAGGCGGTCGCATTGGGCCTCGGCCTGCTGATCCGGGTCGAGCAGGTGAACTGGTCGTCCGTTACCCGTCAGTGTGAGCAGCGCGTCCTCGGCCGAGGCCGGTCGTTCGTTCGGATCGGTGACGGGGACGATGGTGAGCGAGCCGTCGCAATCGATGATGACGTCGTCGGCACTCGGCGGGGCTGCGATGGAGTCTCGCTGCGGGTCTTGAAAGGAAGCGATCGCCAGCGCCACCAAGGCTTGGGTCAGCGGTAGTGGCTCGGGCAGCCTCGGCGTACCGTCCTTGGGACCATTGGCGCGCGATGAAGTCGGCGGGCCCATGGCCATCATGTTGGTTACGCCCTTGCTTTGCATCGAGAACACGATGCTCAAGGTGTCACCGACGACGACCTTGTTGCCCTGTCGAATGCGCACGTTTTGGTTGAGCGTGAGGCGGTAGAAGGTTACGTCGGTGCTGGCTGGAGACGGTCTCGGCACGTTGGGTTCGTCGGCACGCGTCTTGGGGCTCACGTCGGCCGTGTCTTCGTCGGTGTCACTTGGCGGAGGGCCGTCCCGGGCGAGCGGCGATTGCGGCATCTCGGGCGAGGACCGTTTCGCGGATTGCGCCGAGGCGATCCGGATGCGCCGCGGATGCTTCATGGAGAGCTGGAAGGTGTCGTTTTGATCGTCCATGAGCACCGTGAGGCCGCGACCGCTGGGCAGTTCTATCGACGGCGACTCGACGTGCACCTCTCCTTCGCAGCGAACCTCGCCCAGGAAGTTATTGAACGCGGCCTCCTCGGTGCGCACGACAAGAACCGGCGAGTCGCGATCGGGATCCGCGGCGCGGCCGTGGTGTGGGGCGAAGAGCCGAATCCAAACGTCGCCGGTGACGGTCCCGGACTCCAGCTTGCGATTGGGAGCGAACGCCAGGGCTGATCGGCCAGAAAGCGTCAACACCCGACCGTCGGAAAGGAACATTTCAGCTTCCGGCTGCTCCATCCGCAGCCAACCCGCCGGTTTGCCTTGCGGACTGGGATCAAGATTCTGGAATCGATACTGCTGCGCCAATTCGCCCGTTTGCGGGTCCACGAATCGGATCCAACTGCCGTCCGGCAGCTCCACCTCAACATTGCCCTTGGGATCGAACGGGCCGTCTTTCGAATCGATGACTTTGCTAAGGTCCAACGGCTCGAGTTCCGCAGGGATCAGCTCGACGATTCCATCCGAGTCGTTCAGGGCCGGCGGCTGGTCGAGTCCGGGATCGATGTTGATGAGGACGATCAGGATCAGCCCGGCCAACA
>JAZFYE010000259.1:0-4834 GCA_036475395.1 Phycisphaerales bacterium
CGATACCCGTCGTCGTCAAAGGCGCAGGCCCCGGCGAGATCGTCTCGTGTGATTTCAAGCTCCTCCAGCCGCCGTCGCAGCGTGTCCAAATCCGCTCTTTGATCGAGCGAATCAAGGTACTCCAGCAGGGGTTGGAGTTTGGGGAAGGTCGCCTCCACCGATTGGGGCATGGGTGACGGATTCATGGCATCGCTCCGGGTACAGATTGCCTGATCGGACGAACGATCCTGGCCAAACCTGAATATACCGGGGAATCGTCCCCCAAGCGAGCGCAAAAACCTGAGCCTACAGTCGTAGACCAGCCGAAGAACGACTTGTCTGCCCCACCGACGTGCCCAGCAGACACGCATCGGCAGGAGTTGCTCATGTCAAGCTTCACCAGGCGATACTCGAGCAATCGACCGTGTTTTGAGCGCCTGCTCGTGGTGGCGACGGTGCTGATGCCGGCCGGACTGTCGTCAGCGCAAGACCGCCCGCCGCTGGTTCCCGCAGCCCTTCAATTACACGAGTCGGCCCAAGCCGCCATCGACGCCGCCTGGGCTACCGACCAAGAGCGCAGCGCCCTGCGACTCTTCCACGGCGTATGGGATCGGCGCGATCTCCTCTCACCCCAGGCCCGGGCCGCCGTTGCCCTCAACGCATGGGATTTCGCCCACCCGGCCTTGCAGGATGAGTCCGTCGCCTCGGAGCTGCGGGCTGAGGCCAAGCTGCGCCAGGGCGAGCTGCGCCAAGCCATCGCCCTGCTCGACGGCGTCAACTCCAACCGTGCCGCTCGCATCCTCGCCGAGGCGTACGAATCATTGGGCAATCACAAATCAGCCGAAGCGGCCGTTGACGCACCGGTGAAGCGCCTGTTGCGCCAAACCACGGACGACCCGGCCGAACTCACCGAAGGTGTCCGAGCTCTGGTGGTGCGCGCTCGACTTCAGGGTCAACCCGGCCGTGACTACCAAACGATGATGACACTGCTGGGCCGGGCGCACCAGCAGCTCGATCGCCTCTACTGGCCGGCCAAACTCGCTGAGGCCCGCTTGTTGCTCAAAAAGGACGCCGAGAAGGAAGCCATCGAGGCCCTGCACGAGACACTCGCGCTCAACCCCCGCTGCGCCGACGCGTGGTTCACCCTAGGCCAAGTCGCCTTGAGTCGATTTGACTTCGATTCGGTCGAGCTGGTGGTGCAACGGCTGGGCAAACTCAATCCAACCCACCCCTTGGCCCAACTGCTGTTGGCCGAGGCACGGCTCGTTCAGGACGATCCGGACGGCGCGATGGAGCTGCTGAAGCCGATGATTCATCGCCTGCCCAAGCTTCGCCCAGCTCAGGCGCTGATCGCCGCGGCCGAAGCGCTGCGGTATGACAACGACGCGCTGCGCGCCGCCATCGGGCGGTACGAAGACCTCTCACCGGGAAGCGCCGTGCCGTACTACGTGGTCGGGCGACACCTGTCACTGAATCGGCAATATGAGGCGTCGGCCGAGATGCTGGAGGAGGCGATTCGGCGTCAGCCCGCGTGGCCGGCTCCGCAGATCGAGCTGGGACTTATGGAGCTGCAGTCCGGGCGCGATGCCAACGCCTTCGACGCGCTACAGGCCGTGGTCGCGCTCGACCCCTTCAACAAACGCGCAGCCAATAGCTACTTCCTTCTTGAGGAATTGGCCGGGTACCGTCGCGTGGAATCCGAGCACTTCATTATCCGTTTCAAGCCGGGCATCGATCAGGTCATGGTGGACATGATGCTCGATCCGTTGGAGCGGATTCACGACCAGGTCTCAGCTCGATTCGGGCATGAGCCGGATCGAAAAACCGTCATCGAGCTGATGCCCGATCACGAGCGGTTCGCGGTGCGCATCACCGGGATGCCGTGGATCCACACCATCGCGGCCTGTACGGGGCCTGTGATCGCAGTCGAGGTGCCGCGCGAAGGTCCGCCTTCCCAACACCAAGGCCCCTTCGATTGGGTGCGCGTCATCGGCCACGAATACACCCACACCATCACGCTCAGTCAGACGCAAAACCGCATCCCGCATTGGCTCACGGAAGCGGCGGCCGTCAGCATGGAGCGCGCTCCGCGCGAGTATGAAACTTCCCGCCTCCTGGCCAATGCGTATCGCAACAACGAACTGTTCGATCTACAGGACATCAAGTGGGCGTTCGTGCGGCCGAGACGCCCCAGCGACCGCGCGCTCGCGTACGCCCAGGGTCATTGGATGGTCCAGTACATGAACCATCGCTACGGGAACTCGGCCCTGGTAAGACTGCTCGGGCTGTATTTCGAAGGCGTGCGCGAACGTGAGGCCATGCCCCGGGCATTGGGGGTAGCGCGCGAGCAGTTCTTCCGCGGATTCCTCGACTGGGCCGGTGCGCAGATCACGCAATGGGGTCTGGCACCTCAACCCCCGCTTGAAGAACTCAAGGATCAGTTGCGGATGGCCGACCCCGAGCTTGCCGCGGCATTGATCGCGTCGAAGCAGGCTCGAATCGACGCGATCGCGCAGACGATGGTCCAGCGCGTTGGTCAACCGGCCAAGGCCCGATCGCGCCCCTTCACCGCCGATCGCTGGCCGGACCTGATCCGCCCGCCGGTCGAGATTGGCGACGAAGTGCTTTTCGATTGGCTTGCGCAATACCCGGATCACCCCGACTTGTTGGAGCTGCACCTGCGCCGTCGTATCAAAGAAGTCGGCAGTCGAGACGAGTCATTGATTCCGTTGTTGAAGCAGTATGCCAAAGCGCGACCTGTCGATCTGTTCCCTCACAAACGGCTGACCGACATCTACCTGCACAGCGATCGGCCCCAAGAGGCGGTCGCCCACCTCCAGGAGATCGATCGCCGAGAAGAAAAAACGCCCGTGTATGCGGTGAACCTGGCCCGCCTTTACCGCCAGTCCGGTGCGCTTGAGAAGGCGCTGGAGAAAGCGACGCGGGCCCTACAAATCAATCCATACGATGCCGACAACCGCGAGCTGGCCGCCGCTATTGCGGTCGAGACAGGCCGACTTGAGGTGGCGCGGCAGCACATCCTGGCGTTGACGCTCATCGAACCGGACCAGCCCCGCCATCTCCAGCGCCTTGAAGCGATCGATCGACTCATCGCTCAGCGTTCCAACTAACGTGGCCTAAAGGTCTCGCCGACCCTGCGCCTGCTTGCGAACAACCAGATCAAAGAACCGTGGAAAGGCGGTCATGACGCCGGCCACGCTGCGCACAATGTGGCTCGTCCAAACCTCCGGTCGCGGCTTACGAAGGCAGCGAACGATCGCTCGGGCGACCGTTTCCGGCGATTGCACGAACATCTTCGACGCATGGTCCGGAACGGTGGATGTGTTGTTAGCCTGACCGCTGAGTTGTTTGGAGACCTCAAAGAACTCGGTCGTTGTCGTGATTGGATGAACGCTCGAGACTTCGATGTTGTAACGCGCCAATTCCAATCGCATCGCTCGGCAAAGATGATTCTGCGCCGCCTTCGTCGCCGAGTAGGCTGAATAGAACGGAAGTGTGAATTTCGCCAGACAGCTTGAGCACATCAGCAGATGGCCGGAGCGCTCGGCGTCGAGCATTTGCCTCGCCGCGTGACGCAGCAGATCAAAGGATGCGAAGAAGTTCACATCAAAGATCTGTCGCAACTCTTGATCCTCCATCTCCACGACCGAGCGTTCGAAGCCGTACCCGGCGTTGGCAAAGACCACATCGAACCGACCGAAGGCGTCCTGGGCGGTATCAAGCGTGCGCTGCGACATCCCCTCCTCCGTAACGTCACCGACTACGATCTCAGCTTTTCGACCACACTGGCGCACGGTGTCGGCGACCTGCTCCAAACGATCGGCACGACGGGCGTTGAGCACCATATCCATCCCGGCCTTGGCGCACTGGATCGCAGTTGCAGCGCCTATACCCGAACTGGCGCCGGTGATGATGATGACTTGATCAGTGAGAACGCGGGGCATGAACCGGACCATAGCACGTCAGCTCATGCCCCGCGAGTTGGTTCGTTGCAACGTCGCGATCTATCCTTGAAGTCTCCCTGCCAATCGAGCGACTTGCAGTTCAACTCGTTTGATCTCGCGCAGGATCGAGTTTCGATTCATCTGCATCCAGAACCAAACCTTCATCATCGAAACAGCCGCAAGGCAGAACACAACGCCGAGAGCCCACAGGATGTGTTCGCGCGGTTCTTGTGCCTTGAACAGCTGGATGATGCCGAAGACGCTTCCCGCCATGAACGCAAGACCCCAGAAGATCGCAAGGAACGTCAGCCACTTCTGTGTGCCGCGGAACGTGTCAAAGACCATTTCCATCATGGATTGATCGCCATCAAACTCGTCGGCCAGATCCGCATCGGTCGCTTCCAACGCTCGTCGAATTTTCGCGTCGATGTTGTTCATGATTCTGTCCTTTCTAATAGCTCTTTGAGCTGTTGACGCGCGTGATACAAACGTGACTTTACCGTGCCTGCGGGTATATCAAGCGCGACGGAAATCTCAGCCATACCCATGCCTTCCAGGTAGTGCATAGCTAGGATCGTTTGCCGGTCGCCGGATAACTCGCCCATGGCCTCATGTAGTCGCTTCACGTCGTCATTGGGTTCATTGGTTGAATCAAAATCTCGCTGTTGTTGGACACGCAAGGATCGTGGATCGCCGTTTTTGGCGACCGCCTCGGCAAGCTTGCGATCGCGTTGTTGTTTGCGTGTCCAATCGGCGGATTTGTTCGTTGCGATGCGATACGCCCAGGTTCGGAACAATGCCGGATCGTCAAGACGATGCAGGTTGCGGACAATAGCCAGCAGGGTTTCCTGAAGCACATCCCACGCAGCGTCGCGCCGGCCGGTCAGACG
>JAZFYE010000260.1:0-4904 GCA_036475395.1 Phycisphaerales bacterium
GTATGACACGCCTCTGGATCGGCGCCATCGCACCGTGCCGATTCCGAATTGGGATGAGCTGAATCAGTTCGAACGGGCTTGTTGGTACTACCGGTACACGCAGGAAAGACTGATGACGGCGACGAAGACGAGAATCGACTTCGAGCGGATGGTCTCGGACCTGGCCTACCTCACACGAACCCTGCACGAGCTTGGAATCGTCGTCCATCCATTGCTGGCGGAAACTGAGTTCGGTAAGCGCATCGACGCCAATCGCCGCGACGAGTTCCCGGCGTACGAGCACTGGTCGCGAGAGTACAAGCGAACATTCAATAGTATCTGCGCCGACGTGCAGAGCGTACTTGGGTATCCTAAGGATGAGCTTCCGGACGGCCTGAGTCCGGCGCTGATAGCGGAAAAGAACAGGAGATTCGCCGTGACGATACGCAAGAATCCCAGCCATTACGACGAGTATGGCCCGTCGTGGTATGACCGGCACTGGAGTTCGACAGGACCCACACTGTGCGCGAGTCACCTTTGGGCGGCTCGGCTGGTGCGTGACCCGATTCTCGACGTGGGATGCGGGCCGGGTCTGCTTATGGACCTGTTGAAGGACAGCGGGGTGGTTATCGGTGTGGATTTCTCGGCTGTTGCGGTTGCACAATGCAGGGACAAAGGTCATGAAGCAGTACAGGCACCTGTTGAATCGCTGCCCTTCCCCGACGTAGCATTCCACACGGTTGTAGCGATTGATGTGCTGGAACATGTTGACGACCTAGACGCAGCGCTATCCGAGATCCACAGAGTGGCCAGAGAGCAGATCATCATTACCGTACCGCCGAACATGGCATCATCGTCACATAAACAAGTCTGGCCGCTTGAACAATGGCAAGAAGTTCTGGAACTAGGCGCACCCGACTTCTACGATGGCGTGCATGTCGGGTGGGTTCTACCACCGGACCCGCGGCGCGTGCGCACACGGGGCGCCGGCGCGCTGCTCGAGATCGATCTAACCCGGCAGAAACTCAGGGGTGTTGTCGCCGCACACGTCAATTTCCGGAGGGACAAGGAAGGTCTGCACATCCAAACCGACGCGAGCGGCATCTCTTCGGCCCACCTTCTTCTGGCGGAGGGGAGATGGCACGTCGTCGCTCCTAAGCACGCCTTTCCGACGGACCACGACTCCTACTACATTTGCCGGGTCATGGCCGAGATGCCTGTGGGGATGGCGGTTCGCCTGTTCGTCATTTGGTACGACAGCAAGGGGAGGCGCCTCCATCACAATCACATTGGCACACTTCGCAGCGGTACGCTGACGACCACCTGCTCATTCTCCGCCGCGCCTGACTCGTCGCACTTCGCGATCGCGCTGCACTTGGGCGATCAGCCACCACAGCATGTGATGACGCTACGAAGCGTAACCGTAAAGGCGATTTCTCTCGACAGCGACTACCGCCTCCGCCTCCGGCGAGCACGAGCGGTGCCACATGGGCAGGCACCGACACGTTCAGCGGCCGACGAACGCGGAGTCGAGGTTTGATGGCCGGACGCGCGCTCCACACGAATCTGTCCCAGGTGACAAGGCGGGTTCGTCTGTTCGGCAATATCGTCGGCTGGGTGCTCGGGGACGTGTATCGAAACGCCAAGGGTCAGTTTGTCCTCATCTTCGCGTTGAGCGTGCTGGGTGTAATTGCTCGCTTGGGCGTGATCGCGGTTTTGCTGACCTTCGTCCATGCCCAGACAAGTGGCAAACCGGTGGTTATACGCGGATTTGAGCTGCCATCGGATACCGGATTCTGGACATTGACGCTCTGGGGCGGCTCGGTGCTGCTGCTCTCCGTGGCCACCGGGCTGGCCAACTACCTGGCGGAAGTGAAGAACTTCCGCCTGGCCCGTGAGGCGATGGACCGCGCGGTCGACCGTACGCTGGCGGTGGTGGCCGCCGGCCAATCTCGTCCGCTGGCGGTTTGGGCGAACGATGGGATGAAGGGGATGGCCCGGAAGGTGGTGATGGGCGATGCGATGATGCTGGCTCGCTCCGTTCTCCTCATAGGCGGGCTTTCGGTATCGATGACGACGTTCTTGATCGCTACGGTCGTACTGTTCATCTTCAATGCGCAGCTTACGGCGATTCTTGCGCCGGTCTTCCTGATTTACGCAGTGCCGTTCTACAAGCTCAATCGCGCGGTCGTCAACGCCTCGCGCGATTACGAGGATCGCCGTACGGAGCGTGCCGGTGTACTTGGTGGGCTCCTGGCCTTTGCGTCGCAGACACAATACCCCGGGGTCACTCGCCCGGCGTGGACTGAACTGTATCAGGCGGATCCGTCGGTAAGTGGGACCATGGACGCCTTCCGTGGCATCATCATGCCGCGTCGGCGTGTGGCGTTTCTACAAGACGTGTTCCTCGGAGTCATTCTTCTTGTCATGCTGGTCGCCTTCGGCTCATTTCTCGTATCTGACGAATTGGCTTGGGTACCATTCCTTGGTTACTTCGTTGCGCTGCGGTATGCCATCACGGGCATGGGCGGCACTGCGGCGCTCGTCACCGCCACGAACCGCTTTGTGCCCCAGCTTCGACGTCTCCGCGAGTTCGTGTCCGTCGACATTGCCGCCGCCGCAGTCCCAGAGACACGTGGGAATGCAACGTTGCAGACTTTCCGGCCAACCGAACCCACAATTGAAGGCACGATGACCGGCGTGACTTTGCAACGAGGGGACATCGTTGCGTGCCTCGGGCCCAAGCATTTTGACTCATATGATCTTGTCGAATTCTGCGATCAGATGCTCGGCGGCGCGCCCGAGCGTCACAGGTTCTTCGGTGACATGTTTTTCTGCGGCCATGTTCGCGCATTGCCGGCGCTTCGCATCACCCAGTTGATGACGGGCAAGCAGGAGCCGGAGGCGACGAGCATAGACGACGCACAGACGTTTCTAAGAGAAATCGGCGTCTTGAAGGAGGTCAAGTCCCTCCCGGCCGGCCTGGAGACGGTGCTGACATCGCAGTTGCAGGAGCGGCTCTCACCGCTCTTTTGCTACGCGTTGTGCTTGGTGCCTGGGATTCAGACTTCTCGACGCTATTTCGTCCTCCCTTGGAAGCCACTGACGAATATGGATACGGAAGCACGTCATAGAGTCTTCGAGGCTCTCTCCGATCGGATTGTCCTTTTGACTTTTGCTCGGCCAACGAAGGTGCTGCTCTCGTATGCTTCCTTTGTTTTCCTCCTTGACGATCACGCGATCCGCGGTATTGGCACTCCGGACTGGCTCGCTTCGGTCGGGGCCGAGGCATGCCGTAGCCTCCAGCTAGCCGGGTCGGCTGTGGCGCAGGAGGAGCGGGGCGACGACGATATGGTGGATGATTTCTGAGCGGCATGCACCAACGTGCAGTCGGACGCTACCAGCGCGACCTCACGGCCCAGCAGATCGAGACGTTCAACGAGCTTGCCAGCGAGTATCTCTCCGAGCTGGGGTATGCTTTGTCCCCGAGAAAACGCGGCCAGCGCATGCGGGAATCAGGGCTCGCCCCCGGGGGACGGGTCATCGGCATCGGTTCGCCCGCTTGGTTGGAGTGCCACCGGGCCGACGTTGAAGCGCTTCTGGGTGAAGTCTTGTGCGTGGACGAGAGCCGCGCAACCAACGGCGACGAGCAGGAGGATGCCGAACTGGACTACGATTAGGCGCTCAGGCCTGCACGCAGTCGGTGCGCCCGGACGGTTTCATCCGGTCCATGCTGCTGGGCAAACGCGACTTCGCACTGATCCACCCGCAGCTGTGGGGCGCTATAACATCGACATGAACTACAATCCTCTGCTGGCCAGGCAGCCGTGGTACCAACAGGTGTGTCGGCAATACGCGTTGGGGTGATGTGGACGCCGTGCCTGGCCGGGACACCCGGACCAGGCGAACGGGCAGATAGAGACTCCCCTCGGCCCTGTCGCGCCGGACCTCAGCGTGCCCGGGGGCTCTCCAACGCCGCCCGTGGCCCAGGGTTGCCGCACCGCCCTGCCAAAAAGCCCTCAATTTTGCGGAAGTTTATGATTGACATCCTCCAAACAGGCTGCACAATAGTTTGAGAGAAAAGAGAAGAGAGTACCGCTTTCCAAAACTGGATTGTGCGCGCGTCACGGGCGGAACCCGCCGGGTGTTGTTTCATCGCGCGGCTGCGTGACAGCTCTGGGAGGTGCTTGAGAAGATAGAGAGAAGATAGAGAGGAGATAAGATGGAGAAACCAAGGAAAAACGACAATCGATTCACCACGTTGGTTGCCTCATGGGTAGGGACGGCACTGTTGGCGGGCCCGGCCTCGGCCGGCATCATCAACACGACCGGGGCCTTTGTGGAGATTTCGCCGCCCGGCTCGGTCGAATTGGGGGCCCTGGAAAGCAACACGGAGATATTCGCCTTCGCGGAAATGCTCGGGGTCTGGCTGGAAGGCGACCTGCCGGTGGATATCACGAGCCCGGGCGTCTACGCCTCGGCGGACGACCTCACCCCGGGATTGATCTTCCCGAAGATGCCGGTCGATATCTATTTCCTGCACTCCGATCCCGTGGGAAGCGACACGGTAACGCTTCTTGGGTCGATCACGTTCGACCAGGACATACTGGGCATTATCGTGCTCAGCGCAGGTCTCGACGCCACGGATGCCACGCTCGGCTATCCCGGCACGGTGTACGCGACAGGCCTGTCCGGCCGCGGCCTCGATTTCGCCGGGTCAAACTTCGATATCCTCACCCTCAGCGAGGACCGTCGTACGATCACCGTGGATTGGAGAACGGGCACCAAGGTGGACCACATTCGGATCATCACCGCGGTGCCGGGGCCGGGGGGCCTTGCGTTACTTGCGCTCGCGGGCCTCGTTGGCGCTCGACGTCGCCGCCGTTGAAACCGCACCGGGGGTCTGCCCGAACGTCATTGAGTCC
>JAZFYE010000261.1:0-9653 GCA_036475395.1 Phycisphaerales bacterium
CGTAGCGGATCTGGAGGTGCTTGCGGGAGACGCGGTCGTCTTTGACCTGAATCGGCAGGGCCTCGTCGCGCCCAATGACCATGGTTCGTTTCGCAAGCGGGTAGTAATCGCCGGTGCTTTCACCGGATACGACGGTGATCGACGCCATGAGGCCGGCCCTCCAAGGATTGGCGGTCATTGTGACGCCTCGGGCGGGCTTTGGCAAGCCGCTTCGGCAGCGCGACGGGCTCGGGGCGGTCGGCCCAGCGAGACCTACAATAGCTCCGGACCCGATGCGATGGGAAGGGCAAGGGGTCGGCCCAGCATGCTCGGCGTTTGTCTGAAGGAGGATTGAAGATCGGTCCGAGGCGCTTCGAGAACCCCCCAAAGCCCTGCGTTTGGGAGCCGGCTGGGGCGATGCGACGGCGATCCGGCCATGCCTGGTGGGTCGAGGGGAACTAATGAACGGAGTCCGAACGCCGTGAGCCAAGCCATGCCCGAGAGCCAGACCTCCCAGGTCGGTCCGCTGTTCATCTCCGGCCGCCAGCACAGCGGCAACACGGTCACGGTCTGCGTGTTCGAGAACGTGCCGGACTGCTTGGCGGTCAACGTCGAAGGAATGTTCTTCGAGTACCGCGGATTGGTGCGGCGCATCAAGGATCCCGCTGAACGCGCGCACTACCTCGTGGATCTGCTTCGGTTCGAGGACGGCGCGCTGGCGGAGCAGACCCGCGCGTGGCTCGTGGGCTGGCACCGCGAGCATGCGGACGCCTCCCCGGTCGAGGCGTACCGCGAGGCGATGCGGTTCGCCACCACCGCCCGTGGGAAGCGCTTCTGGGTTCGCCGGGCCACGAGCTACATTTTCTACGCCCAAGAGATCCTGACGCTGATGCCCGAGGCTCGAGTGCTTTTCCTGCTGCGGAACCCGTACGACATCTGCGCTTCGCTGAAGCGACGTGATCCCCGGTTGGACCGGCTCTGGTCGCCGATACTGAGTTGGAACCGAGGACTAAGGACGGCGCAACGGCTGCAAAAGGCGTTCCCGGAGCGATTCCTGGTCGTTCACTACGAGGACATGGTCACCGAGCCGACCGACGTCTTCCGCAGGATATTCGCGTTCGTCGGAGTTGGGTTTCGGGAGGCGTATCTCGACGTTCCACACGTGAACCGGTCCGAGGCACAAGAGACACGAGCGAGCGCGACACGGGGGCTGACCCCGTCTCGGGTATATCACTATCAAGATTCGCTGAGTTCCCCGGAGGTCGCGGCTATCGACCTGTTGGTCTGGAAGCAAGGGCTCCTGGATCACTATCCCGAACTTCCCCATCGCAAGACGACGTGCCGCGGTGGAACTTGGGTCAAGGCGCTTGCACTTTTGGCGGGTAGTCCGATCAAACGAATACGTCACGAGGCGAGGAGGGTGGCTCGGCACGATATCCGGTGGCAGATCCGCAGGCTGTTGCGACGCGCCGTCCTATTGGTTCCACGCTTCGGCAATAGGGGATAGGATCGATCTGAAGTTTGCATCCCATCGAGACGCTGATGATCAAGCAACTGTCGATAAACACCCCCGAACAGGGGCTGCATCTGATCACCGATCTGATCGAGGCCGTCGTAGGCAAGTCCGGCGTTGCGGACGGCCTGTGCACGGTGCTGGTTCAGCACACCTCGGCCAGCCTCACCATTCAGGAGAACGCCGACCCGTCAGCGCGGCGGGACTTGGAGCACTGGCTGAATCGCCTGGTAGAAGAGGACGATCCGTTGTACACGCACACCGCCGAGGGACCGGATGACATGCCATCTCATATCAAGGCGGCGCTCACCGCCACCTCGCTGAGCATCCCGGTGGTTGACGGTCGGCTGGCGCTGGGGATGTGGCAGGGGATTTATCTCTGGGAGCATCGCCGTCGAGGACGCGCCCGCAAGGTGATCGTGCACGTCGTCTAGCGTGTGCGGCGCGAGATCTGCCGGCACGACGGGCACGGCTCGTGGCGGCTGGACCTAGGTGCTGAGGTACTGCGGCTCGTTGCCGGGCTTCCATTTGATGTTGCAGCCGACGCTCGGCTTCTGCTCAGCCGTGACTGAACGACCATCGAGCACCGCGTTCAATGCCGCGCGAAGATCGGCACCGGTCACCGGGAGGTCGAGGCTGGGGCGGCTGTCGTCCATCTGTCCCCGATAGACCAACTGACGATCGCCGTCAAAGACGAAGAAGTCCGGGGTGCAGGCGGCTCGGTACGCCTTGGCGACCTCCTGTGATTCGTCGAGCATATACGGGAAGGTGTACCCGTATTCTTTGCTCGCCTCGGCCATCTTCTGGGGGCTGTCGTCCGGGTAATTCGCAACGTCGTTGGGATTGATGCCCACGACGGCGACGCCCTTGTCCTGGTACTCCCGCGCCAGATCCGCAAGTCCGGGGGCGACGTGCTTGACAAAAGGGCAGTGGTTACACATGAAGATCACCACCAAGGCCGGCGCGACGTCGAAGTCGGACAGTGAGACGATCTTCCCATCAGGGTCCGGGAGGCTGAACTGCGGAGCGCTCGTACCAAGCGCAAGCATCGTGGATAGCGTCTGAACCATTGTGAACTCTCCAATCCGGCTAAGAAGGTCGGTGGCCTCAGCATACCGCGCCGGCGCTATTGTTGAGGCGTTTTCACTATTTTGTCGGTGGTTGACAGTGCGGGTCGCGCCGCCGGCGGCGAAGGCCTACAGCACCGCGTCATGGTCGGGCAGCGGCTCCACGAATCGAAGCCCCAAGGCGCGGGCCCCAACCACGAACGCTTGAAAGGCGACCCAACATTCCAATGCAAACGGTAGGAATCCTAGGAAGCCGGGCCACGGCATCTCAAACACGCGATACGACTCCAGCGACCCGAGGAACGGCAGGTCGTAGGTCCATTTTGCCGCGGCCCAATAGTTCCAGAACTCCCAGAGGATTCCGCAGGTGGCGCCGCCGGCCATGAGCGCCACGGTGCGGCCCCATCGGCCCGCCTGCCAGTCTCTCAGCAGGCTGGGAGCGCCCGCCCACGCATTGACGGGATCCAGAACGAAGATCAAGCTGACCCACAGCGTCAGGCAGCCGATCGGTTGCTGTACGACGAAGGGAAACAGCAACAGCCCGAAGCCGGCCACGAAGGCGCCGACCCGCCACGCTTGACCGATGCGCAGCGCGGGCAGGCGCACGCGCCGCAGACCGAGTCGCTGATAAAGTTCTGCGGTCAGGAATATCGCCGGGCTTATCGCGCCGAAGGCGATGAACTTCGCGACATACTCATGCAGGCGATCGGTCGGCAGTCCGTGGTACGTCCAGGCATGAATGAACGAGAAGTTGACCCAATCGAAGAATAGCCAGACGCCCACACTGGTCACGAACGCGAAGGCGAAGCGCCTCGGACGAGTGCCTAAGGGCGACCCGGGCGGGCCGGCGTTGCGGCGACGAAGTCCGGCCAATAGGCCGTCGGCGACGAGGAGGTATCCCACCCAACACAGCGGCGTCATGTCGATCGCGACACCGCGGGCGAGCCGCTGAAGGGCGGAATCGGGGGCCGGCAAGAGGGAGACATCGGTTTGGGACTTCAGCACCGTCGCCTCGCGTCGGGTCACATCAATGGCCAGCAACACCTCGCAGACGATGATCAACCCCAGGCCCAGCAGCAGCGTCGCCGGCCGGCCGCCGCGACCGGTGACCGCTCCTGGCGTCGATGGCGGGTGTTTGATTCGACCCGATCGCCGCTGGTTTGGCTCAGCTGCGCCGTTCTCGGCGTCGGGGCCGCCGCTTTTGACATTAAGGGGCATACTCCCAGGCGGCTCGGTCATACACTAAATGGTACAAGCGGTCCGTCTCGCCCGGCGGTCCGTGCAAAGCTTGTAGGCGGAGCACACGATGATCACCGCGTTGGCACTGGCGAATCCGCACGTCAACAGCCCTGTGAATGGCGGGCCGCGGATGCGACGCTTTCTCTGTCGGTGCGGTAGAGGCGCCCCAGCGGCAGCCGGTGCAGCCATCGGTCTTGCCACGGTGTGCGGGGTCCTGCGCTCGGCCGATGCGCAGCCGGCTTTTGTGTTTGCCAAGCCGGTCTTCTATGTCTTTGACTTCGACATGTACCCGACGTCGATCGCCGCCGGTGATCTCAACAACGATGGCTTCGTTGATCTGGTCGTTTCCGGTCGCAACCTCGAGGGAAAGATGCTGATCATGCTCGGCGAGGGCGATGGTGTCCTCGGCCGGCCCCTGGAGTTGCTCATCGAGTCGCAGACGGAATGGGTGTCGGTCCGCAACTTCGATCTGGACGGGCCGCTGGATCTGGCCGTTGCGTTGCGAGGCGGCGACGGGGTTGTTGCGACGTTCAGCGGTGTTGGCGACGGCACGTTCACCGACCGCACGGACTATGCCGTCGGTCGCTCGCCGTCGAGCATGGCGGCGGAGGATTTCGACGGCGACGGCGCCATTGATCTGGCCGTCACCAACTACGGAAGCGATGACGTCTCGATTTTCCTGAATGACGGGCAAGGCGGGATGAATTTGTGGCAGACGGTTGCACTAGGCGGGCCGCTGAAGGGCCCGGCCTGGCCGTTCTTCCTGACCGCGAGCGATTTCGACAACGATCTTGATCTTGATCTGGTGGTCGGGCATCTCGCCAGCAATCACGTCTCGTTCCTTCGCAACCAAGGGGACGGGGCGTTCTCGGCGCCGATGACGATCCCCGTGCTTCAGTCGGTCGGTGTTGCGGCCGCCGACATGAACCTCGACGGCAACACTGACGTCGTCATGGCCGATCTGAGCGACTTCGAGGGCAAACTCGTGGTGCTCGAGAATCAAGGTGATGCACAGTTCGCCGGACTGACGACGGTCGAGACGGGCGGCTGGTCGTGGTATGTCGCGACGCCGGATCTCAACGGCGACGGCCGGCCCGATGTCGCCCTGACTGATGTGCAAAGCAACTTCTTGATCCTGTTAAAGAACTTGTCCACGGGTGGAATCACCTTCGGGCCTCAGCAAGTCATCCCGGTGGCCACATTTCCGCGGTTTGTCCTGACTGTTGATCTCGACTCGGATTGCGATCTGGATCTGGTGGTGGCCAGCATCGGCGCGCACCGATTGACGGTGCTGCTCAACGAGACGCCCCAAGGCAGCTCTTGTCCGATCGCTGACCTCAGCGGCGACGGTCGAATCGGCGGGACGGACTTGTTGATCCTGCTGGCGGACTGGAACGCGCCCGGAGGACCGGCCGACTTCAACTACGACGGTCACGTGAACGCCTCGGACTTGCTCTTCCTGCTGAACCATTGGGATTGACATCGCACGACCACGCCGGGCCAGGTACAGCCCGGTCAACGGCGGCAACGGAGGACCGGAAGGCCGAAACATGAGATGGATCGTCTCCACAGCACGGGTCATTTCTGAATTCAATCGGCCGGGCCCTCGCATCGCGGCCATGACCGGGGTCGCGATTCTGGGTCTGCTCGGGGCCGCTCGGTTTGCCGATGGCGGTGATTTCCCAGCGTGTAACGAAGAGGCGGGGACATGCTTCGAGCCGAACGACACGCCCGGCTGCGCGATTTCTGAATGCTGCAACCTGGTCTGTGATGTTGACGCGTTCTGCTGTTTCGTGATCTGGGACACACCCTGCGCGGATGCGGCCCAGCAACTCTGCCCTGCCTGTCCCGGCAAGGGGCCGTGCTTCGAGCCCAACGACACGCCGGGCTGTGAGGATGGTGCGTGCTGCGAGATCGTCTGCTCCATTGATTCGTTCTGCTGCGCCGTCGTGTGGGATCAGATCTGCGTCGACGAAGCGCTCGTCGTATGTGGGACCGAGCCGTGCGAGCTCACCTGTCCCGATGGCGCGACGCCGGAGCCTGACGCCTGCGGTGAGAACACCAACGGAGGCTGCCTTCAGGATCCCGCCCAGTTCACCCCGATTACCTGCGGCGAGACGGTGTGCGGAACCGTGTGGGCGACCGGGAATCGCGACACCGACTGGTACGAGCTGACCGTGGCTGAAACGACGTTGCTCACGTGGACGATCTCCAGCGAGTTTCCCGCAGCCG
The DNA here is from genome assembly GCA_036475395.1 of Phycisphaerales bacterium. Lineage (GTDB taxonomy): Bacteria > Planctomycetota > Phycisphaerae > Phycisphaerales > SM1A02 > JADFNO01. Next base: position 6,031 of record JAZFYE010000261.1, read on the forward strand.
GGCTCATCATTTCCGGCGAGTGCGAGTTCGGGTTTCAAATCGTGGCGGAAGCGTACGCCGTCGGCTGCGCACCGGCCTCGGCCGAGCTGTGCGTCGATCCGGGCACGTATTTCCTGTTCATCGCGCCTGGGACTGAGGCCGGACCCATCCTGGAGGGAATTCCCTGCACGGACAAGGGTAAGGGCGGCGACCTGGGCTTCTTCGGCAACGATTACGTCGCGACGATTCAGTGCGAGCAGTGTCAACGTGACTGTCCGGCCGATCTCAACGGCGATGGTTCGGTCGGCGCGGCGGACCTGCTGTCGCTGCTGGTCAGTTGGGGGCCGTGCAAAGGCTGCCCCGCCGACTTCGACGGCGACGGCACCGTCGGCGCGTCCGATCTGCTCACCCTCCTCGTCAACTGGGGGCCGTGTCCCTGAAGAAGGCATCATGGCATCGTGGCATTGAGGGGGAGAAGAAGGCATTCGACATTTGGCATTAGGCATCAGGAGCGAGCCGAAGGCGAGCACGTCGAACAGGTGGCATCGTCGCATCAAGCCATCAGCAGCGAGCCGCCGCGTCTCCGCGGCGGTTACCTCCCAAACAGAATCAGTCGTCACTCGCACCACGATCGCCCCGGGCAACCCACACTGACGACGCCTCCCGGCGCACCGGGATTCGCAGCCAGTGGCACGCGTACGCAAATTACAGAGCCGTGGCGTCTCGCCGCGGAGTCGAACCCGAGCCTCAACGGCGAGGGCTCGACCGTCCGTACGCGGGCTTTGCGGCTGCCGAGGCCCTTGGCGCGTGGCTCATTGCGGACACGGACGACGGGCGGGCACCACGGTGCGGCCCAGCATACCGAACCGACCTTGAGACCGCGACCACAGCTCGCGGCTCCGTTGCCTTCCCTCGATGCCTTGATGCCTAGACCATTTTGTCTTGACAGCGGTTTTGATGGCTGTATCTTCAGTGCAGGCGTGAGAGAAGGCCATCGCGGCAACGATGCCTGCTGTGGCCTGAAACTGGTGGCAGTTCTTGCGGGCAAAGTACATGAAAAAGGGGCCGAACGATGAAAACCAACGTTCTTCCCATCACAGCAGGCGTATTTGGATCGCTTGCGCTTGCAGTTTCGGCCTCGGCTCAATTCACCGGGGCAACGATCGAAGAGATCGATCTTGGTGCCCCCGAGGGTTTCGTGACCTACCGGGTCGTGGCCCATTTCGCGGGTAAGGACCTTCTGCTGGCCTGGGGGGGGATGGCCGGGGAGGGGCCGCTCGACTTCTTCACCGGCAATGGGGTGGAGCTGTTGAATGCCGGCGGCAAGTATTCAGGTCTGAAGGCGGAGGACTTCCCCGCATTCCCCATCGCCGAGGCGTATGACAGTTGGGTCAGCCTTGCCTCCACAATCGACAACGTCGATGACGGTACGTATGACGATGGATTCCTGGGAAGTGACGGCGTGCACGCCGTGATCGTCGGCAGTTCATTCCATGAGGAGGATGGACTCGTGTATAGCGCCGATCCGATTAAGCAGGCACACGGTCCGGAAGTCGTGCTGGCCCAGTTCACGCTCGCGGAGGGCAACGGATTCCACCTCGCAGGTAACGTGGCCTGGAGCCCCCAAGGTGCGGGCCCTGGCTTTAATGTCTCGCCGTTCGTGGTGGACAACATCCCGGGGCCTTGCCCGTGGGACCTTGACGGCAACGGCGTCGTCGGTGCGACCGACCTGCTCTCGTTGCTCGTCAATTGGGGGCCGTGCAACTATTGCCCGCCTGACTTCGACAACAACGGCGTCGTCGGCGCGACCGACCTCCTCGCCCTGCTCGTCAACTGGGGGCCGTGTCCCTGAAGAAGGCATCGTGGCATCGTGGCATCGAGGGGGGGGAGAAGGCATTCGGCCCCAAGCACTACGCATTAGGTGGGACGCGCGGCGGGGAGGCGGCGGGGCGACTCGGCTCGTGTCCGTTGCAGTCCGAAACAGGACATCTCACGCCAAGCCGACGAGCAACCGATCCGCTACAGTGAATGGGAATCTCCAGCCGGTTCCAAGCGGAGGGCTACTCAATGATCACGATCGAATGCGACGACTGCGAACGAACCTTCGATATTGAAGACGAACAGGCCGGTGGGAAGGTTCCGTGTCCTTACTGCGGCGATATGAACCGCGTGCCCGAAGCGCACGGCCCGCAGGCCAAAGGCCTGCCGCCGGATGAAGGTCCGGAGCAGGACATCAGTGTTGTTCATCCAGCAATGTTCCGTGCACATCCGTTTCGATTCCTGGCGATCGCTGTGCTCGTTCTCGGCGGCATTGTGTTGGCGATCGCCGCGATATCATCGGACAAGGTTTGGGCGTGGCTCGGTTGGATGGGGCTGGTGCTGAGCGTCGCCGGCGCGATCTGGTGGGTCGTGTGGTATGTCGCTGCGCATTTATGGGTGAAGCTGACGATTTCTAATAAGCGGACGATTCGACACGAGGGGATCGTTCGGCGACACACCTCGGAGGTGCTGCACGATCACGTGCGAAACGTCGAGATCAAGCAGTCGTTCCTCCAGCGGATACTCAACGTGGGTTATATCGGGATATCCAGTTCGGGCCAAGACGGGATTGAGATCGAGGTCCGCGACATTCCCCGGCCGTACGCGGTGAAGGCCCTGATCGACGAGTACCGGGAGATGTAAGCTACGGAGGAGTCAGGGATCAGGAGTCAGGAGTCAGGGAAGGAGCGAGGCATTGCATTTCCCGGTATCCTATTCCTGTCTCAATCTCATCCGTATGTATCTGTGTGCATCTGTGGCTGATTCCTTTCTATGAAAATACACGAGTATCAAGCGCGTGATCTTTTGGCCGAGGCCGGGGTGCCGGTGCCGTCAGGCCGAATGGTTCAAACGATCGACGAGGCGGAGCTAGCGGCCAAGGAGCTGCTGCACGCTGGTCACGATCAGGTGGTGATCAAGGCCCAGGTGCACGCCGGCGGACGCGGTAAGGCCGGGTTCGTCAAGCTTGCAAGTTCCGTAGCCGAAGCGCACGAAGCGGCGAAGTTCATGCTTTCTACTCGTATGGTCTCGCCACAGACTGGCGCTGAGGGCTTGGAGGTGAAGCGACTGCTCGTGGCCGCGGCGGTCGATATCGCCAAGGAGTATTACCTCGCGATCACCATCGATCGGACGAACAACACGTCGACGATGATCGGGTCAGCGGAGGGTGGGGTGGAGATCGAAGCGGTCGCCGAGAAGAACCCCGAGGCGATTCACAAGATGCCGATGCACCCGCTGCTGGGGCTCGAGCCGTTTCAGGCCCGCCGGCTCGCGTTCAAGCTCGGGTTCAAGGGAAAGCAGGTCGGTCAGGCGGTCAACATCATGTTGCGGCTGGCGAAGCTGTTTCTCGATACGGATGCGAGTCTCGCGGAGATCAATCCGCTTATTGTGACCCCGCCGACGGACGAACACCCCAACGGCCAAGTGCTTGCCATCGACGCGAAGTTCAACTTTGATGACAACGCGCTGTTCCGCCACAAGAACGTGGCCGAGATGTTCGATCCGAGTGAGGAGAATCAATCGGAGCTTCGCGCCAATCAGTTCGGGCTGAGTTATGTCGCCTTGGATGGGAACATCGGCTGTCTGGTCAACGGGGCGGGATTGGC
>JAZFYE010000262.1:0-3763 GCA_036475395.1 Phycisphaerales bacterium
TTCACGAACGACCGGTTCGGCACCTCCGTCGCGATCAGCGGCGGCACTGCCATCGTCGGGGCATGGCTTGACGACGACAACGGCATCGACTCCGGCTCCGCCTACCTCTTCGACACCACCACGGGCCTCCAGATCGCCAAGCTCCTGCCCAACGACGGCGCGACGGAGGACCGGTTCGGCACCTCCATCGCGATCAGCGGCAGCACCGGAAAGGAAGTCGTCATCGTCGGCGCCTGGTGGGACGACGACAACGGCACCGACTCCGGCTCGGCCTACCTCTTTGCTGCTGCTGCCGCCCCCGGAAAGTGCCCATGGGATCTCGACGGCACCGGCAGCGTCGGCGCATCCGATCTGCTCGCGCTGCTGGTCAGTTGGGGCCCGTGCAAAGGCTGCCCCGCCGACTTCGACGGCAACGGCTCCGTCGGCGCATCCGACCTTCTCACCCTCCTCGTCAACTGGGGGCCGTGTCCGTAGCAGAAGGCAGAAAGGCATCAGTGGCGAGCCATCGCGTCCAGAGCGAGCGGGCTCGGGCGAATTGCACAGCATCGACGGGCAGAAGAAGACCCGCGGATTTGGATGGGTGCCAAGCTTCATCCGCGCGGGTGTCGGGCAGGCTTGGAGCCTGCCGGATCACTACGGCAATGGCTGATCAAGGCTCCGGGCGGACCGCGGGGCTGCTGATGGTCGCCCTACAAAAAAAGATTTGCCAAGTCGGTCCACATTTCCTCCAAAGCGGCATATATACCCATGGCGGTCCCGTTCGGTCGGTTCGGCCGGGCCCAGGGGCTGTTCGGGAACATGTATTGCGGAACGCCGGGCGTGCATGCGCCCGGCCTGATCTAAGGAGAATAACCATGCGATTCGCGATGATGATGACGATCGGCGTCCTGGTGGGTAGCGCCCACGCTCAGCCGTCCACGGCCGGCCCTGGCGGGCCCGGCCGGGTGCTAACACCCCAGAAGATCAGCAAGACCGCCGCGGCCAACGCCGACCTCGGCGATCAGCTCTTCAAGCTTCTGCCCAACGACGGCGCGGCGGGCGACTGGTTTGGCTACTCCGTCGCGATCAGCGGCGCCACCGCCATCGTCGGGGCGCACATGGACGATGACAACGGCACCGACTCCGGCTCCGCCTACCTCTTTAACACCACCACGGGCCTCCAGATCTTTAAGTTCCTGCCCAACGACGGCGCGGTGGGCGACCAGTTCGGCCTCTCCGTCGCGATCAGCGGCGCCATCGCCATCGTTGGGGCCTATTTCGACGACGACAACGGCACCGCCTCCGGCTCCGCCTACCTCTTCGATGCCGAGATCGCCGCCGGAGGTAGGCAGATCGCCAAGCTCCTGGCCGACGACGGTGCGGTGGGCGATCGGTTCGGCCGCTCCGTCGCGATCGACGGCGTCACCGCCATCGTTGGGGCCTATCTCGACAACGACAACGGCACCTCCTCCGGGTCCGCCTACCTCTTCGACATCTCTGACCCGGCGAGCCCCATCCAGATCGCGAAGCTGCTGCCCGACGACGGCGCGGTGCAGGACTACTTTGGCGTCTCCGTCGCGATCAGCGGGACCACCGCCATCGTGGGGGCCTACCAGAACGACGACAACGGCTCCAACTCCGGCTCCGCCTACCTCTTCGACACCACTACGGGACAGCAGATCGCCAAGCTCCTGCCTGACGACGGCGCGGCGGCCGACCGGTTCGGTTGGTCCGTCGCGATCAGCGGCGCTACCGCGATCGTTGGAGCTTTCCAGCACGACGACAACGGCTTCCACTCCGGCTCGGCCTACCTCTTCGACGCCACCACGGGCCGTCAGGTCGCCAAGCTCCTGGCCAACGACGGTGCGACGGCCGATCGGTTCGGCTGGTCCGTCGCGATCAGCGGCTCCACCGCGATCGTCGCGGCAGTGTGGGACGACGACCACGGCAACGGCTCCGGCTCAGCCTACCTCTTCGACATCTCTGACCCCGCGAATCCCGTACAGATCGCCAAGCTCCTGCCAGACGACGGCGCGGCGTGCGATCAGTTCGGCTGGTCCGTCGCGGTCAGCGGCGACACCGCCATTGTCGGGGCAGTGTGGGACGACGACCACGGCGGCGACTCCGGCTCCGCTTACCTCTTTGATGCTGCCGCCCCCGGAAAGTGCCCGTGGGATCTTGATGGCAACGGCAGCGTCGGCGCGGCTGATCTCCTCCGACTGCTGGTAAGTTGGGGCCCGTGCAAAGGCTGTCCCGCCGACTTCGACGGCAACGGCACCGTCGGCGCATCCGACCTCCTCGCCCTCCTCGTCAACTGGGGGCCGTGTCCGTAGCACCAAGGGCGACTCGTACATCCTCAGGCATGCGAGAACGCGGAAATTGGCCAACCGACGCTGATATCTCATGAATTCCGGTTTGACACGGCCTAATCGTGGTATACTCTTCCCGTTCGGTCGCACGATTGCCGTCGGGACGGTCGGCCTTACTTGGAGGAATGGATATGAAGAACCGCAGAACGAACGTAGTCGTTTGGGGCGTCACCTTCTGTATGCTCATGGGGTCGCGGGCCTCTGGCGACATCGTCAGCGGCGTCGATCAAGGCGAGTTTGGCGCCGCGGTGGTCGAGTTCTTTCAGGACGCCTACGTTCAGGTCGGCTTCTACGACTTCGGCAACGGCATGGTGTACAGCAACCTTGTCGGCCAGGCGGACCACATCAACTACACGGGGAGTTACGGCATGGGCAACGGGCCACCCATCAACGGCGGTCTGGAGGGTCCAGGCGACGGCTACTTCGGCACCAACTCAACACCGACGACCTTCGAGCTGTCGTTCGCCGGCGGCATCACACACTTCGGCTTCTATGGCGCCGAATCCCACGTCGACGACGGGTCCTTCGGTCGCAACGGCGAACTCGATATGGTGTTCTACGACACCAACGACAACCTCATCGGCAGCATCGCCGAACTCACGCCGCCGGACACACACGCTTGGGAGCAGTGGCACGGTTTCACGACCGACGACGGCACACTCATTGGCCGCATTGTCTTCGAAGAAGTCGGTCACATGGTGCTGGACAACGTCAGCTTCATCGTTCCGGCGCCCGGCGCGCTCGCCGTGTTTGGCATGGGCCTGCTGGGCTGGCGTCGCCGCCGGCGTGACTGAGTACCGTCCCAGCCTACGCCGACCTCCTCGCCCTCCTCGTCAACTGGGGGCCGTGTCCGTGACGTGAAGGCCAGCGACCGGCGCACGCCCGATTAGCCGATGTGTCGTATGAACTCGACCGCCTTGGTGCAGTCGATCTCAGCGTAGACCCCGGTCACCATTGCGCTCCTATGACCGGGAAGAATGCAGGTGGCAACTCCCAATCATATAAACGAGGAATCTCTTGCACCTGGTTTCACGCATAGGCGCAAAATCACGGAGGCAGATATTGTCGAAGGGATGTCTGTTCATCCTTCACCCCGGGGTCGTCCATGGGGATTTCGCCGTGTCTGGCGGATATCCTGCTGGTCAGGAGGCTGCATTGTTCAGATCCGTCAGAACCAGGATGATCACACTTATCGCCCTGCCCACGCTGGTGATCTACGTGGTGGTGCTGGGGGTTGCGATGGCGATTCTGCGCAGTGAGAGTCGCGCGGAGGTCGAGCAGGAGGTGACGCGCCTGGCCGACAACTACGCCGCCCGATTCGACGGGGCGTTCAGGGAGGCGGCGGCGATCGCCGACACCACGGCGCGCTTCATGGAGACCGAGCCGGACCTCGCCGAGCCGAAGATCTATCAGCA
>JAZFYE010000263.1:0-3909 GCA_036475395.1 Phycisphaerales bacterium
CCTGAAGGTTCTGATCGTCCTCGTCGATCGCGGCGGAGAAATCCGGGGTCTCCTGCCGCTTGCGGGAGAACTCCTGGTCGGGGTCGATGAACTGCATCTCCGTCGTGCCGATCTTGACCACGTCCCCGTTGTCCAACGCTTCGGTCTTTATGCGATTGTCATTGAGCGTGGTGCCATTGCGAGAGCCCAGATCACGAAGACGGAACCCGCCCTGCCAGGGCTCGATGATGCAGTGGTGACGGCTGGCCAACTCGTCGCTCAGGACGACGGTGTTATCGCCAAGCCGCCCGATGGTGATCGCGCTCTCAGCGAGCTTCAGCCTCTTGACGCCTTGGGGCGTTCTCAGTTCCAGGTGCGCCATTGGTGTGTGTCCCCACACTTCACGTTGGTCGTATTGTAACCGACCAGGGCGGGTTGCTCCAAGCCCCCAGCGGTGAGAACCTGGCGTAGTGTACGAAAAGGACCGGCTCGCAACGGGAGCTGGGCCCCCTCGAAGGGGTCGGGGGTCCGTCGGACGGGGCGGCTCGCTCATACTACGCCCAGGATCAGCCCGGCCCCCAACGCGATCAGCATCGCGGCGACCAGCCTCTGGATGAGCTGAATCGTGACCTTCTGGATGAGGCGGGTGCCCACGAATGAGCCGACAAAGGCCGCACCGGCGGCGGCGGCGACCAGGTGCAGCAGGTGCTGGTGATCGTCCCCGGTCGTGGTGCCGGCCTGCTGCGGACCGAGGAGGGCCAGGCCGTAAACCAGCAGACGTGAAACGTCCACCATCACCGCGCAGATCACGGTGGTCCCAATGAATCCGTGGCGATCGAGACCGAGCCTGATCAGGAATGCGGATCGTAGCGCGCCTTGATGTCCGGACAGGCCTCCAAAGAAGCCGGACAGCGCGCCGCCGACGGGAAGGTACTTTTGGCTCAAGCCCGTCCTTTTCGACGGCGGCAGGAAATCAAAGAGGGCGAATGCGATGATCAACGCACCGACGGCGAGCTTGACGGGCTCGATTTCCACGAGCACTCCTGCGAGCGACACCGTGGCCAGGCCCCGAAGCCGGCCGATGTACTTCAGCAGCCATGCGCCACCAAAGGCGGCTACGGCGGCGGGAAGCGCGAAGCGAGCGACGATGCCCCAGTTCGCGTGTCGGCCCACCAGCACAAGCTTGAACACGTTGTTGGCCAGGTGAACGGCGGCCGTGGCGGCGATGGCCACCTCCACCGGAAAGAAGATCGCGAAGACAGGCATCAGCAGTGTGCCCAGCCCGAATCCGCTGAACAACGTCAACGCGGCGACGATCAGAGCGGTGGTGCAGACGAGCAGGTAATCCATGCGAATCGGGCCGAACTTGGAGGCCGCCAGGGGGCAACAACCCGGACCGATGGTAATGCAATAGGTTGCCGTTCACTTCGACGCGAGGGCCGCGATCCAGATGCAGTCGGGCCAGCTCAGCCTCAATTGGAACTTGGATTCGGCGGGCTTTCGTTGCCGGCGTCGTGACAATCGGCGTCGATTCGCTAGTCTATTCGCCCCGGCTCGCGGGCCGAGGCCGGTTTGGGCCGGTGTGAGCGGGCACCTTTGTCGCTCCGACAGCAGGTGAGGGTTCCATGATCGTTGGCGTAGTCAAGGAGACGTATGCAGGCGAGCGGCGGGTAGCGCTGACGCCGGCGGCGTTGCCGGCATTGGCGAAAGCCCAGTTGGAGATTCTCATTGAGCAAGGGGCTGGGGTGGAGGCGGGATTCTCCGACGATGAGTATCAGGCTAAAGGGGCGAGAATCGTCGACTCCCGGGCTCAGGTCTTCTCCGTCGCTGACATCATGTGCCAGGTTCGCGCGCTGGGGGCGAATCCGCAGTCGGGGCGGGCTGATCTGGAGTTGATGCGCTCCGGGCAGGTGATTGTGGGCCATGCCGAGCCGCTGACACATGCCGAGCCGACCCAGGCCCTGGCGGACGAAGGTGTGCTCACCTTCGCGATGGAGCTCATGCCGCGCATCTCCCGGGCCCAAAGCATGGACGTGCTCTCTTCGCAGGCGACAATCACCGGTTACAAAGCGGTGGTGCTCGGAGCTGAGTATCTACCCAAAATGTTCCCGATGATGATGACCGCGGCGGGGACGGTGGCCCCGGTCAAGGCGTTCATCATTGGAGCGGGCGTGGCCGGCCTTCAGGCGATCGCCACCTCCAAGAAGCTTGGGGCGGTGGTGACGGCGTATGACATTCGCCCAGCCGTGAAGCTGGAAGTCGAGTCGGTGGGTGGAAGGTTTTTGGAGATCGAGCTGGACGCGGCCGGCGCCCAGGACAAGGGCGGTTACGCCAAGGCCATGGATGATGTGTTCATAAGCAAACAACAAGAGATGATGAGCCAGGCCGTTGCCGGCAGCGATCTGGTTATTTCGACCGCAGCCGTCCCCGGGAAGAAATCTCCGGTGTTGGTGACGGCCGAAATGGTCCAGCGGATGGCGCCCGGCTCGTTGATTGTCGATCTGGCGGCAGAGCGGGGTGGCAACTGTGAGCTGACCAAAGCCGATGAGGTTGTCGACGTCAACGGCGTGACGATCCTCGGCCCGACGAATCTTCCGGCTACGGTGCCCTATGACGCCAGTCTGATGTACGCGCGCAACATCGCAGCGTTTCTACTTCACCTCATTAAGGACGGCGAGCTGAATCTGGATATGCAAGACGAGATCATCGAGCAGACACTGCTGACCCGAGACGGCCAGATCGTGCAGCGGCGGGTGCGCGAGATTCTCGGCCTTGATACCCCGGCGGTCACCGGGGTCGAGCAGGGGAGCGCCCACTGATGGAATTTTTCGTCCTTCTCCTGACGATATTTGTGCTGGCGGTTTTTGTGGGCTTCGGGATCATCACCAAGGTTCCGCCAACGCTTCATACGCCGCTGATGTCGGGATCGAACGCCATCTCCGGCATCACGGTGGTGGGCGCACTGATCGCGGCGGGGAGTGGTCAAACGATCCTCGTGTCGATCCTGGGGTTTATCGCGGTCGTGTTCGCGATGATCAATGTAGTCGGCGGGTTCATGGTGACTCATCGCATGCTCGCGATGTTCCGAAGGAAGGGCTGAGACCGTGGATCTCGATCCGAATCTGCGCAACGTGCTGTATCTCGCGGCGGGGGTGCTGTTCATCTTTGGCCTAATGGGCCTCACCCATCCCCGCACGGCGGTGCGCGGCAACATGCTCGGTGCACTGGGGATGCTCACGGCCATCGTCGTCACGTTGATCGACAAACAGATGCTTGGATGGGGTTGGATCCTCGGCGGACTTGCCGTCGGCTCCGGTGTCGGCGCCTACGTGGCCGTAAAGATCCAGATGACGGGCATGCCCCAGCTCGTCGCCTTATACAACGGCTTCGGCGGCATCGCTTCGGCGCTCGTGGCCGGTGCGGTGTTGCACGGGTGGCTTCACGGCGCCGCACAGGACAGCCTCAGTATCTTTGAGTTCATTACCGGGCAGCGGCAGAATCCCACGCAGGCCGTCGTCGCGACCATGGCGTCCGGACTCATCGGCGGGATCACATTCTCCGGTAGTGTGCTCGCCTTCGCGAAATTGCAACAACTCATCTCCGGCAATCCGATCACAAACCCATTGCTCAAGGTCGCCAACGGCCTTTGCACGACTGGGTCGATCGTAGTGGCCATCATGCTCTTCATGCACCCGGAACAGGTCGGGTGGTATTGGGCCCTGGTCGTGCTCTCGTTGTTCGTCGGCGTGTTCCTCGTCCTGCCCATCGGCGGGGCGGACATGCCCGTCGTCATCACGTTGTTGAACTCGTACTCCGGTATCGCCGCTGCCGCCACCGGCTTTGTGCTGAACAACAATGTCTTGATCATCGCCGGGGCACTGGTCGGAGCCTCCGGCCTCATTCTCACCAAAGTCATGTGTGTCGCCATGA
>JAZFYE010000264.1:0-2122 GCA_036475395.1 Phycisphaerales bacterium
ACCACGCGGTCGGCCTTCGGCAGCACACGGAGCACCTCCCCCGTCGCGCCGCGGTCGTTGCCGGCAGTAACGATCACCGTATCGCCTTTAAGGATATGACGGGGCATGTCAGATTACCTCAGACGCCAAAGAAACGATCTTCATGTAGTTCTTCTCGCGCAGCTCCATGGCCACGGCGCCGAAGATTCGGGTTCCGCGCGGATTCCCGTCGTCGTCGATCAACACGCACGCGTTGGAATCAAAACGAACATACGACCCATCGCTTCGGCGGGTCGGCGTCTTGGTGCGGACGACCACGGCCCGCACCTTGTCACCGGCCTTGACTTCGGCGTTGGGCAGCGCCTTCTTGATCGTGCAGACGATGCGATCGCCGATCCCCGCCGTGCGTCGGGTGCCCTTTCCGCGCGCAGTCGATCCGCCAAGGACGCCGATGACCAAGATCACCTTCGCCCCACTGTTGTCTGCTACGACGAGTCTGGATTCCTTCTGAATCATGTGTGTCTCTGCAACAAGTCCGTACTTGAACCTCGAACTAGGCGGTGGGCTCCGACCCGGCCCCGACCGATGCGCTCCCCGACGCCGGCACCAGCACTCGGACAACCACCCACGATTTGGTCTTGGAGACCCGACGGCACTGGGCGATCTCGACCCGATCGCCCTTCTTGGAGCGATTCTCCTCATCGTGAACGTGAAGCACGGTCCGGCGGCGGATGTACTTGCCGTATTTTGGATGCTTCACGCTGAATTTGATCACGACCTTACGAGTCTTGTCCCGTAGGTCGGATTCGACGACCCCGACCTTTCGAGGCGAGCGTTGCGACGGCTTGATTTCTACTTTTTGAAGCACGGTTATTCCTACGACGTTAGCTCGGACGACGACTTACCCATGTGCCGGGCCGTTTGCTCCGTCAACAGCCGAGCAATGTCCCCACGTGTCTTCTTGAACTGTGAGGTGTCCTCGATCTTCTCCGTCACGGCTTGTGTTCGAAGATCAAACATCCAGCGGCGCAGGCGCTTCACCTCTACGGTCAGTTCGTCATCGCTCAGTTTGTGAACTTCTTTGGCTTTCATGGCTAACAGTCAGTTGAGATCGAGATCTCCGGATCGATCCTTCACCCGGCCGGTTCCTACAGACCATCACCGCGTCGCGGCGTGGTTTACACCGCCAAGCGCCTCCTTACAAAGCGGCACCGCACCGGCATCTTGTGGGCAATGCGCGCGAAAGCCTCCTTGGCGATCAGCTCCGGGACACCGGCGATCTCATAGAGCATTGTGCCGGGTTTCACCCGCGCGGCCCAGTAGGCCGTGTCCGCCTTGCCCTTCCCCATTCGCGTCTCCAGTGGCTTCTTGGAGACCGGTTTGTCGGGGAATATCCGAATAAACACCTTGCCCTGGCGGCGCAGGAAGTGCTGAGCGGCAATTCGCCCCGCCTCGATCTGACGGGCGGTGACCCAGTGCCGCTCCAGCGCCTGAAGCCCGTAGTCTCCGAACGCAACATAGTTGCCGCGCGTCGCGTTGCCTTTGAGGCGACCGCGCATTTGCTTTCGGAACTTGATTCGCTTGGGCATCCACGGCATAAAAACAATTCCTCACCTGATCGTGATCAACCTCAATTAGCGACGGCCTCGAGCTCGAGCCCGGGCGCCCGCCGCCTTGGAGGCCGCCTGCTCGTCCTCCTGATCCGTATACATTCCTTTGAACACCCACACCTTGACACCGATCGTTCCCTGCTTTGTGAGGCTATGGACCATCGCGTAATCGATATTCGCCTGCAACGTTGACAGCGGGAGGCTCCCCAAGCGCGTATCGAGCCGTCGCGACATCTCCGATCCGCCGAGGCGCCCGGCCAGCAGGATCCGTACACCCTTAGCCCCAGCCTGCATCGCGCCTTCGCACCGTTGCTTGACGAGTCGGCGGAAGTTGGCTCGTTTCTTGAGCTGCTCCGCCACCGCCTCCGCGATCAGGGTTGCGTCCGTATCGGGGTTCTGAATCTCAATGATCTTGACCGAGACCTTGCGCCCCGTGAGCGCCTGAAGAGACTGCGTCAGCTGATCGATTTCCTGTCCCTTGGGCCCGATGACGAGTCCGGGTCGCGCGGTCTTGACAATGATCGTCAACTCCT
>JAZFYE010000265.1:0-5505 GCA_036475395.1 Phycisphaerales bacterium
ATGACCAGGGCGAACCATATGACGGGAGCCGAGCGTACAGCCTTCACTTCGAGGCGGATGCGCTCCCGCCTGTCCAAGGATTCTGGTCGCTGACGATGTACAACGACGAGATGTACCTCGCCGACAATCCGATCGCGCGCTACGCCATCGGCGATCGCGACAAACTCCGTTTCAACGGTGACGGCTCGCTGGACATCTTCATCCAACACAAGCCGCCAGCGGAGGAACGGCGCTCGAACTGGCTCCCAGCGCCAGCGGGGAGGTTCGATATGGTTCTGCGCCTGTACTGGCCGTCTCCGGAGGTCCTGACCGGGGAGTGGGTTCCGCCGGCCATCAAGCGTATTGACTGATCGCTTTTGGTGTTGCACTCGTGGTCGGAAAGCCCGGCGGTGGAGCCGGGCGAAGGTCAAATGGGAAATTTCTGCATTCGATGTGCTCGACCCCGCCCGGTGCGTCATGTCGTTGGTGACGACCTGTGTGCGTATGAGGTTCCTATCTCGATGCGGACGATTCTGCGAAGAGGCGGGTCCGTCGGACGAAGCCTCATCGTGACCGCGGGTTTGATCGCGGTCTCGTGTCAAACAACACCGCAAGCCACACGGACTCTGAACGCGGCGCCGACGCGGCTCACGACGCAGGAGATCCAGGCGGAGATCATGGCATTCGCCGACTCATACACGGGGCTCATCGATGAGGCGGCTGATCGAATAGCCGACGCCATGCCGGCCCGGCGAGCCTCGATCCATCGGCTGAAGCTTCGGAACGTCCAGAGCACGATCATCATCGCGGCCGGGCCCAACCCGGTGGGCGGGCTTCTGGACATGACGGTGATGGTGACGCTTCAGCGGCAGGCGGCCGAGGGACATATGACCGAGCAGTACGGAGCAGAGGTCAAGCCGCTGGTCGAGGTGCTGAAGATCCTCGAACGCGACATCTGGGCGATCGCCCGGCGCGCGCTTGACGAGCAGCAGATCATGGCGCTCGATGCGCTCATCCGGCAGATTCCAGAGCGATACCCCAGCGTAATCGACCCGTCATCCATCCGCGCCAGCGACTACGCGGACTCGCGGCTGTCCACCGTCGTCGAGATCAAGGGAGGCGGCAGCCTGCTGCAGTTGTTCCACCTCGATCCGCTGGCGAACCTCAGTCCGGCGAGTCAGGAGCTGGCCCAGACGCGCCTGCTCGCCGAGCGCGCGTTCTTCTGGGCAAACCGCATGCCGCTGATTCTCAACTGGCAGATACAGGATGTCGTCATGGACTCGCTCGCCCAACCAGAGTCGCAGGAGCTTCTGACCGCGACCTCGCGGCTTGTCGAAGCGGGCGAGCGGCTGAGCATGTCGTCGGAGAAGTTAGTCGAGCTGCTGCCGCAGGAGCGATCGGCGGCGATCGAGCAGCTGACGTCTCAGATCACCGTCGAGAGGGAAGCCGCCATCGAGCAGATCCTTGCGGGCATCGCGGCCGAGCGCGAGGCGGTCCTGCGGACCTTCGAGGATGAGGAGGTGCGCTCGCGCGGCCTGCTGGAGGACGTCCGCCTGACGACGGAGGCGGCGACCGTTCTCATCGCGTCGCTGAACGAGACGTTCGCATCCGAGGGGCAGCCGTTCAACATCGCCGACTATAAGGCAACGGCCGAATCGACAACCGTGGCGGTCCAGGAGATGAAACGGCTCATCGAATCGCTCGACGAGCTCCTCGCCTCCTCCAACTGGGACGCGCGTAACGCACAACTCCGGACCGCGGCGACAGGCGTGCGCGCAAGCCTCGAAGGCCTCATTGATCGTCTGTTCCAGCGGGGACTGGTCCTGATCCTCGTCTTCGTCGGGCTGATCCTGGTCACGATGGTGTTCTACCGGCGCATCATCGGGCGTTTCACCCCGGCGCTGTCCGGTCGCACGGGGTCATCGAGCGAACATGACCCCGATCGTGTCTAGTCGTTCTCGTTTGCGGGTCGATCAGCCTTGGGAAGGGTGACCGACAAGAGCACCATGCCGACGACAGCCGCAACCAGAGACGCCCCGAGCACTCCGACCTTTGCGGTGGCGAGCAGCGAATCAGGCAGGGCAAGTCCGGCGATGAAGAGGGCCATGGTGAATCCGATTCCGGCCAGCATCCCTCCGCCGAGGATCATGGTCCAGTTTACTCCTTGGGGAAGACTGGCGATGCCGGCACGGACGGCGATCCAACTTCCACCGACGATCCCCAGCGGTTTTCCGACGACCAGCCCCACGGCGATCGCGATCGCCAGTGGATCCACGAAGTCGGCAACTCGAATCGGCACTCCAGCGTTCGCCAGCGCAAACAAAGGCATGACGACAAAGCCCACCCAGGGGTGCAGGGTGCCTTCGAGATACTCCACCGGCGAAATCGTCTCTCGCGCCAGGTGCTTCATCCGGCGCACCTTGGCCGCTCGATCGGCGACATTGGCCCACCCTTTACCATGGAACACCGCATGCGCCCATTCGAGCGCACGAACGAACATGCCTTCGCTCAGGTAAGCCTTCGCCGGCGTCAACAGACCGATCAGCACACCGGCGATCGTCGCATGCACGCCCGACTCGTGAAACGCGAACCATGTAAGCACGCCGGCGACGGCGTGGACCAGCAGGCTTCGGACGCCCACACGCCACAATCCGGATACGAGGACCAAACCCCCAATACCCAGCAGGAGCGCCATCAGGTTGATCGACTCGGTGTAGCCAATCGCGATGATCATAATCGCGCCGATGTCGTCTGCGATCGCCAGCGACAGGATCATGACGCGAAAGCCGTGGGGAACTCGAGAGCCGAGCACCGCCATACAGCCCACAACGAAAGCGATGTCGGTGGCCATGGGGATTCCCCAGCCGTCCTGCGCGGGTTGCCCGAATTGAAACGCCAGGTAGAGCCCCACAGGAACGATCATTCCACCGATGGCGGCAGCAAGGGGCAAAGCGGCGCGGCGGACGTCCCGGAGTTCACCGAGAACGATCTCCCGTTTAACTTCCAGTCCGATGACGAAAAAGAACACTGCCATGAGGCCGTCGTTGATCCAGTGCCGCAGGGAATGGACCATCTGGAACGAGCCAAGCTGAAAGCCCACCTCCGTCTTCCAGAAGGCGAGGAAATTTTGTGATGCAGGCAAATTCGCAAGCACAAGCGCTGCGGCCGTGCAGGCGAGGAGTACGATCCCGCCAGCCGCCTCGACATGCAGGAAGCGCTGGATCGGCCCGACCACACGATCAATCGGCTTCTGTGGCAATTCGATGTGCTCTTGCTCGGAGGTCATCAATTCTCAGGTCTCTTGATTCTCAGCCTGGTGGCCTTGACATGGAAGCGGCTCCACGTCTTCGGGAGGGATCGAACCTTGTACGGGATGAAACCTGCGACGTCCACAACGTCAACAGCGAGGTGATCTCGGAATCCGGGCGTGCCGGTCCTCCCGTACCACGTCGGCGGCGATGCATCGATCTGTCACGCCCAAGACAGTTGAGTACCGCAAGTCCCGGATCATGCTGGAACTGAACGTCAAAACCAGTGCCCAACTCATCCAGTACGCGGTCAAGCACGGCATTTCCTCCGTCTGATCTGCGCGGTCCCCTAGGAAAAATCCCCTACAAATCCTAGGAATTTCCCCAGTGACAAACTCGCCCGGGAGCGTCAGTATCCCTGCGTTCAACGACACGGCCGTGTGTGACCCTGCCGTCCTGGGACCAGTACGAGTGTCGCCAATCCGCTTGATTGGACTGTGATTGAACCCGCAAGACCCATCGCCCTCCGCAATCCCGAGGACCGCCATGAAAGTGAGTTGTGTGCTGATGGCAGTCGGGAATCAGACGATGTTGAGAAGCTTGAAAACTCTGCTTGAGCCTCATGTCGAAGTCTCGGCAATGACTGACAATGTCTTGTCGCTAATTGACGCCGTTGAAGCGCTCGAACCTGATCTCGCGATCGTTCATATGACGATTCTGGATCTCACGCACACGAATCTGACGCGACATCTCAAGAGTCGCTTCCCCGAGTTGAAGATGATCGTGGTAAGCGACCACAACAACTCGGTCATTGTGTGCGATGTGCTGAACCAGGGAGTGCAGGGCTACGTGTTCCAGCACAATACCAAGACAGAGCTGTTACCAGCTGTAGAAGAAGTGCTGCGAGGGGGCACCTATGTGTCGGCAATTGAAGGCCAAGAAGGAGAGCATCTCGCGAATCCGCAAAACTGACCGTCGCATCGCCGGAGATTGGCAGGGTCGAACGTTCGTATCTCCGTCTGTTTCCAAGAGTCATCCCGATCACAATGCTGAACTTGATTATTAACTCCATCACGCTCCCGCACGGTCCGCGACGCCGCCTGGCGTCCACCGTTAACCCGCCTGCTCGCGCAGCGGCGAGTGCGAAGAACGACCGATCAGAGCTGTTGGCCAGTCGCGCACTGCTAAGTCGCACCAGTAGCAGGAGGGGTGCAGGCGTGGCGTCCACCCCGCCACGTCTGCCTTTCATCTACCGCAAGAACGAATTCGCCGGATGAGGACATGACATGAGGGACACGCGAACGAGGAACGCAAAGGACCAAGAGCGCACAGCGACAACGGAAATCGACGGGCAGCCGCAGTCGAGGAGGCGGCAGAGGACGTGGTCGACGGTAGTCTTTGATTTCCGCATGAACACAAAGGAGAAGGAAGGCAATGATCGACAGCGCCGGAGTGGAGCCGGCATCCGGTTGAAGGTTTGGAACACCAATCCGCTTCGTCGCGAGTAAGACCGCGGCGGAGCATTTGCCACTCGGAGACTCTGATATGGAAACCAAGAGAATGACGTTCCTCGAGAACTCTGGGCTCTGTTGTGCGGCTCTAGACTTCGTTCATTCTCATCGAAGAGCATGTCGCGGAGGTATGAGTATGAAACCCAACAGAATCCCGATATTCCTGCTCGTGTCTTTGGCTACGTTCCTTGTGGCCGCTACATCCAAGGCATCGGCTGTGGGTCACGGCCATCGAGAGCGGCAAGATCGTCTACGTTGATGACCCCGGACCAGTAATCTCCGGACGACACATTCAAGAAGAGTCTACTCATTCCCTATGAAAGGAAGATCCATGATGCAGATGAAGAATAACGGAATAGCCCGCTTGACAATACTCCTCGCAGTAATTGCTGCGTCGCTCCTCGCAGCGGGTTGCTCAACCGCCCCCAAGCAGAAGGATCAGGCGAAAGTCGTAGCGGACAGTCGGTCGGCCACCCGGTGGTTCAGAAACAACGTCAGGGGGCTGAGTGCGCAGCTTGACAATTCCGCCGGATACGTCTCCTACCCGGGTATCGGGCGGTATGGCCTTTTGATCGGCGGCGGGAAGTTTGGCCGCGGCGTCGTGTTCGACAGCGACCACAGACAGGTCGGCTGGGGGTACATCAACATGGTGTCGGCCGGGCTCCAGGTCGGGGCCCAGGGCTACAAGATGCTCGTGGTCTTCAAGGACGAGGCGACGATGCAGCGATTCCAGGAGAACCATCTGACCGGCAACGTGGGCGTGACCA
>JAZFYE010000266.1:0-18980 GCA_036475395.1 Phycisphaerales bacterium
CCGTATCCAGCTCCAGGTTCATCACCTGGCCCATCACCGCGCCTTCCTGCGTGTCAAACTCCAGCAGTTCGCCCGCCATGGATCGTGACAGCCCGTAGATGCGTGCGATGCCGTCGCCGACCTCCACCACGCGGCCAACTTCTGAGATCTCCAACTCTGCGGAGAACTGCTCGATTTCCTGCTTGATAACGGAAGTGATTTCGTCGGTCTTGATCTTCACGGTTTCAATCTCGTAGAGCCACAGATGAACACGGATGAACACAGATACCTGGCGTTGCGAGTTTAACGCCTAGTCGTTTGCAGCAATTTCATATACGACCGTGACACTGGCGTGCACGGTGACGTCGCCTGGTTGAATGGGCGGGGGGACGGCCGCGGCCATGGCCATGCCGGCGCTCATGTGCTGGATCGGGATCGGCGGGGGGGCTGCGGCCTGATCCAGCGTGATCGACAGCACCCGCACCAACCTCAGACCCGCCGCCTCGGCCAACGTGCGCGCGTCGGTGAGCGCATTGGCCGTCGCGGCCCGGATCGCTTCGACCCGATGCGTTCGCGGATCGGCCAGGCCGAAGCTGATGGAGTCGATCGAGTTCGCCCCGGCTTCGTTGGCGGCCTGAATCAGCTCCCCGGCCAGTTCCAGCTTCTTCGTCTTGACGTTCAGACTGTTGCTGACACGGTAACCGATGATCTTCGGCTTCCAATCCACGGGGGCCTGACGCGGTCTTCGCGTGTACACCGGCTGAATCTGAAACTGGCTCGTCTGATACTCCTTGTCAGTCAGCCCGGTCTTTTTCAGCGCGTCGATCACATCCTTCATCTGACGGCTGTTTTCTCGCAGCGCGGTCGGTGCTTCGTCCGACTCAGTGACGACTCCCACACGGATTCGCAATTCGTCGGCGGGTTTCTCCAATTGCGCATCACCGCGTACGGTGAGCGAGGGCACGATCTCGTCACCGTTATCACTTACAAGCTGAGTCGCGATGAGCGCCGCGCGGACGTTTGCAGGCATCGCCGCGAAGGAAACGTGGGAAGTCGCCGGTAGCAGTAACGAGAGAATTGACGCAAATCCGATGGTGGCAACGTTCATTGTTCCGCTCCTTCTTCAATAATGATTCTGGGCAAGCGCTGGCGCACCGCCGAGCCGCCTGAGGTCAGTAAGTGCTGGCGGAGGCGGCGAAGCTGGCTGGCCACCGAGCCGTCGATCAACCGGTCGCCGATGCGAAGCCTCACGCCGCCGATCATCGCCGCGTCGGTGTACGAGTACAGCACCGGGTCTTTGCCAAGTGCACCTTGAATTCGCTGCTTGATCGTATCGAGTTGCTCCGGACCCAACGGGCCGGGCGTGTAGATATCGACCTCAACCCGGCCCAACGCATCGTGGACCAACTGATCGAACGCGGCGCTGATGGATTCGAGCCGACGAAGCCGGGCTTTGTTGTTGAGCACCAAAAGGAACCGAAGCGCCAGGTCCGTGACCCGGCCGTGGAAGATGCGGCGTATGGCCTCGCCTCTGGCCTTGGTGTCGATGATCGGCGAGGCGAGGAACTCTCGGAACGTGCGATCGCCGCGCGCCAGCTCGCAGATCTGATCGAGTTCCTCGGCGAGTTCCACGATCTTCTCTCGGCCACCGGCATCGTCGGCGAGCTCGTACAAGCTTTTCGCGTAGACCTGAGCGATCGCGTCGGTGTGGATGGCCATTGTTAGTGCGTTCGTCGAAGTTTCAGGGGGCGTCGGGGTGAGCCGAGGCTACGTCCGGCTGGCGGCGCCCAACTCGTCCAGTGATTCATTGATGAGGCGCTGTTGGTCCTGGGCTGTCATCTCCCGCGGAAGGATTTTGGCCGCAATGTCCGCCGCGAGCATCGCTGCTTGCGTGTGCAACTCGCCGATCGCCGCCGCCTTGGCGGAGTCGATCTCGCGCGTGGCTCGCAGCTTCATCTCCACAAGATCAGCTTCATTGCGCGCGCGAAGCTGCTCCCCGGCCGCCTTGGCGTCGGCCTTGGCCTTGACGATCATTGCGTTGGCCTCCTCGCGCGCCGAAGCCAGGCTCCGCTCGTATTCAGCCAATGCGGCCTTGGCTTGTTCACGCGCCTGCTCGGCCGATTCGATCTCCTGGCGAATCTTGTTCTCGCGATCCTCAAGGCCCTGGGCGATCTTCGGCCAAACCTTGATATAAAGGAAGCCGAACGCAAGGAGGAACACCACCAGCGCCGTAACAGCTGGAAGCCAATTCGCGGCCATGAGCTCGGCGCTTTCCGCGCTATGTTCAGCCGCCTCCTCAGCGGCAAGCAGAAATCGCATCTCTTAACGACCTCACATAATCTGCAAAAACCAAATTCGCGCCGACGTCGCGCGCTTGCGATCGATCGACGATCCTTACGCTTAGGACAGCGAGGGAACCTTAGCCAGCGCCAGCACGCCCACGATGACCGCGAACAGCGCGACACCCTCGACCAGCGCAGCGGTGAGGATCATGTTGATGAAGATTCGTCCGGCCATCTCCGGCTGGCGGGCCATGGCCTCCACCGCGCTGCCGCCGATCCGACCAATGCCGATGCCGGCGCCAACCGCGCCCAGACCCGCAGCCATTCCAGCACCGAGACCAGCCAAGCCAAAGTCCGCCAACATGAGCGAGCCTACGACGCCTGCGCCGGTCTGGGCGGATGCAGATTCCGGGGCAAGCAGGGCCACGCCGGCGAACGCGAGCAACATCAGTCCAAACAGCTTTTTCATTTGAGATCAACTTTTCCTTTGACGCCGTGGGCAGGCGCCACTGATTGAGATCGATGACTGGGGCCAGCACGTCCCACTTTCGCGCTCGCCCTGGTGTGTTTCCTTATGCCTGAGCTGGCTCCAGTTGCGCTTCAGTTGAGGACGAATCATGCTCGGTCTCGCCGTGCTCAGGCTCGTCGTCATGATGCGACGTGATGCTAATGAACACGGCGGTCAGGAACATGAAGATAAACGCCTGCAAGAAGCTGACGAACAGCTCGAGGAAAGTGATCAGTACAGCCGCGACACCGCTGACCAGTGTAATCGCGCCGACGCCAAACGCTCCGGTGCCCCCTTTGGCCGCGGCAGCGCCGAACCCCAGCAGCACCGCCATTAGGGTGTGGCCGGCGACCATGTTCGCAAACAGCCGAATCGCCAGGGCCATCGGCTTGATGAGGTGGCCGACCAGTTCGACCGGCACGACCATGATCAGCACGGGCCAGATGTACCATTTTTCCTTGAGCAGTCCGCCGGTCAGATGTTCCAACCATCCTTTGACGCCCAGTTCGCGGAAGCCGTGGATCTGGATCAAGAGGAAGGAGAGGAATGCCAACGCTCCGGTCACCATGATGTTGGCCGTGGCCGTCCCGCCGAACCACATCGGTGCATCGTGACCGAACGCGAGATGCGTGATGTCAAGAATCGGGAGGAGCCCGAAGAGATTGTTGAAGAGAATGAAGAAGAACACCGTCATGAGGTAGGGCAGGTACCGTCGGGTGTGTGCTTCGCCGAGGATCGGCACGAGCATCTCGTTGCGCAAGTAGATCACCAACGCCTCGATGACCTGCCCGAACTTGCCCTTGGTGAGGTAGCGGTCGTTGCCCTCGGACTCCGGACCGGTCGCGATCGCCTTTGCTGCACGCATCATCGCCAGCACGAACACGATCGTCACCAGCACAATCGTGATCATGTGCATGGTCAGCACGGGCGTGTCACCGATCTTCAGCAGGATCTTGTCGGTGACGTGTTCGGTCGGGTCGGCGGCGGCGAGAAAATACATCTGCGAGTGCTGCTCAATTCGTTGAAGCGTGCTGCTCAGGTGACGCGCTTGATGTGCAGGGCCAAGACCGCCGCTTCGCCGCACTGGACGATCACGTACGTCGTGGCAACCGACAGCAGCAGCGGGGTCCCGCTGAGTGGAGTCGCGGAGTATAGCAGGTAGGCCACGGCTGGGGTGACCAGCAATCGTCCCACGATCCCCGCCAGCCACCACGTCACCCACGAACTCACCGACCGACGCCGCCACGGGCGCATCAGCAGCGCCGCCGCGACGCCCACCACCGCTACCACCGCCGCTCCCGCCAAGCCCGCCGCGACCGCCTCGGCGCCGAACCCGCCCAGCCGGACCACGGCCAGCCACCCGACATACGTCAGCCCCGACAGCCCAACGATCGAGCCCACCATCCGTCCGGTCGGAAGGGCGATGATCGGCTCCTTCGTCGCCGGCGCGGGGCTAGTCATCGACATCGTCGTCTTCGTCCGGTGGAAGCGGCCGACCCCGGCCCTTGGTCGGGTGCTGCTGGTCCAGCATCCGATTCAACTTCATCGCCCCGCTGATGAGGCGCCACATCGCCACCACGATCCCGATCACAGAACCGGTCAGAATCCCCTTCGGGCTTGTGCCACGCCATTGGTCGAATCCCCATCCCAACAGAGCACCAGCCGCAACCTGAAACGACACCTCCATCCCCAACCCCGCCATCCGCCATCCGACGCGGATCTCGCCTTCCAGATGATCTTGGCTTGGAATCTTGGCCTGACCCACCCCCGCGTTATACCAATCCCAAGCCAGCCGCGCAGCCGAGCCACGCCCCAGCTACTATCCTGAAACGATCATGCCCATCGCCGACCGCGACATCATCGACGTCACGCCCACCAAGCTCAATCGGACCGAGGGGTTGTTCGTCCCGGCCGTGATCAAGGGCCTCGGCACGACGATGCGCCACCTGTTCCAGAACGTCGGCCGTGTCGGCAAGAACAAGAAGAACATCTGGGTTGTCCAGTACCCCGAAGAAAAGCGCGACGATCGACCGGTGGAGGAGGGGGGCCAGTACCGCGAGACCTTCCGAGGCGTGCATCGGCTGAATCGCGATGAGGACGGTCGTGTCCGCTGCGTCGCCTGTTTCATGTGCGCGACCGCCTGCCCCGCCGACTGTATCCACATCGTCGCCGAGGAATCGCCTTGGGAGGACCGCGAGAAATACCCTAAGCAGTTTGATATCGACGAGCTGCGATGCATCTACTGCGGCATGTGCGAGGAAGCCTGTCCGTGCGATGCGATTGAGTTGACGCCGCACTACGAGATCACCGGCATGACCCGCCAGGAGATGATCTTCGATAAGACCAAGCTGCTGGAGGTGTTCGACCGAACGATCGACGAGAAGCCGATGTAGGAACAAAGCACCGGGGCACCGGGGCATCAAGGCATCAAGTATAACGCCGTCCCGATTCCATCGGGACTGGTGGCGTTTTTTCATTCATAGCCGTCCCGATTTCGTCGGGAGAAATCCGCGGATTCTTGTGTGAATGGGCGGCGCACTCAATTCGAGCCGTGCCGGGTTGTTCACACATCGAGCTTTCGCAGCAGTGTGATGCGTCCAATGGGCACCCACTTGCCGACGAGGATGTCGCCTGATACAAGAAAAATCGCATCGTGGCGGTGAATGAATCTGCTGGGGATCAGTTTCTCACGTGGGGGTGGCGGGGGCTGATAACCCTCATTGGCGTCTGGTTGCTGTCAGGCTGGCGAATGCTGCCGGGTTGGATGGCGTGGGTTCGTTTAGTCTCTATGAGCGCCGCATGAACCGCCTTGATTCGCTCGACCCAGATTCCGACGGTACGCAAGTTCGTCTCGGCCGGGCGAAGATCGCTCGTCCGAGAACCCGGTGCCGGACGCAGGCGGGATCTGCACGGTGGATCGTTGAGTGCAACCTTGATGAACGGAGGGCTCGAGGATGAGGATCACGCAACTTGTTTTGCTCGCCGCGGCGATGCTGTGGACGACGTTGGGCTTGAGCGCCGCGGCGTGGGCGGGGGCCGATCAAACGGCCGGGGCATCGGCCGAAGGTAGCGTTGAGAACATCGCGCCGTACGACGAGGTTCTCGACTCGGAAGGACTTTTTCGCCATTGGCACGCGCGTCTCATGCGTCTGCATCACCTGGCGATGGAGCGGGGTCGTGTCGAGCGGGCTCGGGAGATCGAGCGGCTCGTGGATCATTTAGGCGAGGGCCATGTCAGGTCGCTGCGCAGTGGCCGCACAAAGGTGCATCAAGCACACCAGGCGCACATTGACGAGCTAATTCGGGAACATCACAAGCATCGCGAGCAAGTCAATGCTGAGCTGAAAGCCCGGGCCGAGCACGCCCGCACCACGTTGGCGGATCGTCGCGCGGACCGCCGCCGTGACGTCGCGGATCAGCATCGAAACGCCCGACAGCAGCGCACGGATCGGCACCGCGTCATGGTGGGCGATCATCGCGATGCGCATCAACGGCGCGCGGAGCGGCGCAGTGACGTCGTGGACCATCATCGAGACGCGCATCAACGGCGGACGGATCAGCGCCGAGACGCAGCGAGCGATCGTCGCGATGCGCATCAACGACGCGCGGAGCGGCGCAGTGACGTGGCGAGCCGGCATCATGATGCCCCTCACCCGCGCGCCGACGGCCGGCGCGACGGAGCGAGGCCGGACAACGACGAGCGTCGTCATCGCACGATTATGAAACCACGTCGCGACGAAGTCGATCGGCGATCCGACGCAAAGGCGGGCAAGAGTCGAACCGCGCGGGCCGCTCGATTCCCCTCGCATCGAGAAGCAAAGGAACAGGCCGAGCGCACTATCAAGCCTGAAGATGCCGACCGTGTGTTTGAGCAACTGCGTCGTGAGATCAAGCGAAAGCGCTGACGAGAAGTTCCCCGCCGGGTCCATCAGCCGAGCGGGCTTTCGGAGAGCTCGATAATGACGGCCGCCAAGCATGGCGGCCGTCTTCTGCTGCGCCAACCGCCCCGCGGGCACGGTGGCCGTGTGCCAGTCGTGTCCGTGAAACAGTAACAAGACGCCACCGCTACGCGCCGGACAGCAGACGGTTCAGTCGGTCGCGATGTTCCGGCTTGGGCTCCCACAGCACATTCACGATCACCCAGCGTCCGTTCCACTTGGCCATGTGAAGAAAATCGATCCATTCCGGACCGTCAACCTTGACCACGGCTGCGTTTTCGAACACGTCGAGGATGGTAACCACGGCCGGGTGTTTCTCAACAGGGGCATGCTCTCCACCACCGGCCCTGGTGTATTGCACAAGCGTCATCGCACCCATTTGACCGAGCCCGTTTCTGCCGCTCTTTGGTCGCGTGAACACGACGCGCTTGGCCAGCTCCGGGTGAAGGGCGCGCTCCATGCGCTCGGCATCGCCCTCATACCAGCCGTCGCCGTAATCCGCGGCGGCCTGCATGATTGCCCGGCGTGTCTGTGCATCATCGGCTTGTTCAGTGTTCAACCAAGCTGCCGCCATGACCCCCACCACCGAGAGAATCGTCACGAGTGAGGTTTTCATCGTCAACTCCTTTTAGGGCACGCAAGCTGTCCATCGTCACCACAGAGTGCAAACGCGCGTGGTCGCTTGAAATGTTCCGGTCGTAGCAAAAGAAAAAGCCGCATCAGCGGGACGCGGCTCGATGAAAGCTCGGGTTGAATTGATAGCTTACTGCTTGCGCTCAAAGACGCCCTCGAAGTTCTTGAACTCCTTGCCGTCCGCTCCAACCTGATAGCCGGTTGCCGTTTCGCGATACGGATCGCTCAGATCGGTCTTGTTCCAGCTGGTGATGAGCTGGCCGGTCGCCGGGTCACGATGTTTGCCCATCATGAACAGTGTCTTCGTCTCCGGATTGTACATCCCCGATCCGGAGTGGATCGCGGTGGAAGCGTTCTCTAACCAGATCGACTCGTATTGCCCGTCGATGTTGTTGTAGCCGATGAAGCCGATCGCTTCGAATGGCCCCATCGGGCTATCGGCCTTGATGGTCTCCTGAATGAAGTGGCCGTCCAAAATCCACTCACGGCTCAAGGTTCCGGTGAACTGCATCGGCTCGCTGTCCGGGGTCATCCAGATCTTCACATCCGCTGTGAAATCGCCAACGAGGGCGTCAAGATACTGATGATGCTTGCCGGGCGTGGCGGCCTTCATCATCGCTTCCTGCTCGGGCGTCATCTCCATCTCGCCCTGGTCTTGGGCGATTGCAGTTGATTGACCGCCAAGTGGTAATCCGATGCGACCGGCGGCGAAGGCCAGGACCGCGATCGCGGCCACGCCCAATACGTTTTTCTTGATCTTCATGTCCTTTGACTCCTATTTTCCTCTCCCCAGGTGATACGGCACGGGCCATGATCGGCCGACGCTCGGCCGGCAGTCCGCGGCATTGTTATACCATACCGGGCCGGGGTTGGTTTGGCTGACCCTCTGAACCTGATGATCCTCGGGTGTGCGATCACGCGTTCTCAACGCAGCGCGAATGTCCCGGTTTGCCTCTGTTTCCCCCTTTTTCCAAGCAAGCGTGAATGTGGTAGCGAATGGGCGGCGGTCCGCGCAGCGTTGACCTGCGTTAGTATGGCCGCATGATGGCGCGCAGCGAGCGAAGATCGAGTCGTGCGATGGGCCTGTTCGGAGCGGGTGTTCTAGCGGTGATGGTGCTGGGTTGTCTGGCCACGTTGCCGTACACCTTGGGAAAGTCCCACGCCGAGCCTGAGCAGGTGGGACTCTCGCTTCGTCGTTACGAAGCCGGGAACTTCGACCACGCCCTGCTGCCCCCGTTCTGGGCTGCGCACAAGCTGGATGAACGACAACGGTTGGACGCCGCCCACGCCAAGGATGGCATCCGCCCCACGTATGTCCTGGGGACCGACCGTTTCGGACGCGATCTGTTCGTCCGCTGTCTGACCGGAGGCGGGATCAGCCTCGGTATCGGCCTGGCGGCGGCGGTGATCGCGGTGTTCATCGGCACGATCTACGGTACGACGGCCGCTTACCTCGGTGGCCGCGTCGATGCCACGATGATGCGCATCGTGGACGTTCTCTTCGGCCTGCCGTACATCTTGCTCGTGGTGTTGCTCGCCGTCGCCACTGACGGCTTTTTGCAACGCGCCGGGCGCGATCTCAGTCCCGCGCTGGGACAACTCGTCAACGTCATCACCCTCTTGGTCGCCATCGGCGGCGTCAGTTGGCTTACCATGGCCCGGGTCATCCGCGGCCAGGTTCTCAGCCTCAAGCAGCAACCGTTCATGGAAGCGAGCCGCGCGATCGGCGCGCCGCTTCGCCGCCAGTTCGTTCGTCATCTGCTGCCCAACCTGATGGGGCCGATCATCGTCTACGCCACGTTGACGGTTCCCGCCGCGATCCTGTCCGAGTCGTTCCTGAGTTTCCTGGGAATTGGGGTGAAGGAGCCGCTGCCGAGCTGGGGCAACCTCGCCGCCGACGGGCTCAATGAGCTGAACATCGTGCGGGTCCGATGGTGGCTGTTGCTGTGGCCGTGCCTGTTTATCGCCGTGACGTTGGTAGCGATGAACTTCCTCGGCGAACGCTTGCGCGAAGCATTCGATCCCAAATGGCGATCCCGCGCGTAACCTCCCCCGTTTAGCCGCGAGTCAACGGCGAGCGCGAGCGAATGGAACCACAGATGAACACAGATGGACACTGCTTGCTAGGACCGAGGTTCTACTGAGCGAGCCGGGCCGTGTCGGCCCGGTCCACGTCCAAACACAACCAACCTCACCCGCGCGCCGGGTAGGACGCATAGCGAGCGAAGCCGGTCGTCCGTGTCTTGCCTACTCGCGCCTATATTCGGTACGATCTGGATCACAAGATTCCTGTCACCTTATCTCCCTATGGCGAAAGACGACGCAGATTATCCTGAGGCCCGACGGACAAGAACAGTGCAGCCTCCTGCCGTTCTTCACAAGTATACATCTGCCGAAACCGCAAGGCTCATACTCTCGACGGGCAGGATCCGATTTCAATCACCGCTCAGATACAACGATCCCTTTGATTCGCAATGGGATCCAACATGGACGCTTCAGACGCAAGAAGCGTTGGACTTCAACAGGCAGTTGCTGAAGAGAGCCATTGAGGATCCTGCATCGTGGCCTGAAGAAACGGATCCGGAGACGCGCTCCGCTTTGTTCGAGGAGTACCAGCGGATTGATTCGCTGCCGCCAGCAGATCGCGCGACTGCTATCCACGAGTTTGTGAAGGATGTGAGCGATTTCCGTGAGGAAGACCAAAAGTGGTTGGCTCGGATGCTCGACTTTCGCAGGCGGCTTCGAGTGCTTTGCTTGAGTGCGAATCCAGAGATGGCCACTATGTGGTCACACTACGCTGATCAGCATCGAGGCGTATTACTCACATTCGATACTAAGAGGCTCGAGGACGGCTTGAAACGCCTTCTCAAGGATGTCAAATACAAGGATTCGCCGCCGAAGATGTTAGATATGGAAGAATGGTACAAGGCAGTGACCTTTGGTCTTCCACAGCCTGATCTATTTGGTGACACCAGTGTTTGGACACGGACCAAGTCAACTGAATGGAGTTACGAAGACGAATGGCGACTTACTACGCTCGCCGCCAAAGGTTCACTCGGAGATTATGAAGACTTTGATATACCCAGGAACGCACTTGTGGGAGTCACGTTCGGGTGTCGAACAGATATGGAAGCGGCCAAAGAGCTAGTCGCCCTCGCGCTACCGTTTGGTGAACAAGTAGCGTTCTTTCGCCTGTACATGCCCGTTGGGAGTTTCCGTCTAGCAAGGCAGGACTTTTCGCTCTCTGATCCGAATTAGCAAGTCTCTCTTCACTCCCTTCCCGGTTCATCTGTGGTTTCTCCCCTTACGTGGCCGGCCGGTTACACTGGCGCGCATGTTCCAGGCACACATCGCTGAGGCTCGCTCGGAATTCTCAAAGAATTTATTTAGCCTGGTGAGCCGCGAACGCGGTTGCGGCCGCAAACACGTCGATGGGCGCCTCCCTGGCGCGCGCAGACGAAGCCGCCGGACCTTCGATGAAAGGAGCTGTTGTTCCATGCGGACATCGTCGATGTTGGCACGCCAAATTTCCGGGGGCGGGGGCGGGGGGCGCGGTCACATTGGCGCGCGCAAACTAATCCCTATCCCGCTCAGAATCTCGTGCGCGCCCCATTGGCCCCCGGAATGTTCGCAAACAATCCCCCAAAAAACCGCGACCATCGGTCGCGGCTTTATGCCTCATCCCGCACGGTCACGGTACACTTTCCACGATGACCAGCGTCCAGACTCAACCAGCCGCGGCTGAGACAACCAGACCCGGGCCGTTGCTTGAGGTTGCGGATTTAGCTGTTTCGTTTGATACGGCTGATGGACACGTACAAGCCGTGGACGGTCTGAGCTTGACGATCCACCCGCAACAGACGTTTGCGCTGGTCGGTGAGTCCGGTTGCGGAAAATCCGTCACCGCCCTTGCCATCTTGCAGCTGGTTCCCGAGCCGCCGGGGCGCATCGAGCGCGGTTCGATCCTTCTGGACGGGCGCGATTTGTTGCGCTTGAGCGAGAAGCAGATGCTGAAGGTGCGCGGCAAAGACATCGCGATGATCTTCCAGGAGCCGATGACGAGTCTCAACCCCGTCTATACCGTCGGCGATCAGATCGTCGAGGCGATCCTCTTGCACCAGGATGTGAATAACAAGGAGGCGGCCGAGATCGCGATCGCAGCGATGCACGAGGTCGGCATCCCAAACCCCAAGCAGCGCCTGCGCGCCTACCCGCACCAATTCTCGGGTGGAATGCGCCAACGGGTGATGATTGCGATGGCGCTCGCGTGTCAACCCAAATTGCTGCTTGCCGACGAACCGACCACGGCCCTTGACGTAACCATTCAGGCGCAGATTCTGGGGTTATTGAAGAAACTCCAGCGTGAGCGGGGCATGGCGGTGATGCTCATCACCCACGATCTGGGGGTGGTGGCGGAGAACGCGGACGTGGTTTGCGTCATGTACGCCGGGCGCGTCGTCGAGTACGCCAATGTGTTTGATCTGTTCGCTAAGTCGCATCACCCCTACACGCGCGGGTTGTTAGCGTCGATACCTAAGCTCGGCGAGACGAAGCATCGGCTGACGACCGTCGACGCAGTTGTCAACGATCCGCAGGAATACAACAAGCTCCCGGATTACCAAAAAGGTGTTGTGCCGTGGTGGCCGACACTGCCGCCGCCGGACGAAGTCGCGCCATCTTCAGGCGGTGATGTGCACGTTCTGCACGAGATTGCGCCGAGCCACTGGGTCGGCTGTTGGCGGACGGCGTACTTAGCGCAGCATCCGAGCTCTCGGCCGGACATCGCGTTTCGCAGAGACGATCGGCCGGGTGTCGAGCGATGAATCGAGCTCGCTCATGAGGATCCCAAGTGATTTTCGGGCTTTTGTGAGGCGGCGCGGTTTACCGGACGGCGTCTGCGTTATTCGCCGGTGGTGGTGTGGGCGGCGGTGTGCTTGGGCTCGGTATCCTGGAGGATCGCATAGGCCAGGTGCGAGAGGCAACTGTTGATCCGCTTGAGGTGCGTCAGCAGATCGAGGTGGATGGCGCTGGTTTCGTAGGCCTCGGTAAGTCCGGCGTTGAGACGAGCAAAATGCCGATCACGCAGTTCATGTTCGTACTGGTTGATCCGCTCCTTGTGGCGTAGCAGTTGTTGGGCCAGCTGACGATCGCGCGTGGGAAAGGCGTTCTCAGCGATGTGAAAGTTCTCCCGCACCTTGTCGTAGAAATCGTCGAGCTCCTTTTCGCCGTCGTCTGAGAATGACGCGCCGAGGCGGATTTTCTTGAGGATCAACTCGCTGATGTTCTTGTCGATGATGTCGCCGATCGTTTCCAACTCGCTGAGGTAGCGAAGCTGGCGCATCTGTTCGTCGGCGTCGAACTGCTCGGCCTCCTCGCGGGCGAGTCCAGTGAGGAACCGTTTGATCTCGGTATCGAGCAGATCGACCTGATCATCGCGCTGCGACACTTCGCGGATGAGCTGCTCGTTGTTGGACTTGAGCGCTTCCCAGGCGTCGCGCAACATGCCGCTGACGATCTCGGAGGTGTGCATGATCTCGCGCCGGGCCTGACCCATGGCCAAGGCCGCACCGCCGATCGGGCCTCCGGTGATGTACCGCGGCCCGAACGCGCCTGGTTTTCCGGGCGGGGGCGTGGGCACGAGATGCGCCAAGAGGGAGGAGATCAAACCGATGGTTGGCAGGCCGACGATTGCGACCACGACGTTGTAGCCGGTATGGAGCCCGGCGACGGCCATGGACACGGTGTTCACGTTGGGCTGTGGGAGGGCGTCGCCCATGAGTTGAATCACCGTCAAACCTGCGGCGGCGACGATCACTTTCAGCAGGAGGTTCGCCAA
Source organism: Phycisphaerales bacterium (assembly GCA_036475395.1). Taxonomy (GTDB): domain Bacteria; phylum Planctomycetota; class Phycisphaerae; order Phycisphaerales; family SM1A02; genus JADFNO01. The sequence continues at coordinate 13,177 of JAZFYE010000266.1, forward strand.
CGCGAGGCGCCTCGATTCGACGAGCCGCCACCCCAGGATCAACGTGGTCACGGCAAGCCCGACGTTCGCGCCCAGGACGATGGGGGCGGCCATCCTGAAACTGATCGCGTCGGCGGCGCCGAGTCCGATGACAAGTCCGATGGTGGCGGTGCTTGATTGCAATACCAGGGCGAGCACGGCGGCGAAGCAAGCCAGCAGCACAGCGTATTGTTCGAGCTTGTCGAAGTTGATGATCGCCCCCAGGCCGGACTCCGAATCAAACGAGCCGGGCGAAGCGGCTTCCGTCATGATGCGGATGCCGAGGAAGATGAATCCCAGCGCCAACAGGACTTGGCCGATGCCGCGGCTGCGCGGACCTTGGGTGAACTGATAGAGCGTGACGCCGACGAGAATGATGACCGGCGCCGCCTGTTCGAATCGAAGGGCAATGAGCAGGACCATGACGGTAAGCCCGATGTTTGCCCCGAGCACGCTGGCGAGCATTTGCCGAGCCGTCATGTGACCGGCTTGGACGGTCTGTACGGCGAGCAGTGACATTGTGGTGCTGGAGGGAGCGACGAGCGACACGGCCAGTCCTGCGACGAACGCCCAGCCGCGCTTCGAGGCGAGACGCTGCATCCAGGTTCCCAGCCGCTGCCCGAACAGCCGGTCGAGTCCCTTGCGCAGGTACCGCACGCCGAAGACGAGCAGGGCCACGCCGCCGAAGATGCTGAGGATGTTGACGAAATCGGACATGGACTTTTTCTACGTCGGCCGTCGGCGCGGCCGGCTGCGGATTATTAGGCATTTTTGGGGCCATGGCCGGTGAGCGGCGCCACAGGGGTCGTGCCGTTTTTCTCAACCGCCGTTTTGGGGCATGACCCGGCCGATGAAGGCAATGTCCTTGCTTCCCGTGTCGGAGCGGAACAAGACCATCGCATAGAGCATGCCTTCATACCCGTGGCGCGGTGTCAAACGGACGCGGTACGTCGTGATATTGCCTTCCTTGCGGCTGGTCGAGACCAGCTCGGCGTCCGCGCCCGATGATCTGGATTGGACGGCGAAGATGCGCACGTTGTTCTCGTTGACGATATCGACATCGACTTCAACCGGCACCCCGGCGTGAAGCGCTCCGAGCTGCGCGATGTACTCCTTGAACCGCCAGGTGCGTTGCCGCCAATCGGGGTCGGACTTCACGCCGGTGCATTCGTGGCGGACCCGCATGGGCAGGATCGGACAGTCGGGATGGTCGGTTTCGATCACCCACCACAGACGCATGCCCTGGCAGTTCTCGATGGTGCGCGGCGGGATGTTCCATTGGACTTCGTAGGCGTTGCGCGGCTGGTCCGTCTGCGGATCGAATCCGTCCACGTAAATCGGCGACTCGCCGTTGGCGGAGATGATTCGAAACGGCCGGCCGTCAACGGACTCGACACGGGTGCGGCCGGTCGTTACACCTCTCTGCGCACCGACATACGGGGGTTCGGCGCGGACGGGCATGGTGATCATGCCTTGGAGATTGATCTTGGCATGAGCCTGCCGCCCGCCGTAACGGAACACGAGCTGGACATAGGCTTTCTTGATGCCTGGCTCCGTTGGAGCGATGAACGTCGCGGAGAAGGGAATTGATCCGCCGGGCGGGATGACCGTGTCTGTCAGGTCCTGCGGAGTAGTGCAAGCGCATGAGGGTGAAACTTTGAGAATGGTTATGGGTGCCGCGCCGGTGTTGTAGAGCGTCGCGTTGACCGCATGGATGGATTGGGGCCCAATCATGCCGAAGTCGAACCCGCCGGGTTCGACCCGCAATGGACCGGCGATCAAGGGCGCGAGGGGAACGGTCTTGGCCGGGGGTGCAGGCGGCGGATTGACGGTCGCGGCAGGTTGGGTTGAAGCAGATTGCTTGGCGACAGCCGGGGAATCGGATGACTCGGCGGGGGTGTTGGGGCAGCCGACAAGCATGGCCGTGACGGCGATCGCCGCCACTGGGGCCGATCGCCCGAAGCGACGGCTCACCGGTTCGATAAAAGGTGTCTTGTCGTCGTACTTCATGGCAACGGCTCGGACTCGATGTTGGCGGATTCACCGGCCAGTTTCTTGGCGACGTACTTCTTGACCCACGTCTGGAACGACTTGCCGGCCGCCGGATCCTTGCCGCTGAACTCGATTCTCGCAATGTCATTGCCCCGGATTGTCACGCGCTCGGAGCCGTCCTTGGGTATCAGCCGAACTGCCGATTGGGCCGGGCTCGCCTGTGAAGAGCAATCAAAGAGATAGCCCTCGATCGTTTCGCCGGTCGATCGGCGGGTGATCGTCACGTCGCCGCGGTAGCTGAGCGCTGCGTCGAGCGCGCGGCGAAGGGCCTCGGGGTCACAAGCGTCAACCACCGTCCCGGCGAGGGCGGTGTGATCCGATGAGATAGCGGGTTCGTCTGGCATAGCGCGGCTCGGCGTCGGCCGTGATTGTATCCATCGTAAAGGTCGCTCTGCTGTGGGAGGCGGATCAGCGTTCGGCGTCGGGGGCGAGAACCTTCCTCATAAGCTGCAGGGCAAGTTCGTAGATCTGTGGATCGGTGCTCGCGCGAGGTCCAGCCACGTTGAGTGTCGTGACCGCATGCTCGTTGAGCCACGCTCGGACCTTCGCGGTTGAGGTCGCCTCGGCGGGGTCGATGACAAGGCAGGGTTTTGGAAGGGATGTGGCGAGCCGGTGTGTCAGGGCGGCGCCGCCGGTGAGCTTGCCTTGCGCGATGATGAGCGTCGCGTCGGCGTCTCGCACGTTCCGTTCGGTGCGTTGGGCGGGATCGGCGGAGGGTGTCTCGGTCAGCGGATAGCGATCGGGGATCGGCCCCTGTTCACTGGCTCGGCCTTTGGGGCACCAACCGCCACCGGTGATTCCCAACTCGATGGCCGCGTCCAGCGCCGCCCGATCAACCCCGGTCTGCCCACCCGAGATGATCTTGCCGATGGCGGTCATTGTTGGATCGGCTTACGGTGAGGCGGTCGCATAGGCTCGATCGGACGATTCTCTTTGCTAGTCGTCAGGGGGGCTCTCGTCGGTTTCGGGCAGCTTCGCGCGCCATTCGGCGGCCTTCGCGTCGTAGCCCTCGTCAGGTTCGGCTTTGTGCCAGGCGTCGTAGAGATCGGAAAGAGACGTCATCGCGCCGATCGTCCGCTCATGATTTGAACCCAGACTTTCAATCAAGATATCGTGGCCCTCCACGAGGGCCGCTTCCGCGTCCTGGTATCGATGCAGTGCGAGCAGTGTATGCCCATGTTGGGCTAGGAAGCCCCCGATGAACCAGGCTCCTTCCGGCCACGTGTGACGTGATGCGGCCACAGCCTGCGCTTGAATCGCACCCGCGTCCTCGAAGCGTTTCTGCTCGAAATACACGTTTGCCAGGTTCATCATTGAAAAAATCGTGTTGGGATGCTCCTCGCCCAGGACGCGCTTCATGATCGCCAGCGTCTTGACGTACAGTGGCTCCGCCTCGGTGTACCGGCCCTGATTGTCATACAGGAGCGCGAGGTTGCCCATGGACGCGAGCGTGTCCGGATGCTCCTCGCCCAGGACGCGCTTCTTGATCTGAAGCGTCTTGACGTACAGCGACTCCGCCTCGTCGTAGCGCCCCTGATTGAAGTACAGCACCGCGAGGTTGCCCATGGACGCGAGCGTGTCCGGATGCTCCTCGCCCAGGACGCGCTTCTGGATCTCCAGCGCCCTGGCGTACAGCGGCTCCGCCTCGTCGTAGCGCCGCTGGTTCTCGTACAGGATCGCGAGGTTGTTCATGGAGGCAAGCGTGCTCGGATGCTCCTCGCCCAGGACGCGCTTCTTGATTTCCAGCGTCGTGACGTACAGCGGCTCTGCCTCGTCGTACCGGCCCTGGTCCTCATACAGGACCGCGAGGTTGTTCATGGAGCCAAGCGTCCTCGGATGCTCCTCGCCCAGGACGCGCCGGTAGGCCTCCAGCGCCTCACGGAAGTAGGGCTCAGCTTCCTTGAGCTTGCCCATCGACCGGAGCAGAACGCCCATGCCGTTGATAGAGCTCAGCGTGCTCGGGTGGTCCTCGACTAGCACGCGGCGACTGATCTCCAGCGTCTTGACAAAGAGTTCCTCCGCCTGTTCGTAGCGGCCCTGACGGGAGTACAACGAGCCCAGGGTTTGCATGAAAGAAAGCGTGTCCAGATGCTCCTCGCCCAGCACGCGCCGACCGATCTCCAGCGTCTCGATCGACAGCGGCTCTGCCTCCTCGTAGCGGCCCTGGTGCTGGTAAAGCAAGGCAAGCTCGTTCATGGAGGTGAGCGTGTCCGGGTGCTCGTCGCCCAGGATGTCGCGCCGCCGTTCGAGCGTTTCCTGCGTGAGCTCCTCCGACTCAGGAAGCAGCCCTTTTAACCTCAGCAGCAGCGCGAGGTTGTGCAAAATAGCGAGCGTGCGATGATCGTCGTCCCCATGCAAGTACAGGGCCACTTCTCGGGCGACCCTCAGATTTCGCTCGGCAGCATCGAGTTTGCCCCCATGGAAAAGTGCGACGCCGAGGTTGTTCAGAGCTTCGGGAGAGTCACTCTGAAGTTGTAGAGCCGCATAGAACTTCCATATCGCAGCATCGGCGTTACCTGTCTGGAATAGATCGATCCCTTCCCGAAGCAATGCCGCTTCGCTCCGTTCCCCATTGGTCGCGACATGCGGCTCAAGCTCACCGACAGCTAGGAATTCCGCTGTTGAGACCTGGACTATTTCAGATGGCGGCGCCGGCGAACGAATATCGGCTTGAGGAATCGGCGTAGGTATCCAGACATTGATAATAATCGGCGGTTGAGGTTGCGTAGCATCGCTGCCTCGCATAATCACGGCGGTGATAATCGCTCCGATAGCGACAACCAAGGCGCCAGCAACACCGACAAACAGTGGATGGCCAAGTACTCGCAGCCGGCGCGGCCAGGTGGTGGGAACGGCCTGCGGCGCCGGCGGGGCGCCCCCCGGCTCATCCCCGGTCACCGCTTCCGGATCAGCGGTCTTGTCGGATTCCTCCATGGCTCCATCCTTATGCAACGTTCTCCCCAGTACATTGTACCGAATCCGTACGAGGCTTTGTCTGTACCGGGGGCACGGTGTTTGGGCCCGTGGGTTGGGGAACCTGTGGGTGACGGAGACGCTCGTGCCACCGGGCTCTACGAACTGATATTTTTCTTAGCTGGCCGGCGGATTGAGTTCGCGGCCGGTGGCGGGATCGAGCAGCCTCCACCCGAACTTCTTGACGAATCGGGTGAGGACCTGCCAGCCGACTTCTTCCTCGGTGATGGTGAGGAGCATCTGGGTGATGGGGTCCTGTCCGGGCGTCAGCTCGATGCGAAGCCCGGGGCCGTAAAGGACGTCGTCGTTGTCGGACTCGGGCCCGGTGTTGCACTCAAACAGATCGTTGACCACGTCGCGCCTCGGGCCGATGGGAGTCAGCGCGGCCTCATCGTCGGCTTGGCGGCTGGAGAGGACGACGAATTGTCGGCCGGAGGTGGCTTGATCCATGAGTGTGCCGGTTTCGGGCATCGGGGTATCGATCGTTTACAAGCGTCTGCGGCATGTTCGCGGCGATTGGATTGCACACGAGCCGGCAGGCTACGCTTCAACCGCCTCTGCGTGCTCGTCGGCGTCGTGCTCGAGTAGCTGAACCAGTGTGTCCACAAGCTTATACAAGGGCACGGGCTTGACCAGGTAGGCGTCCACGCCGAGTGATTCCGCGTAGACCATGTGGCGCTTGCCCTGATTGGCGGTGATCATGACGATGATCGGGGCGTTGGCTTGGGACTTGAGCTTCTCCAACACGAGGAAGCCGGAGC
>JAZFYE010000267.1:0-9524 GCA_036475395.1 Phycisphaerales bacterium
TCGACCAACTCCATGATGCTGCTTCCAAAGCCGACGGGGTGCGCTACTTCAACCTCTTTGCGCCAAACGCCGTGTTTCTAGGCACCGATGCAACGGAGCGCTGGCCGGTCGACGAGTTCCGCACCTACGCCATGAAACGATTCGAGACGGGCACCGGGTGGACGTATCACATGCGCGAACGTCACATTTCCCTTGACGACGACGCCAACACCGCCTGGTTCGACGAGGTGCTACACAACGACAAGTACGGCGAATGTCGCGGCACCGGCGTCCTCGTCAAACTCGGCGGCGCGTGGAGGATCGTCCAATACAACCTCACGATCCCGATTCCCAACGAGATTGCTCTGGATGTGGTGGAGATGATCCGCCAGCAAGAGACCCGCAAGTAGCAGCCGGTTATGATCGGACCATGCTGATTCTGTTTGATATCGACGGGACGTTGCTGCTGACCCAGCGGGCGGGGACGGAATCGATGCAGGCAGCGGCACGGGAGCTGTTTGGCGATCAATTCATCTTCACCTTCGATGGGATTGAAATCGGTGGGTGGCTCGACCCGCTCATCTGGGTCGCCGTGGCCGAAGCCAACGGCATCGAAGACCCCGCATCGCACCACGATCGATTTCGGGCGACCTATCTGCGGCACTTTGAAGCTCGGCTCGCTCGGAATCCGACGGTGACGGCACTGCCCGGCGTGACCGAGCTGATTGAGGCCTTGTCGCAAGAGACTGACACGTGGCTCGGTCTCTTGACCGGCAACTATCCCGAAGCGGGCCGAATGAAGCTCGAGGCTGCCGGGATCGATCTTGATTCGTTTGCCGTTGCCGTATGGGGAGTTGATGGAGCGAATCGACGTGAGCTTCCCGTCGTGGCGATGGCGCAGTATGCGGCCCACACGGGACGAACGGTCGGATCGCAGGAGGTGGTGATCATCGGCGATACACTGCACGACATCGATTGCGCGAAAGCCAATGGATGTCGATCCCTGGCTGTCGCAACCGGAGTGTGTTCCGCCGCCGAACTTGCCGCGCATGAACCGGATTTGCTCGTGGCCGATCTGTCGGATACTTCTTCGATTTTGGCGTGGATATTGAAACCGGTCGAAACCGTTTCCGAGTGATGGACTACGGGCAGGTGGGCGAAGAGGAGTTTACCGGCCGTGAATGAGCAAATCCCTGGTGATGACGACATCGTGCGAGAGGTCACCGCTGAGACCCCTCCAACACAGCAGCCGTTCGAAGAGACCCTGGTACCCGGCCCACCGATGGAGCCGGTGCGGGAACCAGAGCGAATCCACACGCTCGATGTGCTGCGCGGGTTCGCGATCTTCGGCATCTTCATGGTCAACATCGCCTTCTTCTCGATGCCGTTGGCGAAGCTGATCGATCCCAGTTTGCTTGCTGATGCGACAGCCGGCGACCAGGTTGCCCACGCCGTTATGCGATCGCTCTTTGAGTATAAGTTCGTATCGCTCTTCTCGATGCTCTTTGGGATCGGTCTGATCGTGCAGATGCAAAGAGCAGGGAAGCGCAATCGCCCGTTCGTTGGGTTGTACTTGCGCCGCACCTTTATTCTCATGGCTCTTGGCTTGGCGCACGCGTTCTTACTGTGGTACGGCGACATTTTGTTCATCTACTCGCTTGTCGCACTTGTTGCCCTGTGGTGCAGAGGACTTTCGCCACGCGTGATGCTCGCCCTATGTGCCGGCGCATTGGCATTGTCGATCATGGCCATCGCAGGATTCACGGTGATGGGTGTTGTCTTTGGACCGAAGGCAACCGAAGCAGCAGAGGTTCAAACCGGTGAGCCTATTCAAACACCTGAATCATCGGAGGTCGATGTCGACGACGTCGCGGCCGAGGAAACAGTGGATCAAGCGCTACAGGCTGAACTCGACGATCCTTGGGCGCGCTACCAGGCCGTACTAAAAGAGAACGGATGGCAGCCGGGCGATCCGGCTTGGATCGAGCTTGACATCATTGCCTACAAGGAAGGCCCGATGATGATCACGCTCGTACAACGCGCGTGGACTTTCTTGATTATGCTCGTGATCGTCGCCTTGACCGGCTTCGGCTTCCGCGTCGGGGGTATGTTCCTGCTAGGGATGGCCTTGATGAAGCTCAACTTCTTCAGCGCTGAACGGCGGCGTTGGCATTGGTCGTTTTGTATCTTGGGGTTGACGATCGGCCTTGCCGGCGAGTTCTTCTTAGTTTGGTCGTACCACCATTCCAACTACCAAGTCGGTTGGATGCAGGGCGGCGCCGAAGTCTTTCATAACATTTCCAGCTTGGCTCTTTGTCTCGGCTACGTCGGTACGATTACGTTGATCGTGAGGTCGGGGCTACTCAAGCGGCTGACGTATGCGTTCTCGTGTGTCGGTCGAACCGCCTTGACTAATTACTTGCTCCAAACGATCGTGGCGACCTACATCATGTATTGGTGGGGGCTTGGGTTGTTCAACGATGTGAGCAGACCGGCGCAGTTGGCGATGGTCGTAGGAATCTACGCGGCGCAGCTCGTACTCAGCGTGCTCTATTTGCGGGTGTTTCGCATCGGCCCGTTTGAATGGCTGTGGCGATCGCTGACCTACCTCAAGCTTCAACCGATACTCCGAAGGACTTCGACGACAGCTCCGTGAGTTGGTCCGGCCGTAGGTTTGGGCGTCAACTTGGACAGGCCGCTTATGGACCGCGATATCATCGAGGCGCTTAGCTGGAGCGTGCTGTCGAGCAGGCGACCGAAGCGGCGGAGGTGTCCGAGTCAGCTGAGGTCCCAGCAGAGGAAGTCGAAAAACCCCTCTGACGGCTAGGTCATGGGGCTAATCTACCGGCCGTTGTCTGGCCAGTTCGATCAGGCGATCGAGCATCCGATCGTAATTGCGATGGGCATTGAGATGCTCGGTGGCGTGCTGCCTCGCCGCCACGCTCAGGCGCTGGCGAAAGGCAGGATCGCCGATGAGCTTCTTGGCGGCGTCAACGAACGCGGTTTCATCGCCCGGTGGTACGAGCAGCCCGGTCTGGCCGTCGAGGGTTAGTTCGTGCACCGCGCCGACCCGGCTGGCAATCACGGGCAGGCCGGCCACCGCCGCCTCGACCAATACCCACGGCGACAGATCGTTGTGTGACGGCAGCACGAGCATGTCCATGCTCGGCAAGAACCGGCTCATCACCTGCTCGTTGGGCATCGACTTGTACCAAAAGACCCGTTTGGCCGCCCGATCGGGTTTCGCCCGGCTCGAGAGGATGTGCAATTCGGCCAGGTCGCTAAGATGTTGTTGATGCCAGCGCAGCAGTTCCGGGCCGCCTTTGGGCGCAAAGGGGTCGCCGACGAACACCATTTTGACCACCGCGCTGTCATGATTGGGCGGCTCCGGCAGGTCGGGGGCCATGGGTGCAACGGAAGGCGGCAGGATGGCCACGCGATCCGCGGCGATGCCGTAGTCGTTGATGACCGAATCCCCCGCCAGGCGGCTCATGGCAAACACCAGATCACTTTGAGAAAAAATGCGCTGTTCCTGGGCAATCAGCGGCTTGAGGGAAGCCGCCGATACATTGCCGTAACCAATGTATTGGGCCGTTGCGTCAATGTTCACTGCCACGGCAGGGCGCCGCTCGCCGCCGACGTCGAAGATGGCCGGGGCGTACCGGTGTGTGCAGAAGTGAACGACGTCGAACCGATTCAGCGTCAGATGGCGTCGAAACCAGCGTCGCAGCACGCTGCGCCACACCACAAGGCGGCGGTAGGCAGCCATGTCCCAGCCTCGACAGACCTGCAACCGGGCAGCGATCAACCGCATCCCGAACGTTGGCTCGATGCGCACATGCACGGCGTCAATGTCGTCTCGGTCGGCGGTGGCCGCTGCAAGCTTGCCGGCCAGCGTCTTGAAGCCCAACGCGTTGATCGTGAGAAACAGCATCCGCGTGGGACCGCCCGCCTCTGGCTGTTCTGGAGGCAGCCCAGCCCGATCCAGACCGTTCAAATTGATTGTGACCAAACGATTCATACCACGACGTACTGGCCCGGGGGTCTACGAACTTTGTTGAGCGTCTTCACGCATGTGTGCCAGCCGGGTTTGGATCGCGTGCTCGGGCCGGCCCAGATAATAGGCCAGCCCCTTCGAATGGCTGTGGCGATCGCTCACCTATCTCAGATTTCAGCCTGTATTGCGGCAAACAGAATCAACTTCGCCTACGGTCGGCTGAGCATCTCCAGCATCTTGCGCGGGGTTTCACCCTGACCGGTGCGGCAACTGAGGCGCGTCGCTTCACACACGGCCAGGAGTTTGGCGTGGTCCGGCGGGGGCTCGGTCGCCTGAAGATTCTCAAGTACCCGCATCGCATGAACTGCGATCAATTCCCCAGGCGTCGCTCGCTTCTTCTCGCGGTGCGAATCGATGATCTCGCCATCCGGCGAAATCCACTCGAACCCCTGATCGTCAATGCGCAGGCAGCCGGCCTCGGCCAGTACGGTCACGCCACGAAACCACGACCCTGCACAATCGCTCAGCGCCACACACGCGCAGCAGTTGCCCGAGAATCGCATGTTCAAGGTGAGATGCCCGTGCAGACCGCCGAGTGATTCCGGCGGCGCCGACAGCGGCCCCGCGAGTGCCGCATCCATCATTTCTACATCGCCGCACAGCGCTTCGAGCAGATCAATTGCATCGAAAAGGCGGGCAAAGAGCGATCCGTCACCCGGCCCGCTGCGAAAGGAGACATTCACACATTGGCGATGCCCAAGTTGCTCGAATACTTCCTGGGCAGCGCGGTAGCCGGGGCTGTGGCGCATCAGCGGAACAAAGCGAGCGGTGTCTGCTTCAGCGGGATCGGACTGCAATTGGGCGATCGACCCCGGTCTCGGTTCAATGCTGATGGTGGGTGTTGCCTGTTGACGGATCAGGCGTCGTTCATCGGCCTCGAGCGACTCGGAAGCGGCGAGCCATAACAACTGGACGTCGTCGCGAAGAATCGCATCACGAAGGTTCCCGACTGTTTCCACATCCAACGCCTGGCCGAGCGCGGCCGCGTCGGACGACTTTGCCGACCCGATACCGACGAGATCGAACCCACTTCGGCGCACCATGTCTCGCACCAGCGACTCCTGGTTTGATTGCGCCCAAACGATCATCCGAACGGCGTCGGCCATCGCCGCGTAGTGTAGGGAAGCTGATAGCGATCAGCCATTAGCCATTAGCCATTAGCCATTAGCCATGAGCCACCAGCTGACCGCTGACCGCTGATGGCTGATGCCTATACTCCTCACGTGGACAGACGATCGCTGTCGGAGAGTCTTCTTTGATGGAGGAAAGTCCGAACACCGCAGGACACGGTGGTGGGTAACGCCCACCGGCCTCGTCGCGAGGCTAGGGATAGTGCCACAGAAAATATACCGCCACCCCCGGAAGTAGAGGTTCGTGGCTTTGCCGCGGGTCAAAAGTTCCGGGGGGGTAAGGGTGAAAAGGTGCGGTAAGAGCGCACCGCTCGGCTGGTGACAGTCGGGGCAGGGTAAACCCCACCGGGTGCAAGCGCAAGCAGCCCTCCGCCGGAAGTATAGCTTCCGGGAACCATGGTCCGTGGCATGAGGGCGGGTAGCGTGCTCGAGGTCGTCGGCAACGGCGATCCCAGATGAATGGTCGTCATCCCGACCTTGGTCGGGATACAGAATTCGGCTTATGTCCACACGCGACCACGGGTGGGTCCCAACGGGCCCGCCCGTGACCTTTTAATGTACGTGGTCCGGGGGTGTCCGGGGGCGATTGACCCTGTGGTTGGCGTGAGCTATTCGTCACGAGCCTTCAACTCAACCTGCAGCGTGATGGCGGCGCCGTCTCGCCGGATCGTCATGGCCACGACATCGCCGGGCTTGTGTTCGCGGAGGAGTTGCATCATGCGCCTCAGGCCGGTTAGTTCTTCGCCGTCCCACGCAACGAGGACATCGCCCGCTTTGACGCCGGCCAGATCCGCCGACGTTCCTTCGACGATATCGTCCACGAACACGCCGGTTTCGAGGTCGGCGTCGTACTTGGGAACGATGCCGAGTTGCACGCTCGCGCCGGTTCGGTCACGGCCGCTGGGGGCTCGTCCGGCGGTTTGACGGAATGTGAGCGGTTCCGGCCGCGATACCACTTCCCTCACGATCGATTCCACCAGGTCGATGACCTTGATCGCGCCGATCGGATTGACGGTGTAGGCATGATCGCCGGGGCGGTGGTATTCCGCGTGTAAGCCGCTAAAGAAGAAAAGTACGGGGATGTCCGCGCCATAGAAGTTGGAATGGTCCGACGGTCCGCGGCCGGCGGCCGACGCATGCACGGTCAGACCGCTTGGAATGACGTGCGTGGCCAGCAGATCGTCGAACTCCTGGGCGGACCCGGTGCCGCCGATGAGTAGCTCATGACTGCGAAGTCGCCCGATCATGTCCATGTTGATCATGAGTGTGATCTGGCCGGGTGAGACCGTCGGATTCGCGACGTAGTGGGCGGACCCACGCAGGCCCGCTTCCTCGGCGCCAAAGGCCATGAACAGGATTGATCGCAGGTCGTCGTCGTTGTCGGCTTCGGCGTAGAGCTTCGAGAATCGCTTGGCTAGGACAAGCATGCCGGCCGTCCCCGACGCGTTGTCATCGGCGCCGGGATGGACCTGTCCGCGGTGGCTGGGCATGCTGTTGCGCCGCCCGCCGTAGCCGACGTGGTCCAGGTGCCCGCCGATTACGATCCACTGATCCGCCAGGTCGCCCCTGCCCCGCAACGCGCCGCCGACGTTGGCGCTCTCGTAGCTTTGACGCTCAACCAGCATGTTGGCTTGGCCGCCGACGGTCACGGGAAGATCATCTGAAAGGGGGGCCGTCGTCACTTCGCCTGCATCCGCCCGCCCGCGCCATGACGCAAGATCGCGATCCTCAGGATCGGCCTCGGCCAGGATTCGGTCGGCAACCTCGGGCGCGATTTGTACGACAGGGATGTCAAGTGTGTCGCCGAATCGTCCGCTGGAGAGCAGGCTTTCCAGTTGCTTCTTGCCGTCCACCGCGCCGGGGGGGGTGACGAGGATGATCGCCTCGGCGCCACGATCCACGAGTGCTTGGAGTTTGGCAGGCATGGCCGCGTGGGGGCTGAAGTTCCGCCTCGCCCACCGGCTCTTGCCTTGGTCATTCAGCGGCTCATAACGCAGAACCAACGCAATTCGACCGGTCAGATTCGTGTCTTCGTCGAAGCTGCGGTAGCCATCCTCGCCTTCCTCGATGCCGTAGCCGACAAACGTCAGTGGCGCGGTGACCTGCTCGCCGCCGGATTGGGCGAGCACGACGAAATCCTTTTTGTGCTCGAGCGGTTCGCCGTTGATGGCAAGGTATTCGCCCGTCAGGTCGAAGGTCCGTCTTTGGCGACCACCGTAGGCGAACGGTTGCTGGAAGCTCACCCAGGCGGCGTCGGTCTCGCCGCCGGGCAGTTCCTGAGCGTTCGCGAACGCCGGCTCCAGGCGGTATTCCCTCAGGTAGAACTCGACGTACTCGGTCGCGATCTCGAAGCCGCGCGTGCCCGCCGATCGCCCCTCGAAGAACGGATTGGCCAGGGTCTGCACGTGCTGATACCACAGCGCCGCGTCCTCGCCCAAGTCCTCAAAGACCTTCCGCAGGTTGATGTTGCTCGCATCGACGGTGGTCAGCGACTCGGCGGGTCTGAATCCTCGGATGTTGGCCGGCCCGGGTACGATCCGTCCGATCGGTTTGCTGGAAACCGTGCTCAGGGGGGTCAGTTCGGCGTCGGATGCAGATGCAGATCGCCCTGTCGCGTGGGTCGGCCCAACCGTGGACTGGGTCTTGCACCCGCTCGACCAGCCCAAACACGCGGCTAGCACAATCAGGACGGTGAAACGCAGCACGCGGTGAAAGTTGAACATGACAAGCTCCGTGTCGGTCTTGCGGGCAGGCGCTTCTTGCCTGCTCCTGTACAAGCCCCGCGAGGGCGAGAATCCTTGGGGCCGCGTTCGTTGCTACGCGATCGGTCTAGTCTAACTGCCCCTGACCGTCGCGTTGCCCAGATTCGGGCATCCGAATATAGTTGGAGCCTGATGCGTTCGGTCCAGATCGGCCGCGTCAACTCGACGCAGACCGGCACGCTCGCCGCCCAACCGCAGCCCGCATACAGACGATCCTCGTTCGTTCAGCATGGACTACACCCAGATTACCCCCGAACAGCAGGCTGCGATGCTCGATGCGATCGGCGTCGAGGATATCGATGATCTGTTCTCGGCTCTCCCTGAGCAAATCCGCTTCCACGAGTTGCTGGACCTTCCGCCCGCCAGGTCGGAGCTCGAGCTTCAGCGCGAGCTGGCGGACATGGCCGCGCACAACCACGGCCCGCACGACATGGTCTGCTTCATGGGCGGCGGCGCCTACGACCACTTCTATCCCGTCCTGATCGATCAGCTCATCAGCCGGGGCGAGTTCCTCACCGCCTATACGCCGTATCAGGCCGAGGCCTCCCAAGGTTCCCTCCAGGCGTTCTTCGAGTTCCAGACGCAGATCGCGCGACTCACCGCCCTGGATATCGCCAACGCCAGTATGTATGAAGGCGCAACGGCTGTGGCCGAGGCCGTGCTGATGGCGGTGAACAGCTCGGGCAAACGGCGGGTGCTTGCCGCTTCCACCTTGAACCCGGACTACCTCGCGGTACTGCGGACCTATCTCGATGAGCTGCCGGTTGAGTTGATCGAGCTACCGGCCGGCAAAGGACGCGTCACCGCCGACGCGGTACGAAGGCAGATGGATGATGACACCGCAGCCGTGGTTGTTCAATCTCCGAACATTTGGGGTTTGCTCGAAGATTGGAGCGGCTGTTTCGGAGCAGCGCACGAAAAAGACAAGACCGCTGCGATCGCGGTATTCAATCCGATCGCGTGTGCGCTCTTGAAGAAGCCAGGCGAATGTGGGGCCGACATCGCAGCCGGCGAAGGACAGCCGCTCGGTGTGCCGCTGAGCTTCGGCGGGCCGTATATCGGATTGTTTGCCGCCAGAAAGGATTTTGTACGCAGGATGCCCGGTCGGCTCATCGGCCGGACGATCGATGCTGACGGGCGGCCCGCCTACTGCCTGACTTTGCAAACGCGCGAGCAACACATCCGAGGCGCCAAGGCAACGTCCAATATCTGCACCAATCAGGGTTTGCTCGCGCTTCGAGCCACCATGTACATGACGACCCTTGGCAAGGAAGGTTTGCGCGAGACGGCCCAGCAGTGCTATCACAAGGCGCACTATCTGGCCGAGCGTATTGCCGAGCTTGATGGTTACGGGATAAAGTTCGACGGGCCGTTCTTCAACGAGTTCTGCGTAACATGCCCCAAGCCGGTGACGGAGATCATCGAGGCAGCCAAGCGGCGGCGGATCCTGGCCGGGATCGCGCCCCACGGCCGGCGCATGGGCCGCATCGGAGAGCCGAATGATCTATTGATTGCCGTAACCGAGAAACGAACCAAGCACGAGATGGACGCACTGGTGGACGTGCTCCAAGAGGTGGGCGAGTGACGACGATTACT
>JAZFYE010000268.1:0-9151 GCA_036475395.1 Phycisphaerales bacterium
AAAGTCTTTCAGCCCGATCTTCCTCCATACGGGGTTACCGTACAGATGGGCCCGGTTCTGGATGGCGTCGCCACCCACATGAGCGACTACCCGGAGGCCCAGGCGTTTCGGCTCGCGGACGAGCAGGCGTGCGACGTGGCAGCGGTACTACGGGAAACCGGGGCCGAAGTCCTTGTGTGCTACCTTCCGGTGGGGTCTGAGAAGGCCGTCCGCCACTACGCACAGGCCTGCCTGGATGCAGGCGTCGCCTTCGTCAACTGTGTGCCGGTCTTCATCGCCTCGGATCCAGCGTGGGGCAAGAGGTTTCGCGAGAGGAACATCCCGATCGTCGGTGACGACATCAAGAGCCAGCTTGGCGCGACGATCGTACACCGGATGCTGGCCCGCCTCATGGGCGACCGCGGCGTAAAGCTCAGACGGACCTACCAGCTCAACACAGGCGGCAACACCGACTTCCTCAATATGATTGAGCAGCACCGCCTCAAGTCAAAGCGGATCTCCAAGACTGAATCCGTGCAGTCGCAGCTCGATGAACCGCTGGCGAAGGAGAACATCCACATCGGTCCTTCCGACTATGTTCCGTGGCAGAAGGACAACAAGGTTTGCTTCGTGCGGATGGAATGGGATGGCTTCGGCGATGTCCCCATGAACCTGGAACTGCGACTCAGCGTGGAGGATTCCCCGAACAGCGCGGGCATCGTCATCGACGCGATTCGATGCGCCAAGCTCGCGCTTGATCGGGAGATCGGCGGACCACTTCAGGAGATCTCAGCGGTCTGCATGAAGCACCCGCCGAAGCAGTTCCGTGATTCGGAGGCCCGGGATCTGCTGGAGCAATGGATCGACGACGACCACGAGGTCACGATCCTGACCAGCAACGAGATGCTGGCGGCCGCCGGAGCGTGAGCGTCGGGTGATGAGATGACCGCCCTCCAGACCGACCTTGGGACAGTGCTCAGACGTCTCCACGCGGGTGTCCGTGAAGCTCTCGCAGGCTTGTTTACCAGCCACGCACAGGAGATTTATGGCACGAACCCCAAAGGGGACCGCCAGCGAAACTTCGATCTCGCTGCTGACACAACTGTGCGGCGAATCCTGGAGGAAGAATTCGACAGCGGGATCATTCTCTCTGAGGAATCACAAGAGCACTATTTCGGAAGGGCCGCGCCCGTCTACCGCTTCGTCGTCGATCCCGTCGACGGCTCTGACAACTGGTCACGGCGTCTGCCGCTGTCGTCGGTCGCAGTGGCCGTGCTTCCGGCCGAAGCACCGATCGCTCTTGACCAGGTGATCGCGGCCCTGACGGGCGATCTCGCAGTGGAAGATCCCTTGATCTGTATCCGCGGCGGCCCAGTCCACTGCGGAACCGATCAGATCCGGACCGCGAGCACCCGAAGAATCAAGGATGCGTTCGTCTCCTGCGAGCTCAATCACTTTGCGCCGACCTCCCCGCTGGGCGCCTTGTTCGCCAGCGCTCGTGCGGTACGCTCCTATGGATGTGCCTCCCGCGCGATTGCTCTGGTTGCCGACGGCTCGCTCGATGCGCACATTGACGTACGCGAACGCTTGACGCCCGAGAGTTTTCTCGCCGCGGCCACGATTCTTCAGGAGGCCGGCGGCTGCGTGGTCGACGCCCGAGGCAACCCGCTCCCGGCGTTCACCGACCTCCGCCAAAGGACGACCATCGTCGCCGCTGCCACCGAAGAATTGGGTCAAGAGATCATTGAAGCGCTCACCAACGCTAACACGTGATACGGGGGCGAACACGCCGCCGCTTGCCGTGATCCTCGCGGCCGGCGAAGGTTCGCGCCTGGAGCAAATCCGCAACGGCACGCCGAAGCCTGCTTTGAAACTGCTTGGTCTGTCTCTGGCCGAGCGGACGATCAGAACCTGCAACGTCGCGGCCATTCATCGGTTCCTCGTGGTTCTCGGCCATGAAGCCGACCAGGTCCGGGCCCATTACCAGCAGATCGCCGCTCGCCGCCATTGCGACATCGATTTTGTCGTTGCTGAGGATTGGAAACTTGGCAACGGTGCGAGCGCCTTGGCCGCCGCGGAGAAGCTGGACGACGCTCCCTTCCTGCTTACGATGTCCGATCACCTGCTCGCACCATCGCTGATCGAGCGAATCCTCCTGGCCCGCCCGGACCAGGGTGAGATATCTCTCGCTGTGGATCGCGACAAGACAGCGGTATTCGATGTTGAGGATGTGACCAAGGTTGCGACGTCCGATGATCGTGTTGTATGCATCGGCAAGAACCTTAAAGAATGGGATGCCGCGGACACCGGAGTATTCTTCTGCACCGATGCCCTGTTCAGCGCTTTGACGCGAGCACATGAACAGCAGAAGCATTCGCTGACTGACGGTGTGCGCGATCTTGCCGAAGCCGGCAAGGTCAACGCCGTTGACGTGACTGGCGAAGACTGGATCGATGTTGATACACCCGAGGCGTTCGGCGAGGCGAGACGGCGGCTGCTGGCATCGCTCACCAAGGGTCGCGAGGACGGCTACATCTCCCTGCGACTGAATCGCCCTCTTTCCACGCGTCTTTCCGCCCACTTGGCGACGACGGGAATCACACCGAATCAGATCACCGTCATCAGTTTTCTGATCTCTCTGACGGGAGCAGGTCTGCTGTCAGTAGGCATGTTCGCCACCGGTGTCATCGGCGGGCTCTTGGTTCAAGCCGCATCGGTTATTGACGGATGCGACGGCGAAATCGCGCGCCTCAAGCACCTGAGTTCACCACGAGGGGCCTGGCTTGACACCGTTCTGGATCGGTACGCGGACATGGCCGTAACCCTCGCGATTACGTTTGCCTACGCGGCGGTGCATCCAGGCCCGCTCCCGTGGATCATCGGATTCCTGGCGGCCTTCGGTTTCATCCTGGCCAGCTACGTGACGAAGGAGTTCGGCATCCGGACCGGCGAGCCCTACCCCAACGATGTCCTGAACCGCCTGAAGCGCCGTGATCTGAGAATCTTCATCATTTGCCTCGGAGCCGTGGTCGCCCGACCATTCGAAGCACTCACCATCGCGGGTGTTTTGACCCACCTCTGCGTGATCGGCATTCTTGTTAAAGGATGGAAGAGAAGCGCTTTACCGGGACGGTGACTCACATGAGCCACAAACCACTGCCAACAATCATCCAAGGCGGCAGGGGGCCGGCGTCTCCAGCTGGTCGCTCGCGCGGGCCGTGTCGAAAGCGGGCCAGATCCGCCGTGGCAGTGAACTCGAGCAGCTGTTAATTACGTCGGGCGATGATGTCGCAAACGTCGCAAGGTTCCTCAAGCCGGGCGCTCGCTCGTACAGAGCCGTCGATGTCATCGAGTACCTGTTGCGCGATACGACGGCGACGATCCACCCTGAGCCAAAGGCATACGCCGCTTCATGGATGGCGTCGGCGGCGAGTTTCCTTCACCGCCGAGGGCGGATGCTCCGTTTTTCCTGTCCTGTTCCACAACTCGATCGGGCGATCATGCCGCCTCTCGGTCGTAATGCCTGAGGATCCCGCCGAGTCGTTCACGCCCGACGACTTCACCGACGGTTGATTCTGGAACACTCGCGATCAGCCGATTGCCCAAGCCTTGATGCGCTCGCTCAAGATGATACTGATCCACATACTCTGCGACCGCTCTCCGCAGATGCTGCTCTCCATGACTCAACATCCGGCCGTCTTATCGTTTCGGAATGCTGCGATGTCAGCCAAGAAAGCCGACCATACCGATCATCCAACTCCAAGTACTGCCTGCAGTGACCCTTCGGCTGCGATATGGAACATGACGACTTCGGCAAAATGCACTCTGCTCAACACCGCCGACAAGATGATCGTCGGCGGTTTCCTCCGGCCGCATTCAGTAAACGCTTGTACGTCCGCTGCCGGTTGCGATCGACAATCGGGGGTGAGTAAGGCATCGCCTCCTCGTATCCGCTTGCAATGGCCGAGGGAGGAGCTGCCATTCTGAGGCGCTGATAGGCCTGATGCAGCTCCGCCGCTACGTCAGTTCGCAGCGGTGATCGTCGCGAACGGAACTTACTCGAAAACCGAGCAGGCCACGTTGTTCGGTCGGCAATGCGGATCGTCTGGCGCAGTTTCGGGAAGTCGCTGTTGCCCTCGGCATCGATCAGAAGCGGTGCAGCGTCGTATCGAAAAGGCATCTCGACCGGCTCCCATCGTAGCTCGCAGCGATCCGAGTGGTGCACGACTCTAACCGGTGGCGTTACCATCACGAGGCGAAAGCCCGATGCACCACCCTGTGCGAACGCCAATCGCACGCCACCCAACTTGTCGATGCGGCGGGGGTTCATCAGGTTTCGGATGTGACACCCAGTGCAACCGAAGCTGCCGAACTCCCAAAAGGGGTCGGATCGCATCTCGTTTGGATTGCTGCGAACTGGTCGCCGAAGATGCACAATGACGACTCGATCCGGGTCTTCGTCCAGGTTGTTCGCCGCGATGAGCTCGACGTCCTGCTGAGCAAGCCAACGACGGAAGCGGACTGCATCGAGGAAGCGAGGCGGGCGTGCGCTACGTTGAACATATCCGTCATTGACGCTGAGGCCGCCCCATACCTTCAGCAGATCAGTGCGAACGCGATACGCGCGGTCCCGATACTCGCCGATTGCGATGAATCGTTCGAAGCGTCCCGAAACCGTGGGCTTTGCGCGCACCACGATGTCAGACTTCCCACGTATTCGTTTCCGCGTATGCGCGTTCTCCGGGAAGTGCTGCTTGGGGATAGTCGATGCCTCGACAACTTCGTCCACGACAAAGACGCCGACCAATGCGTAGATCAGTTTCTGATCACATGGTCGGCACGGTCGCAGGCCCGCGTAGAACACGAGGAGATCGTCTTCTCGGAGATTCCGGATGTGGGAACCCCGGCGGTTGCCGACATCCCCGTACGTCAGGTAATCAAAATCGGGATCGAGGTGCATCGACAGATCGAGCAACTTGGGCGGACATCGAAGATCATCGAAAAGATCGAGCCCGACATTGTTTGCAAAGCGCTCGAGTGCCGGGAGCATCTCCTCGTATCGGCGGTTGCAACCGGGGTGAAATGTCGTACCACCGCTCTCGGGAATGGGCACATAGACAAACTCGCCGGTTTCGGGATCGGCCGGTGAGTTCCAGCCCCCGTAGGAATGATCCACCCCTATCCGCACCAGTATCGCCTGCATGCCACTCGTCCTTGTCACAGTGATTTGCGGTCAGACTACCCGAACCGAAGCAGAAGTAGGATCTGATGCACATCTGCGGTAGCCTGAGGAGCCTGCGAAGACCGTTGCGCGTGCATCGCGGTCGCAACCTCCACGGTTGCGACTTCCAAGCAGAGACAACCCCTTGATGGCCCCGGCGGGTGTCTCGGCGAGAGACAGAGAGACTTAGGGTCAAAATCGGCAAGAAACGAGGTGCGGGCGCAGGTCGCGGTTATGTCCTCTCGTCGATCAGGGACCTCGGTCCCCACAACCGCAAATCGCCAAACCCTTGCGGGAGCCCGCGTACCAAACGACAACACTGCCGAGGTCTCTCGGCGGCGGCCTTCGTGAATCGTGGGGTCGGCCGCGTTTGCAGCCGACCGGGCACTAGCGGGGGCGGGATTCGAACCTGTGACCTCCGGGTTATGAGAGCGTGAGCAAGAATCGTCGTAAACGTCTATCTCGATTGCAGTTAGAGAGATACGCGAATCTGCAGCGCGGCAAAATGCGGCAAATCGGGGCGCGCCGACAAGCCCGGGACAAGCTCCAGGGGCACGGAACCTGATCGATGATTTCAGCGGCTTTCTCCGAGGAAAGCGGATTCTCATTCATGACCGGGACGCGCTCTACGCCAAAGCGTTTCGCGAGCTCCTCGGCTACGCTGGTATAACGCCGGTGCGGCTGCCTCCACGAAGTCAGAATCTCAACGCATTCGCTGAGCGATTCATCCTCTCGATCAAATCGGAATGTCGGAATCGGATGGTGATCCTTGGCGAGCGAACGCACCAAGGACTGGACGACAGGCTGATCGACGGGGTTGCAGAACACAGATCAGGCACGGTCGCGCGACGTGATCGACTCGGCCAAATCCTCAGCCATTCCTACCGAGAAGCGGCATGAACGCTCGACCGAGTTCTGCAACAAGACGGCTAGGACCGATCGGGACGAGATGACCAGTGTATGTGCGCGATCTTTGGTTCGCCTGCGTGATCGACGATCAGGTAGGTCACGGCCATCCGATACTTACGCAGCTCTCCTTCGACCTCCATCGAGAACGTTCCAACTTGGCGCACGAGTATCGTTGAGTCAAATCGAGTCTCGGTTTCGTCGGTGACGCTAACCCGAAAATTGGAGGTCGCCTCCATCTCGGGCTTCAGATGATGATCGCGATAGTGCTCCCAGCTTCCCTCATTCGAGGCGTTCTCAAGAATGTTGCTTTGCCCATCCGGAAGGAACAATCCATCCAGCTCATCGAGTCGGCCGGTTTCCATTCCCTTTATGTAGGCGCGAGCAAGCGACAAGCCGTCTGCTTGCGATGATTCGGACGGGCCAGATTGGGCGATCAACGCCAGGCTGGCAACTGTGAGAACGACAAGTCCAAGCACACGCAAACGCCGGGTCATGACGATGCTCCTTGATCAGAGGTTTGATTTGATGTGGGACGCGACGGGACCTCGGAGGCTTGGTCATCAGTCGATTCTGACGTAGGGGTGAGCGTCCCGCCAACGGCATACTCAAGGTCGATCATGCTGCTCGTCGCAATAAGCTCCAACTCATTGAGTTGTGATTCTGCCTGTATTAATTCGCGCTGGGTTTCAAGCACAACGGTCATATCTACTTGCCCGGCGTTGAAAGCCTGCTCGGCCAGCCTGAGGTTTTCTTGGGTCAGGGCGATGACACGCTCACGATAGAAAATGACGAGTTCGAGATTGGCGCGCGCATCCAGCCAGGCGGTGCGAGTTTGCGTGACGGCTCGTTGGAGAACCAGGTCGGCCTCGATCTCAGCTTGCCGTAGCTCCGACATGGCCTTGGCAACGTTTGCTTTATTGTTGTCGAAGATCGGAATTTCGATATCGAATTCTGGGCCAAGTTCATCACGCCGATCTTCATCACGTTCAAAAGCGACTCCGGCTTCAAGCTCCGGGAGAGAGCCGAGATTTACAACTCGAAGTTCGTGGCGTTTGCTTTCGTAGGCTTTGCGAGCCGCGGCAACGTCGAGCCTTTGGAGAGCCGCCAGTTTCATCAGATCTGACTCCATCAATTCGTCCGACCACGCCTCGATAGATTCGTTGTCGTCCTGGGCCTCCCAATTCGCGGCCGCATCGGCCAGACCGAGCACTTCGAGCATCTCACGCTTTTGCTTGTCGAGATCAAGTTCTTGCAGTGTAAGTTCCGTCTCAAGCGCAAGCAGGAGTTGGTGCAGGCGATTCACATCGAGTTGAGAGGCTACACCCGCGGCGATGCGCTGGTCGGTGATTTCGATGGATCGATGCACCAACTCGCGATGAGACTGCGTCAACACTATTGCACGTTGAGCGTAGATGAGGCCCGCGTGTGCTTGGCGTACATCTGCAACAAGACGCAGCGCTTCGTCGCTCACACTCAGAATCTGCTCACGCAACGCGCTGGCGGCGGCGTCCTTTCTTGCCGGACGAAGCCATAGGTCGGTCAGCTGCTGAATAAGGCTAATAGAAATGGACGTTGCGCCGCCTTCGCCATTGATCGCCGGACCGAACGTGGCGCTGAGCACGGGGTTCGGGAGTAGGCCGGACTGCACGAGATCGGCTCGGGCCGAGGCGATCCCCTCAAGTGCCGCGCGGATGGGACGGTTATTTCGCAAGGCGATGGTGACCGCTTGATCGGCGCTCAGTGGCGCCTCGCCCTTCCAGGCGTCGATCGAACCGGACCACGGCGCATTCCACTCCGGTCGCCAACCGCTGCGTTGCTGCACAAGGCTCATTGCCTCATCGAAGTCGGCTGAGGGATCCAGCGACACGCAGCCTATGGCTAATAGCGAGCCAAGTCCCAGCGGCCACATCAGCACCTTTCGGTGTGGTGGTATCTTCATCAGCGGCTCCCGAAAGAGGATCGCCCCGCGACGTGCCAGGGCGATCGCCAGCGCAATTCGTCAAGGATCGTCCTGGTCGTCGTCATCATGATCCGGCGCGTACTTCTGGAGCGTCTCGAACAGTGCCACCATCTCGTCGTAGACGGTCTGGGTTCCGGCGAGATCGCCCGAATCACCGGCTTCGTCAATTGGGCCGAACTTGGCCGCAAGATCCTTGGCGGTGAGATTGATCTCCTTCACGGCCTCGAGCGGAACACCGGAACCATCTTTCAAGGCCAGCCGACCAATCCCATTGGCGATATCGCGGATGACGGCAGCTTCTGCGTGCACGCGATCGAGTCCCCCTGTGGCGATGAGCTTCTCGATCTTCTCAAGCTGCGCGTGGATCGCCTCGACGGCGTGGGCATAAGTTTGCGGGGTGGAGAACTCAACCGGCTCGCCGTGCCCACCCTCGGCATGGTCATCGTCGTCATCGTCATCATCATCATGATGGGCGTCGTCGTCGTCATCATCATCCTCATCATGATGAGCGTCGCTGTTCGCATCGTCGTCATCATCATCGTGGGCATCGCCAACGTGATCGTTGGTCTCGCCAGCGTCGTCATGATTGGCGTCATCGTCGTAGCTTACTTCGTCGTTGTCGTCGTCGTCAGCGTGCTCCGCCTTGGAGCAACCCTGAACCATGAGCAAGCCAAAGGTCAGGACGAGTACCCCCAGAATGGCTTGTGCGGTCATAAGGTATCGTCGTGAAATCATCATTCTGCTTCCTTTCGTGGAGGAGTCTTGGGTTCGGTGGGTGGTTGTTTATCCGTCATGTTACCGTCGGGTGCGTCGGACTGTTCTTGGGCTGGTGTAGCAGCTTTGGGCGAGGTTGAACTGTCCCCGTCCGTGGTTGGTCTTTCTTCGGCCGTCTTGAGCCCACTGGTCGAGTTGGGGGCCGTTGGTGTGTCGCTTGTGGCGACGTCCATTCGATCCGCAAGGCTTTCGCCTCCGCTTTTCATGCGCTCCAACGTTCGGCGTGAGGCGTTCTCCGAGAACTTCAAGAACGCAGCCGGTCTGACGAAGAAGTCGAGGACCGTGCTCGTGAGCAGGCCGCCGATCAC
>JAZFYE010000269.1:0-13314 GCA_036475395.1 Phycisphaerales bacterium
CGGCGGTCTGAGCGAGGTGACGCCGGTTGGCGTTGAGGGCCTCCTGGGTGCCCATCAGCCGCACGTGCCCGTCATAAAAGAGCGTGGCGGGCGTGGACTCGAAGCCGTGGTTGAAGTAGTACGGCTCACACTGTTCTGCAAACACGCCGCCGGAGAACGCGGGGTTGCAGACCCGCCGGACGTTCTGGAGCCAGGGATGCTCGAGGATGTGCGTCTTGAGTGTCGGGTAGCGGATCGAGGACATCGGAGGCGTGCGGTGACCGCCGGGCAGTTCCCATGGGTCGGTCCAGTATTCGCTGGTCTGCTTGTTGAGCGACAAGACGTCGGGTGCGAACAGGGCCGCCGGGGAGAGGCAATAGGTCGACAATATCGGCGGATTGCAGCCCGCAATGTTGGGGAACGAGTTCGGGTCGTCCATGCACTTTTCGACGATGGTCCAATTGGGATCTTTGGGGGCGTAGAAGATCTTGTCGTAGTAGCGTTCGTTGACGTACGCGGTGAGCGGCGCATAGTTCGGGCTTCGGAACCAGCCGAAACCAGTGCAGCATGGGTTAGGTCCACCGGGGAATTCGATCGGCTCGACGGCAAAGTAGTGGCCGGAGAAGGCCGGCCACCAGGCAAAGATCTCGTCTCCATCTTGGAGCGCGCCGCCAAAGCCCCAGCCGACGATGAGCGGCGGATGGCCCGTCGGCCAGAGATTGCCGTCGTACCCGATGGCGTCGTTGTAGGCGGACATACTGCCGTAGGCGCTGATGTTGTACCGGACCATCGACACCTGGGCGTCCTCCCAGTCGCCGGCATAGGAATGGTGGGCGACGGCCAGTTGCCGAAGGTTGCTCACCGACGTGGTGGTCCGAGCCTTGTCGCGAGCCTTGCCGATGGCCGGCAGCAGAATGCCGATCAGCAGCGCAATGATCGAGATGACCACGAGTAGCTCGACGATGGTGAAGCCTTGATAGACGTGTCGTTTCATGACGAGCCCTTCCTTTCTGCGGCGACCCACTCGCCGCATGAGACGTGGTGGAGCCCGGCGGATCGAACCGGGCGAGACATGAGCGACCCACATCATAACAGATGCAACGCATGATCGGCGAGGAAGTTTGGAAGAACCTAGATCGGCCAGGGCGGCCTCAGGCCCCCGCCCCGGCCCGTTCAGGGGCCCGTTGTCGCCGGGGATGGCCCGCGACGATCGTCACGATTGCTCGCCCCTTCACCCGCCAGCCGTCAAAGGGGCAGTTGCGGCCGTGTGAGGCGAATTCCCGGGACAGGATCGTCCATTGCAGCTCGGGGTCGATCACGGTCAGATCCGCCGGCCCGCCCACCGTCAGGGATCCCAGACCGAACCGATCGATCCCGACCAGCCGGGCCGGGTTTGCCGTCATCATCGCCAGCATCCGCGGCCAGTCGATCACGCCGTCTTCGATCAGGGCCTTGGCGTACAGCGGCAGCGCGGACTCGAGTCCGATGATCCCGAAGGCGGCGTCGGCGAAATCCGTCTGCTTGCGATGCAGCGGATGCGGAGCGTGGTCGGTCCCGAGGATCGTGATTGTGCCGTCGGCGATGCCCGCCTTGAGCTGGGCGACGTCGCGCGCCGTCCGCAGCGGGGGGTTCATCTTCGCCATGGTGTTGTAGCCGTCGCAGGCCTCTTCGGTCAGCAACAGGTGGTGGGGGGTGGCCTCGGCCGTCACCGGCTGACCCTCGGTTCTGGCCCGGCGGATGATCTCGACCGAGTCGCCGCTGGAAAGATGCTGCGCGTGATAGCGACACCCAATCGACCGGTTGAGCCGAACGTCGCGCTCGATGATAAGTTCCTCGGCAACCGCCGGCCAGCCGACAAGCCCCAGGCGCGTCGCCATCGCCGCGGCGTTCATGGAAGCGCCCTTCGTCAGCGTCGGCTCCTGGCAGTGCTGCATGAAGCAGCGATCGGCCTCGTGGACGGTCCTGAGCACTTTGTCCATCATCGACGCATCGGCAATACAATCGCCGTCGTCGGAGAAGGCCACCGCCCCGACCTCGGCCATGCTCCGGATCGCCGCCAGCCGCTCGCCCCGTCGTTGGTGTGTCGCGCAACCAACGACAAAGACACGCGCCTGGTTGGCCTGCTCGGCCTTGTGTTGAACAAACTCGACCATTTCGGCGCTGTCGATCGGCGGGTGGGTGTTGGGCATGCAGCAGATGCTCGTGAACCCGCCCTCGATCGCTGCGGCAGCGCCGCTGGCTATCGTTTCGTCATGCTGCGGATCGGGCTCCCTGAGGTGAACATGCACGTCGATCAAGCCCGGGGCCACAATGCAGCCATCTGCGTCGATTCGCTGAACCTGGCTGGATGGGGGAATCCGCCCGATTTCCGCGACCACGCCCTCGCTGATCAACACGTCCGCAGTCTGGTCAAAGCCGCGGCCGGGGTCGATCACCCGCCCACCTTGGATGAGGATCTGCGACATTCGCGGCGATTCTAGCAGCGTTGCCCGGCCCAAAGCGGGAGTTTGCTCATGCCAGCTGCGTCTGCCGGGCGAGCCGCCCCGTCGTCGGTCGAGGCCTTCCCCAACGCCGGCCTCCTATGAATGCTTATCAGACAATCCGCAAAAGAACATCGCCCACCGTGGAGTGACGATGGGCGATGCGTTGGAATCGACGGCGAAGGGCGCCTCAGTTGCCGGGCTTGGCGCAGCAGGCCTTGGTGCAGTCGGGCCCACAGCCGCTGACCGAGCCGAGGCTCACGGTCGTGACGACCGGATCGTCCGTCTTGACGCTCGCGAGCTGCGCCTTGGCGCCGGCCATCTTGTCGCTGATCACGGCCGCCAGGGTTTTTGTGGCCGCTCCGAGGGCACAGCCGGAGGCGCCGCTGGACTTCTGCAGTTGGACGACGGCTTTGAGATACGCCTCTGCCGCTTCGCGAACCAAGGCGTCCGTCTTCCTGCAGCCAAACGCGACGTACTTCACCTGGGCGGCCTTAGCGCCGTTGCAGGCGCCGCAGCATGCTAAAGCGCCACCGCTCTTGACTTGTGCGACGAGCGCGGCCTTTGCGGCTGCGCAACACGCAGAGGCGTTGCCGCTCTTGATCTGTGCGACCTGAGCCGCTCTCGCGGCGGCGCACTGTGCTTGCTTGTCGGAAGTCACCTGAGCGACTTGCGCGGCCTTGGCGGCGTAGGGGCAATCGGACCCACTCTTGACCTGTGCAACCTGTGCAGTTTTCGTTGCAGTGCAACGAGCCGGCGCGGCAGATGATTTGACCTGAGCCACGTTCGCCGCCCGCGCGGCCTTCGCTGCGGCGCACTGAGCGAGCGCGGTAGATGACTTGACCTTAGCGACATTCGCCGCCCGCGCGGCCTTCGCGGCGGCGCACTGAGCTTGCTTGTCAGAGGTCACTTGCGCGACTTTGGCCGCTTTCGCCGCCTGGCATTGAGCGATCTTGCATTGCTTGACCCCGTCACAAGGGGCCAGGGCGGTGGCTGAGGTCGTTAGCCCGGCCGCACAACACACAAGGACGAGCGTCGCGAGGGTTGTCTTGAGCACTTGAGATTCCTCCGTTTGGATTCGGCGTTTCGAGTCAAATTGATCGGTCTGAATATGTTTGGGTACGCTGATCGCTCGCCAAACATCCCGAATTGTACCTCGCAAACTGCCCGAATGCTCACGCTTATTCGGATCAGCGACCCTTTTTTAAGGTGATGGTGGGGAATTGGCGGGGCCGAAATGCATATTCCCCACTTCCGCCGGCCACCCGGGGGGCCCCGGCGGCGACCGGGGGATTGCGCCGAGGCCCCTAGGATCACGCATCATGTGCTCGCCTGGAGATCGGACGACCGCTTCCCGAAGCCGGCTGTCGGAGCGAGCCCAAAGCCTCCCTTGCTCGCCGGGGGTGTACCTCCTAAAGGACGCCGAGGATTTGGTGATTTACGTCGGCAAGGCGGGCTCGTTGCGCAACCGCGTCGGATCGTATTTCGCGCCTTCGGCGGACGTCGGCCCGAAGAAGCAGCCGATGCTCGACCTGATTGTGGATTTCGACGTCATCGAGTGCGAAGGAGAGTGGGAAGCGCTGCTCATGGAGGCGAGGCTGATCAAGGACATTCGGCCGCGCTTCAATTCGATGCTCACCGACGACAAGACCTTCCCCTATCTCGCGATCACCATGCGAGACGACTTTCCGGGCGTGTTCATCACTCGCACACCGACTGATCCGGAGTTTAGAGGCGCTAAAATCTTCGGCCCGTTCACCTCCGTCTACGCCTTGCGCGAATCGATCCAACTGCTCCAAAGGGTGTTCAAGTACCGCACCTGCACGTTGGATATCAAAGCGGACAATCCGAAGAATGCATCATTTCGCCCATGTCTGCTGCACGCGATCGACCAATGCACCGCACCGTGCGCCAACAAGATCTCCAAGGAGGACTATCGCAACGACATCGCGCGCTTCATTCGCTTCTTCAGTTCCAAGCGCGGCGTGATGCTTCGAGCGATGCGCAAGGAAATGCAGGAGGCGTCTAAGGACCGGGCGTACGAGAAAGCGGCGGTCCTGCGCGATCAGATCGATGCGATCGAGAAACTCGACGATCGAGAGAAGCGCAGCGGGCTTGACCGCGACTGGCAACCAGAGGTGACGACGTTCGCCGCCGATCCGTCCGCCGGCTTGCGCTCGATCCAGAAGACGCTCGATCTCGATGGCGGTGTTCGTTGTATGGAAGCGATTGACATCGCGCACCTGCAAGGCGGGGAGACGGTTGGGTCGAAGGTCTGCTTCATTGACGGCCGGCCTTTCAAGGACGGTTATCGCCGCTACAAGATCAAGACGGCGGCGGCCAGCGATGATTACATGGCGATTCGCGAGGTTGTGAGTCGCCGCTATCGGGATGCAGGCGACGGCAGCGAGCTGTACCCGGATGTGATTCTCATCGACGGCGGACTTGGGCAGCTCCACGCAGCGCTTGAGGCGTTCGATCAGCTTGAGACGAAGCCGCCGATGGTAATCAGCCTCGCCAAGAAGCAAGAGCTGATCTACGTGCAGCAGCGCACTGAGCCGATCAAGCTCGGGCGCGTGAACCCGGGGCTGAAGCTCTGCCAGGCGATGCGCGATGAGGCGCATCGTTTCGCCCAACACTATCACCACATCTTGCGGCGCAAGGCGACGTTGGATGAGTAGGAGGCCACATCAGGTCAGTAACCAGCAGTGCCAGCTCAAATGGCTTGCTCACTGCTTTCGTCCATCAGTGTGCGGGCTTCGGTCCACGCGCGTTGGAGCAAATCGCTGACACCAAGCTCGGCGGCCCATTTGTCAAGATAAATCTGGTCGAGTAGATGAAGCTGAACTTGCATGACGCCGACGACATCGCGCCATTGGCGATCAGACGTCTCGCCACCAGCTTTATACCACTCAAGCTTGCTTAGCACTATATCCTCGACTGATGCGATTTGGTAAGTGCGGTCGTCACCTTCAAAAGCCGTCGCTTGGAGGACGCGCTGTCGAACGCTCTTGTCGAACGGGCGATGCTTTGGAATGAACACATCAATCTTGTACATCGTCGGCAAGTGGATGAGATTGAATGACGTTCGGCTTGTGATTGCTTGGATCATCATGCTTGCGTCAGCATAAAAGTCCTCGCCCAGCAAGTGGACGAGGCGCGAGGCCTCGCTCGCTGGAAGATCAGCAATGAGGTCAACATCGATTGTGGATCGTGGCTCACCGTGGTAGGCGCTTGCGATCGATCCACCGATATAGAACTCGACGCCGAGCGTTTCGAACGCGTCGGCAACGAGCTGGAGCGCAGCAATCGGCGGCTGAGGCGCCATCATGCCTTTGGCTGTCTTTGGAGATTCGCCTCGACCCCGGCGGCGAGCTTTGGACCGTAGTGAAGCCGGACAAACATGACCTGACGCTGCGACTTCGACAGCTCCGGATACGCTCGAGATAGCGCTTCATGGGCCATGCGCCAAGTCTGGTTGGTCAATGCCATCGCCATAGCAAGCCGTCGTTTGGGGCCGGCCTCTCGTAGGAGCCGGGTCTGGATACGGGCGGCAGTCGGGTGGGTATCGTTCACGCAGGCATTATACGATCCGGGCCCTCAAAGATTGCTACGCTGGATTGTTATGAGCGGCCTTCACATCGAGCAAGCCGGCGAGGACGTTCTCATCTGGGTCAAAGCGGTGCCGGGGGCGTCGCGCAATGAGATTGCCGGCGTCGTCGGCGATCGGCTGAAAATCCGCATCAGCGCCCCGCCCGAAGGCGGCAAGGCGAACAAAGCAATCTGCAAGCTGGTGGCAAGCTCGTTGGGCGTGAAGGCGAATCAGATCAGTATCGAGCGCGGTGAAACCAGTCCAGCGAAGATCGTTCGTATCAGCGGCGCTGTGCTTGGAGATGTGATGAGCGAACTGACGTAGCCGTCGGCGGAAGCCGGCGGTTTCTTTCTACGCGCGCTGTGATTGATCGCACAACGAAAACCTCGCCCTTCCGGGCGAGGCTGATGGTTTTCAACATTTCGACATTTCGACGTTTCGACGTTTCTCACGCGGGGCTTGGCATGACGTCTCCCGTCGGCTCTTGGCCGGGCTCGTCATCCTTCGCCACCTTCGCCGGTGTCTTCGTCTGAACGGGCTTGGCCGCCTCGTTTTCGAGCAGTTCGGCCACGGTCGGCTTGTCCAGTCGCTCGCCGCGAATCAGCCGCAGCACTTCCTCGCCCTGCAATGTTTCGTATTTCAGCAGCGCCTCGGCGACGGCAGTGACCTTGTCCCACTCTTTGCCAAGGAGGCGCTCGGCGTCGGCGTATGCCTCGTCGATGAGGCGCTTGATCTCCTCGTCGATGATGCGGGCCGTGTCGTCGGAGTATTCGCGCTCAGCGATAAAAACATCACGGGACTCGCCGCCGCCGTAGTGCACGAAGCCCAGTCGCTCGGACATGCCCCATTCGAGGATCATGTGGCGGGCGAACTGGGTGGCCTGCTGGATATCCATTGCAGCGCCGGAGGAGACGTCGTCCGTCTTGCGTTGCTCGGCGATGCGCCCGCCGCACAAGACGCGCATTGTCGCCAACAGATATCGGCGAGCCAAACCGTAGCGATCCTTTTCCGGCAGACTGAACGTCGCGCCCAGCGCCTGCCCGCGCGGCATGATCGTGACCTTGTGAAGCGGGTCGGCGTGCTTTGTCATGGCTTGGATGACCGCGTGACCGGCCTCGTGGTAGGCGGTGGCGATGCGCTCCTCCTCCTCGATTTTGCGCGAACTCTGAGCGCGCCCGAAACGAACCTTATCGCGCGCCTCTTCGAGATCGGCCATCTCGACGAAATCCTTGTCGGCCATGGTGGCGAGAATGGCGGCTTCGTTGATAATCGCGGCGAGATCGGCGCCGGAGAACATCGGCGTTCCCCGTGCCAACCGCTCGAGATCCGCGTCGGGGACCATCTTCACCTTCTTGGCGTGGACTTCGAGGATTTGCTTGCGGCCGAGGATGTCCGGCCATGACACGAGCACCTGCCGATCGAATCGTCCCGGTCGCGTCAGGGCTGGATCGAGCACATCAGCACGGTTTGTGGCGGCAATGACGATGATCTGATCGTTGGCCTCGAAGCCGTCCATTTCGACGAGGATCGCGTTGAGCGTTTGTTCGCGCTCGTCGTGACCACCGGTGGTAAACCCGCCGCCGCGCCGTCGACCCACCGCGTCGATCTCATCAAGAAAGATGATGCATGGTGAGTTGTCTTTCGCCTGCTTGAACAGATCCCGGACACGGCTAGCCCCCACGCCGACAAACATCTCTACGAAATCCGAGCCGGAGATGGAGAAGAACGGCGCGTCCGCCTCGCCGGCGATGGCCTTGGCGAGCAGGGTCTTGCCGCAGCCCGGTGGACCGACGAGCAGCACGCCGCGCGGGATGCGGCCGCCCAGTCGTTGGAACTTCTTGGGATTCTTGAGGAACTGGACGATCTCCTCGAGTTCCTCCTTCGCTTCGTCGACACCGGCCACGTCGTTGAACGTAACGCTGACGTTCTCCTTGGTGGAGAGGCGATGCCGTGACTTGCCGAAGCTCCCCAACATGCCGCCGGGTCCGGCTCCGGCCGAGCGCATCGATCTCGCGATAAAGAACCAGATAATAAGGATGAGCAAAAGGAACGGCGCCAGCGTAATCAGCAGTTGCATCCAGATGCTGGTGCCGGTGTCGGCCTTCCATTTCACCGGCATCTCATCCAACTGCTTGAGATAGAACTCGCGATTGGCGGCGTCGATCTGGACCCAGACCGCGGTCCCCTCTTTCTTCCCTTGGGGGAAGCCCGTGGTGTCCGGCCGGATGGTTCCGGTGATTCGACCGTCGTGAACGACGAGTGTCTTGTCAGGGTCGAAGTGGCCGTTGTCGATGTGGAGCTTGAACTCCTGCCAACTGCTGATCTCCATGCCCCGGTTCTTGGTGCCGCTGAGCAGTACGAAGAGCATGATGAGTAGGGCCAGGATCATGACCCAGCTCATGAGCCCGCGGCTGAGCTTCACCGGCGGGGGGGGCGTCGGCGAGCTCTTGGGGCCTTCGGCCGGGCCGGACTCACGCGACTCCGGCGCCTCGGATGATCGCTGATCGGTTTGCTTGCGGTCGTCAGACATGTTGTTGTCGATTCACGGCGCTCCATTCACCAGTCCGCCTGCATCTCGGTCACGATGTCCCGAGCCAGGCGTTGGATGACGGCAAACTCGCCGAGTTCGATTTGCTCGCTGGTTGGCCTGGACGGGACAAACAGGGCGTGTCCCGAAAATGACTCCCGTTGAACGAGCGGCCGACCGGTGCGCTGATCCCTCCACTGGAAGTCGATCGTCACGCTGAGGACGACTTCTTCAGACAATCCGGTCAGTCGCGATTTGGAAAGTTGATCTCTCTGAATGCTGCGGACTCGTCCGGTAAGAATAGTATCCGCGCGGGCGGGAGAGGTCACCTTATACGGCGTACGAGCCTCGATCTGCTTGATCAGCGCGTCCGCAAGCTCGAATTCGATTTCACGATCGAACGTGTTGTTCTCAAAGATCTGCACGGAGACGGTGGAGATTCCGCGGGGGAACGGCGAGGCGGTGGCATAACCCTCGGTCGGGTCGGACGCGCACCCGCCCCCCAGCATCGCACCGAGAAGGACGATTCGGCCGTACCAGGTGAGACGGATCATGGCGGTTGATTCCCCGGTGACGCCTCGGACGAGTTCGCCGGTTGCTCCGCTTGCGGTCGCTTGACTTGCCCGAGCATTGCCGCCCGCAGCGCCTCGTAGTCGGGTGCCTCGGCCAATACGCTCGGCGGGAGCCGGCCGATGACATCGCCCATCATGCGCAGGGCTTCGGTGACGGCCAACGAGCGGGGATACTGTTTCAGTAGGCGGCGCACCGTCATCTCCGCCGCGATGGGATCGCCCGTTTGCTTGTACCACCTGGCGATGCCAAGGAGTTTGCGTGCATCGGACTCGTCGATACGGCTCAGCAATCCATCGGCACCGACTTCTTGCGCGGTGGCCGGCTCCATGGCCTTGAGCTCGTGGAGCCTGGACCGTGCTTCGCGCAAGCCCGCGATGTCGAACTCCGGTCCTTTGAACGTGGCCAAATGCGCGTAGATCAGTCGGCGGCGCGCTTTACTGATCCATCGCGAGTCGGAGTAGTTCTCGATGAAGATCGAGTACATTTCCACAGCCAGGTCCATCTGGCGGCGTCTGAAGTAGAAGTCCGCCAGTTCGATTGCCGCCTGTTCGGCCAGCCGACTTCCAGGCAGCCGTTCCTGGATCCGTATCAATAATTCCTCGGCTTCGTCGGAAGAGTCGATGATGCGCATGCCCCAGAGCTTGCGCTTCTGCCCCGCGGCAAAGCGTTGGGCGATCTGGAACTCGCGCTGCAGCGCTCTTACAAACACCTCGCTTCCGGGGAACGCGCGCACCAGGAACTCGTAGTCGAACAGGGCCTTGTAGAAGCTGTCCTGTGCCACCAGCGCGTCCGCGCGGATGAGATACGCCTCCGGCAACAGCGGATGATGCTCGTTGCGCTCGATCCATGCCGCGGCCAAGTGTTCGGCTCGCTCGAAGTCTTCTTCGGCCAGCGTTCGCCGAGCGACGGCCAACCGTCCCTCGGGCGAGGCGGGATCGACGGACTCACCGGCCTGCCACGTATCCTGCTCGGAGAGGATGTATTGTTCCTGACCGAGGGCAACGGTCGCGGCGACGCCCAGCAGTATTGCGGGGACCGACCGGCCAACGACACCTGGCATGAGCATGTGGGGATGGTACGTTGGGTTCGGGGGTTGCTCAATCGAACCTACCCCGGCGCGGTCTGACCACCGTTTGCGTAGCGGTAAGGTGCGTGGCCAGCGGATCGCACGTGCACGGAGGGCGGATTGGGTGAATCGAGCCGCGATGAACGTTGTCGTCCTCTACAACCCGATAGCGGGAGCGGGCAAGGCCGCTGCCGCGGCCCAGCGGATCGGTCAAGCCGTCGATCGGGTCGGGCGGCAGGCCGTCCTCGCCGAGACCCGCATCGATGCTGCGGACGACTGGCTCGATCGGCAATTGGCGGAGGCCGGGGCGCTGGTCGTCGTTGGCGGCGACGGCGCCGTGCGGCTGGCGGCCGAACCGGCCATCCGGACCCAGACGCCGTTGTACCACTTCCCGTCCGGCACAGAGAATCTGTTCTCTCGCGAGTTCAGGATGGATCGGCGCGTGCAAACACTGTTGAGGGCCCTGGAGCGCAACGAGCCTCGACTGGTTGACGTTGGCGTCGTCAACGGGCGAACTTTCCTCCTCATGGTCTCGGTTGGGTACGACGCTGAGGTCGTTCACGATCTGGCCGGTCGTCGGGGATCGTCGATCTCGCATTGGTCATACCTGGGACCGAGTATTCGTCAGCTCCGAGCGTGGCGACCATCTCGACTGGCGGTGACGGTGGACGGCGAGCGGATTGATCTTGGCCGCCAAGGCGCGGTCGTCGTCGCCAACAGCCGGCAATATGCCTGGCGGCTCGACCCGGCGCAACGGGCGGTGATGTACGACGGTCTGCTCGACGTGCTGTTTTTTCCGATGGCGTCCAAAGCCCAGCTTGTGTCCTGGGTCACCAAGTGCCGGGTGCGCCGACATCTGGCTGATCGGCGACTTGTCTACAAACGGGGTCGCGTGATCGAGATCGGCGGCGATCGGCCGCCGCGCTACCAGCTCGATGGTGATCCGCCATCGACGGCTGATAACCCGCCGGGGGTCGAGCCGGCGCACACCCAGCTTCAAATCAGCATCAGGCCGGGCGTTCTACCCGTACTGGCGCCATAGCCCGTCGGGGCCAACCCCTGTGAGCGGACCATGGAGGTTGAGCATCTGGCCAGCCGGGGTGGGGCTGCCTCAAGTCCCTTCGAGCAGGCTCCGATGTCCAATACGAGGCCCTGGTCCGGGAGCCGAGGGCATTTCTTGCGCAAGGGGAGAAACGCGTGGACATCGCCACCCTGATTGGGCTGCTGCTGGGCTCGGCGCTGGTGTTGATGGCGATCATGATTGGCGGCGACGTGGTGGCCTACCTCAACGCGCCGTCGGTTCTGATCGTCATCGGCGGGGCAACCTGCGCGACGATGGCCTCGTATCCGCTGGCCCGATTCCTCAAGCTACCGATCGTTATGAAGAAGACGGTGTTGGCCAAGCCCGTCGATACGCTCGCCCTGCTCCGCCAGATCGTCGAGTTGGCCGAGGTTGCCCGACGTGACGGCATCCTGGCGCTGGAAGGGATGGTGGAGGACATGGGCGATCCGTTCCTCGTGGGCGGGATCCAGATGGCGGTGGACGGGACCGATCCCGAGATCATCCAAGTCATCATGGAGACCGAGCTGGAGAATCTGCTGGAGCGTCACGAGGCGGGCAAAGGCATGCTCGACTCGATGGGACGGTACGCACCGGCGTTCGGGATGATCGGCACGCTCATCGGCCTCGTGGCGATGCTCAGCAACATGGAC
Source organism: Phycisphaerales bacterium (assembly GCA_036475395.1). GTDB lineage: Bacteria > Planctomycetota > Phycisphaerae > Phycisphaerales > SM1A02 > JADFNO01. Next base: position 11,931 of record JAZFYE010000269.1, read on the forward strand.
GACCCCTCCAAGATCGGCGCGGGCATGGCGGCGGCGCTGCTCACCACCCTCTACGGCGCCGTTCTGGCCAACATCATCTTCCTGCCCATGGCCGACAAGCTGGCCTTGCGGTCGTCCGAAGAAGCACTGGCCAAGACGATCATCATCCAGGGTGTCATGGCGATCCAATCCGGCGACAACCCGCGTGCCGTCGAATCTAAGCTGATGACCTTCATCCCGCCGGCGGAGCGGCCCGTGGCTGAGGATCGGGCGGCCTGACATGGCGGGCAAGCGTCCGAAAAAGCCGGCCAGTGGCGTTCCGCAGTGGGTGGTGACCTTCGGTGACATGATGACGCTGCTGCTGTGCTTTTTCATCTTGCTTCAGATGTTCTCTGAATTCAAACGGGATCACGAGTATCAGCGGGTCATCACGGCGATCCAGGAGGCGTTCGGATACGCCGGCGGCGTCGGCGTGCTGCCGATCGACGATCCGCCCATCAGGTCTATCGTCAAGCAATTCGAAGAGATGGCGATCAAGCGCTTCGAGGACGTCAACAGCAGTCAATCGCCCACAAAGAGCATCGAAGGCCGGCGAATGCGGGTGAAGAAGCTGCGCGAGGGCGTGGTTTTCACGATCGGTGGGCCGAGCATGTTCGATGAGTTCTCGGCCCAGATCAAGCCGTCGGTGTATCGCGAGCTTCAGAAGCTGTCGGTGCTGCTGGCGGGTCGAAGCAACAAGATTATCGTGCGGGGTCACACCGCCGCCAAGTACATACCGGAAACGTCGCCCTGGAATGACCTGGACGAGCTGGCCTTTCAACGGGCCCGCCACGTCAAGGATGTCCTTGTGGAGTTGGGGCTGGAGGACCGGGTGTTTCGCCTGGAGGCCGTCGGGACCCGCGAACCGGTTCGCTCGCGGGCCATCGAGCCCGCCACGGCGGCAAAAAACCGCCGAGTCGAAATTATCCTGACCGAGCAGTTGGTCGAGGAAGCCAATAGGGACGCTGACTTTACGGACCCGGATCTTGCCCGAGGAGGCTGAAGCATGCCCGACGAAACTCCACAGCCCGAGGCGGGCAAGAAGAAGTCGCCTCTCAAGACGATCATCCTTGTCGCGGTGATTCTCCTCATCGAGGCGGGCGTCTTCATCGGTGTGATGATGATGCACGATCCCCAACTGGTCGAGGCGAATCCGAACGCCGCCGTCATCGAGATTCCCGACGATCAGAAGATCGTGGAGCTGCGGGTCATCGACTCCAGGCTGCCGAACAACAAGTCCGGCGTGACGTACCTCTATGACACACAGGTGTGGGTGCAGGTCAAGAATCGTTACTCGGAACAGGTGGCCGATCAGCTCGATCGATTTCACAACGAGATCAAAGCTGAAATCACCGCCATCTGGCGC
>JAZFYE010000270.1:0-6356 GCA_036475395.1 Phycisphaerales bacterium
CGCGACGACCCGAATCGATCGGGCGCCGCTCCCAAAGTTCGCATAGACGAAGAAGAGCCTCGGGATGAGGAACAGGCACCGGCGTTCGGCGACCCCGGGCAACACGCACCGGAGGAACTACTCGATGAGGCGGAAGCTCGGGCTGTCATTGAGGAGGCAATCGCCGACAGCGGCTCGAAGCGCATCGACGATCCGATCCGCATGTACCTCACGCAGATGGGGACGATTCCGCTGCTGACGCGTGAGCAGGAAATCAGGCTGGCCAAGAAGATTGAAACGACGCGGATGATGTTCCGACGGCGCGTCCTGGAATCGGACTACGCCTCGTCCCAAGCGGTTGACATCCTTCACCAAGTCCACGAGGGAAGTCTGCCGTTCGACCGAACCATGCGAATCTCCACGGCCGAGGAAAACGCCAAGGACAAGATTGCCTTTCGGATTCCCGTGAATCTTGGCACGGTCCGGCAATTGCTCGAGCTCAATCGCCGAGACTGGGAGCGACTGGCCGCCGAAGCGCCGGCCGTGGCGACGAAACAGCGCCGACGAGGCGCGATGACGGCGCGCCGGCGCAAGATCGCCACGCTGCTCGAAGAATGCTGCCTGCGGACGGGAAGAATCCAGCCTCTTTTCCGCAAGCTCCAGGCGATCAACAAGAAGATCAGGCAGCTCAAACGCGAACTGCAACGGGCCGAGAAGTATCCCGACAAGTACGATCCAGAAGATGTCTACGTCATGAGCGAGGAGATCGACGGTCTGCGCAGTCTCGTGCTCGAGACCGCCGAGGATCTCGAACAACGCGTCAAGGACATCGAAACCGTCTTCAACGAGTACGAGCTCGCCAAGCGCGATCTCTCGGGCGGGAACCTTCGACTTGTCGTGTCCATTGCCAAGAAATATCGCAACCGCGGGCTGCCCTTCCTCGACATCATTCAGGAAGGCAACACCGGCCTGATGCGGGCGGTGGACAAGTACGAATACAAGCGGGGTTACAAATTCTCAACCTATGCCACGTGGTGGATCCGCCAGGCGATTACCCGGGCCATCGCCGATCACGCCCGGACGATTCGCGTGCCCGTGCACATGATCGAGACGATGTCCAAGCTGCGGACGATCCAAAAGCACCTGCAGCAGGAGCTGGGCCGCGAACCCACGATCGGCGAACTGGCCGAGCGAGCCCAGATGGCCGTGGACGAGACCCGCCGCGTGATGAAGATCGCGCGACATCCGATCAGCCTCGACCGGCCGGTCGGCGAATCCGAGGACTCGCAGTTCGGCGACTTCATCGAAGACGAGCGACAAGAGGCCCCCGCCGAGACCGCGACCAGCGAGATGCTGCGGGTCCGCATCCATGACGTGCTCAAAACCCTGACCTACCGTGAGCGCGAGATTCTTAAACTTCGGTACGGCATCGGTGACGGCTATACCTATACGCTCGAAGAAGTCGGCCGAATCTTCAAGGTCACCCGCGAGCGCGTCCGTCAAGTCGAATCCAAAGCGATCCGCAAGTTGCAGCATCCGGTGCGCCGCCGGCGACTGGCCAGCTTTCTCTCCGGGCAGCCGGAACAATAGCCGTCAGTTGCGCGTACCCCGATCCAAATCTATCAAGCAGCGAGGCGCCGCCGTCTCGCTGATTCCTTTGCGCGCCTGTTATTGTGGCTTTTTTGGCGAACCTCAGCGCGCAGTAGAGCGAATAGATAAGTAGACGGGCTTTACCAAAATGGGCGCCGGTCGGGGAGGCCTTGACAACGCCGGCCAGGTACTCGTCCGCCCACACGCAAGGGGGCGAGACTCGCCGGCCAACGGCTGGGCTTGATCCCCGACCGGGCCAGCCCACACCGGTCGCTCTCACACCGACCAGTTGTTGGCTTACCATCATTGGCTATGACCGGCGATGTGTTGCTGCTGTACGACGAGGCGATGCTGGCCCACGATCCGCACCCCGATCATCCCGAGCGGCCGGATCGGCTTCGCGCCGTTCGTGATGCGCTGCACCAACAACCGGTTCCGGGGGCGCGCTGGGGCGCTGGGCAGCCGGCCGGGCGCGAATCGATCGCGCGCGTTCACAGCGCCGCGCATATCGATCGAATCGAGTCGCTTCGTGGGCAATCGGCTGCTCTGGATGTCGATACCGCCGTCTCGCCGGGAAGTGTTCAGGCGGCGCATCTCGCGGCGGGAGCGGCGATCGACGCGGTGACCGCGGTCGTGGATGGCCGTGCGGCACGCGCGTTTGCCTTGGTTCGACCGCCGGGACATCACGCCGAAGCCAACCGCGCGATGGGGTTCTGCCTGTTCAACAATATCGCAATCGCCGCCGCCCATGCCCGAGATAGACTTGGCTGCGAGCGCATCTTGATCGTGGATTGGGACGTCCACCACGGCAACGGTACGCAGCAGGCGTTCTACCGCGATTCGAACGTCTTGTTCTTCAGCACGCACCAATCCCCCTTCTATCCTGGAACCGGCGCCGTAGATGAAACCGGCGCGGACGATGGCATTGGATACACGGTGAACGTCCCCCTCCCGCCGGGTCTGGGGGACGGTGCGTATGGCGCGATCTTCGCCCAGCTTCTCATTCCAATCGCCGATTCGTTCGCACCCGATCTGGTGTTGGTCTCAGCCGGCTTCGATTCGCATCGTAATGATCCAATCGGTGGCATGATGATGACCGAGCGGGGGTTTGCCTTGCTCTGCGCGGTCGTTTGTGACATCGCTGATCGCCATGCGAACGGCCGGCTCGCGCTGATCCTCGAAGGCGGCTACAATCTGGCGGCGCTGGCGGGCAGTGTCCGTGCCTGTGTCGAGACACTTGCGGGATCAGGCCCGCAGCCGCCGAATGGCCGGTGCGACGCGCGATCGGACAAGGTCGTCGATCTTGTGCGTTCCGTTCACGCCGGCACTTGGCCGGTGTGATCCGGCGCGTTGCGAAGTCGTCCGCAGGGACTTATCCTCCGCCGTCGAATCGCAGCAGACCCCACCAACAAGGAGATGGATGTGATGCGTCATGATCGAATTGTCAAAGGGACAGTGCTTTGTATGGCTGTTATCTTCGGACTCGCGATCGGCGGCTGCCAAACTTCCGGGGGCCGTGTACGGCTCGGCTATGAGGTCTTCGCCGATCCGCAACTGACCGATGTGGACGTACAACAGATCCTCGACCAGGCCGAAGCCGCGGCGAAGACCGAGCAATCGTTGTTGCGCGTCGATGCCGCCGGTATGCCGCAGACCTGTCGAATGCACATGATCGTGGTGGATCGTTTTGGCCGCATCATTGGTCGGCGTTCCATGCCGGATGCTTGGGCCGGTAGTGTCTCGATCGCTGAGTCCAAGGCCTTTACCGCGGTGGCGTTCAGTAGTGATGAAAACGCGCTGACCTCGCGCAGTATCGGCGCGCTGTCGCAGCCCGGCGGAGCGCTATGGAACATCGGCAACTCCAACCGGGAACACGGGATCATCGAGTTTCCCGGCGGCATGCCGCTGTATCGAGACGGCAAGCTCATCGGCGCCATCGGTGTCAGCGGCGACGGCGTCGAGCAGGATGAGAACGTCGCCGAGGCCGGCGCTATCGGTTTCGAGCCGCTTGAAGCGATTCGCATCGACACCGTCACCAAAGGCGGCGTGGCGTATACGGATCGGCCGGGCAAGTAGTCTGGTTCTGGCCGCGGATGCATCTCTGCAGGCGGTTATCGAAGTGCGAACCAACCCGCGGGTATCCACCCGCAGCTATCAACATTGCGCCGAACACGCCGCTCGCTCATCCCTTAGCTGCGGGTGGTAACCCACAGAGGTGTCGGCGCGCCGCACGCAGGGCAACTGTCATGCGCCGCTCCGCGCAGGTTTGCACGAACCCGCGGCGAGGACGCCGCGGCTCGCTGTGCGGCCCGTATACAACCGCAGAGAGTTCGCCCACGGCCCAGGCATCACCGGCAAAGCGTGGGTATGATGCGACGGCCCGGACCCCGGACCGGGTGGGGTGGCGGAGTGGTTGAACGCGCCGGTCTTGAAAACCTACGACCCCCCTTGTGTACCAATGACTTACAGCGCTGCTTGCCCCCAGCTTGCCCAATGGTGTCCTGATTTGGCACTGCCGAGCGATTCAGTATCTCAGGCCCGAGGGACCCATTCGCCGCCCCAAATGTTTGCCACGCCCCCGCCCCTCGCTCACGTAGGTTCATAGGTTGACCCCCTCCACGAGCACGCGCAACTCGTCGTTACGCCACGCGTTTACAATTGGATTAGATTCGTTTCCTGCAAACCCCTCTCTTAGAGGGTTTGCACGAATCCAATAAGAGGCCAGATCACAAGTCGAACCGCCTTCTTGGCTCGTGCGTGCGGTTTCCGCGTCGGCTATTCGTGCAAATGGGTGTTTGCAGGAAAGCCTGTCTGCGGTCGCCGACTTGGGGCATCAGAATGCCTCGAACTGTGGCATTTCTCCAACGCGGCTCTTTCACCCACTGGCTCCCCTTGGTATCTTGGTCGGTGGTTATTCTTCTCTACAGAGCGGCGTGTAGCCCGCTCTGAACGACAGGCACCTCTCTAGGGACGACTGGAGGGGTGCTTTTCTTGGGCCACCTTCCCGAGTGTTGCCTATTGACGCTGGTTCACACGAGCGGATAATCGAGTCTGGTGGGCGTGGGCGATTGGGCAAGCTACGTGCCCACACGTGGCCGGAATCGACCAGGAGAAGCGAAGGGAGGACTCGGCATGTTCACAAAACAATGCGCCGCCCCTACACCGGCGGCTGCTGGTGCGTTGAGTGCGGCATCAAGCCATCAAGGCATGAAACAGAAAAGGAGAAGAACAATGACCAAACGAATCATGGCCGCTGCAATTGCGTTGGTGGCGGTGAGTCTGGTCGCGGCCATTACGACCGACCTGAGCGCACAGCCACTTCAACCACAACAAACGGTGACGCCGGCTGGCGGGACGGATGCGCCGCCGACCGCACCCGCCCAGGGTGGACTGATCTGGTTCGACAACCAGGCTGAGTTCGAGGCATTCAACGCTTGTGCGGGGAACGTTCTCAAAGGGATCGAAAACTACGAGGAATCGATCCTGGATCTCAACAGCACCTTTTTCTTCGACGACCCGTTGGAATCGGGTGTGCCCAACTTGCCGGGTGGGTTCCCCTTCCCGGATGGCATGACGGGTCTGCCCAACCTGAGGGTTCAATCCAATCTTGGTGGCGGCGATCCGACGGATGAGAATCCTCGCGGCCCGGACGGCTTGCTGGCGGTGTCGGCCGGGGACTCCGGGGCGATCAGTGACCTCGTTGTCGCCGGCACCCAGGGTGACAGTCTCGACCTGATCTTCACGGACGAAAAGAGTGGCGTTGGCTTCAATACCATCATCTTTGTGGGCGGGCCTTCGGTTGAGGTCCGCGTCTATAGCACGACCAACGGGTTCCTGGGGATGATGACGACGCCTGCCAACTCGGTCGGTACCAACTTCATCGGAGTCTGGTCACCGGATCCAATCGGGCGCATCAATATCTTCGACCCCAGGAGCGGAGCCGAGGGCCTCGGATTCGAGGGCGGCGACAACATCCAGGCGTGGGAAGTCCCCTGTCCGTCTGACTTCGACGGTGATGGCAACGTCGGAGCGTCCGATCTCCTCACCCTACTCGTTAACTGGGGGCCGTGTCCGTAGACTAGATGGCCATCAGCATTTCCAAGCGTGGATGTGGCACATCGGCCTCCGGGGTCAGGTGGAGGCTTCAGGCATGTTTGACAGGATGACACTCGCTATCGGACGCACGCCAGTCAGCTTGGCAACAATCAGCGGTATCGCTGTCGTTGGGATTATGGGGTTGAAAGTCGCAGCGGCAACTCAATACAAAGCCGAACGCGTTGTGTTGGATAATGGCGTGACGGTCTTGTTGCTCCCAATGCCCGAAGCAGATCAAGTTGCGATCGAGACCTTCTACAACGTCGGGTTTGTGCATGAGCCGAAGGGCATGACTCAGGCGGCTCACCTTCTGGAGCATCTCGCCTGCAACGCCGCGACCGGTAACTACAAGCCGAATGAGGCAATGAACCTGCTCAATCAGTTTGGCATGGCGAACGCCGAGACGCTGCCGAGTTGGACCCATTATGACTATGTGCTTCCGGCAGACAAACTCGAACTTGCGCTGCAAATCGAAGCCGAGCGTCTAACCAGCTTGAAAATCGACAGGGAGATCATTCGTGTTGAAGCGCTCCGGTGTTATCAGGAGACAGATTTCGTTGAGCGAAATCCGGCCAGCGGGATGACGAAGCATGCATTCATGGCGCTTAATCAAGCCTGGCGACATGGGATGACGAGTGCGCTCGTCCGCGGCGGACTGGAGGACTTCTCGATCGAGGAATTGGAGAACTTCC
>JAZFYE010000271.1:0-8294 GCA_036475395.1 Phycisphaerales bacterium
TCGTGCTCAAGGAGAATTGGCCGACGCTTGAATCGAAACTCACGGGCAAGCTGCGTATCTTTGCCGGCGAGAAAGATACGTTCTATCTGGAAGGCGCGGTTCGGTTACTCAAACAGACGCTTGATGAGCTCGGCAGCGATGCGGTGATTGAGATTCTCACCGGGCGCAATCACATGAACGTCGCGGACCGGGCGCTGGGGCAGCGCATTCACCAGGAACTGAGGGCCGTCTTCGACAAGCACCACCCCCAGTACGCGACATCCACGCCCCAAGACGCAACTCGTTAACTGACACAACCTGAGCCGGCGTCCGGTTTACTGCGGCTGCTGCGCCGTGCCGGCCGGATCGTCCTCCTGCGGCGCGGCTCCCGACCAATCGCGTCGCGCCGTGGTCGCTGAATCGCCGGCATACCGAACACGGGCGATGGAGCGCGGACACACGATGTCGATGTGACGGGTCCGCTGTAGATGAAGCGTCACCGGTTCGCCGCGCGGTCGAGTCAGCCGAACGGAACTGCCGCCGACCAAGACGATCGCCAGATCCGTCGTCGCCGACCCGCCCTTCATGCTACGGACGACGATCGCGTCCTCGCCCGTTGCGGTGACGACGATCTTGTCATCCAGCACGTCGAGCTTCACGCCTTCACGCTGCACGGATTGGGTCAACTCAAGTTGGAACTCTTCCAGCGGTTCATGGTCCACGTTAAAGACGGCCACGAAACGATCGGAGTAATCCACGAGAAAACCCGGGATTTCACACGCGGCGCCGGCCTCCGAACCGAGTCCGACCAATTCGAGAATCACCGGCCGACCGATGTGGCGCTCGAGCATCGGCTCATAGGCGTTGCCCGCCGCGCCGACCAGCGTCTTACTGAGCTCATCAATCTTTGTTCGTTGGGTCTTGACCACGCCGCCGACCATACCACCCTTGCCCACTTTCCCGGCGAACATGCCCATGACCTGGGTCAGCGCGTCGCGCAGGGTATTGACCACATTGCGAACCCATCGCCACGAGCGCCGCCACGGCCCCGGGTTGAAGCTGCGACGAATCTGACGCCCCCGAACACGGCGCTCGTTGGGGGTCAGCGCCTCTTCAATCCTGCATAGCGCCAGACATTGGCCCAGCTCATCATCGAACAGCATGGCGCTGGTCTTGGTCAATCCCCGCCGGGTCTGGTACGGTGCGTCGAAGCGCACCTCGAGTCCCTGACTGTAAACGATCAGATCACCCCAAATTACCTGACCGCCTGTGGTCAAGAGCGTCACATGATGATCGTTCAGCAGCTTCAGGCATTTGTCACGCTGTCGTCGACGAATAACGGCCCCAAGCATTGACGCGACAATGACGACAATGACGGTCCACAAGAACAGATTGTCCAGACCCAGCCCGGACCCCGATGAGGCAGCGTCGCTTTGCGCCAGAATCGTCGCAACGATCATCGCTCACGCCTCCGTCGACAGTCGCCGCACCCATACCGCGTACAACGTAGCCATGGCCAGCACAACCGCCCCCATGGCCTGGTGGGCTGTCGTCACCGTGACCTCAAGCGCCGAGATGATCTTATCCGACCCGCGCGGACTTTGGGGCACGAGGATGTATGACGCAATCCCCAGCGCTACTTGCAGCCCAACGACGTGGACCATCCCCATTCCGATCCGCTTGACAATCCGCTGACTCGCGTACATCCCCCAGGCTCGCACGCCACAGAACAGAACAAGCGCCAGCACGAAGAGCGAGCCCACGAAGCTGTGGCTGTCCAACAACGCCCGCCGCGCCCCTGGGGAAACATCAGACAGCGGCTCGAGGTGACGAAACACCGTGCCGAGCGTGATTTGCAGCAGGATCACCACGAGCAGCACGGCGCTGATGGTTCGATCCGTCTTTATGTTCTGTGACGGTAGCGGTTGAACCGATCCCGTCCAGGCCGTCGATGCCGCCGCGGCAATGACGATAAGCATCGCGAAGAATGCCTGGGCGAACACGCCGTGCACGATCCCCAACGTCGTGCTCTGTTCGGTCACGCGCGTCCCTCCCAGAGCGCCTTGCACGATCACCGCCAGCACCGCGACGATCGCCAGCCAGCCAAGCCAGCGCCTCCGATCGACCATCCGCAGATGAATGGCCAGCACGATGGTCGTCAATCCGACCAATAACCCCCAGAGCCGGTGGGCGTGCTCGGCGAAGGCACTGACGTCGCGCTGCATCATCGTCAGTGGGAACAGAACCATCAGGTAGCCATCGGAGGTCAGCCAGCCTTCGATGGCCTCGCCTGCTTCCAGTCCGGTGACGATCCCACCGGCGATGATCATCAGCAGCGTGGTCAGGGCCGTCACCCGTGCGAATCGCCCCGTCCAGTTGATCGCAGGCGGTTGGTCTGCGGCCGAGCGCGCCCCCAGGGCAGCACCGAGTGAGCACAGCACCAGTGCCGCGGCCAGAAACCCTCCGATCCACCACAGCCCGGCGACGACCACCTCGCCCGGTTCCTTGCCCCCGAGCATACTCAGCAGGATCAGCACGTTCACGCCGGCCACGAGTAGCCCCAGCTGTACGCCGCCTCGCCAGCCGCGACCCGTTTTCCGCGCCAGCCCATACCCAGCTGCGAACAGCCATCCCGCCAGAACAACTGCCGCCAGCCACAGCGGGACGACGCCCGGGGGCATGGCCGAGACATACAGGATCACCCACATCACGACGGTCGTGCCGAAGCCGATCGTCAGAATATCGCCGCCACGCTTGTTGGCCATGTGCTCGCCTGCCGCCGGCCGTTTGGCCCGATTGATCCCGTCCACCCTATTGAAGCGATATACTACGTGACGAAAATCACAAACACCACCGCCCGTGCCTGCTTCTGTCCTCCAATCTTCATTTCCCGACGCCGTGATCGTCGACGACCCGCGGCCGAGCCGCGTATGCTCGACTCGCCGCCTGCCCGCGCTGTATATGCAGCTCACCAAGGTCCGGCTCAGCGCGCTGGTCGTGGTCACGACCGCGGTGGGTTTCATAATGGCCTCGACGGGATCAATCGACTGGCTGAGATTGCTGTGGACGATGCTGGGGACAACCCTCGCCGCCGGCGCCGCCAGTGCGTTCAATCAACTGGCAGAGGTTCGTCGCGACGGCTTGATGTCGCGCACCTGCACGCGACCGCTTCCCTCGGGTGCGATGAGCCTCACGCACAGCTTTGTCTTCGCCATGCTCCTGGCATTTGGCGGAATAGCCGGCCTGATGGTGATGGTGAATCTTGCGACGGCCGGCTTGGCGCTGCTGACATTACTCATTTACCTCTTCGCCTACACGCCGCTGAAGACCCGCACCAGTCTGAACACGCTTGTGGGCGCGATCTGCGGCGCTATCCCGCCGATGATCGGCTGGGTCGCCGCCACCGGAACGCTGGACTATGGCGCTTGGATCCTCGCCCTGTTGCTGTTCGTGTGGCAGATTCCTCATTTCCTTGCGCTGGCGTGGCTGTATCGCAAGGACTACGAGCGCGCTGGGTTTGCCATGCTTCCGGTGATTGATCCCTCAGGACGGCTCACCGGGCGCGTGGTGGTGCTCATGACGCTCGTGCTGCTTCCCTTGGGCGTCGCGGCCGCATTGTCGGGCTTGGCGGGCTGGCTCTATACGTTCGGCTCCGTCGCGCTGGGATTGTGGATGCTTCGACTGGGACTACGCTTGCACGCGCGACGTTCCGATTCCAATGCGCGTCGCGTGTTTGTGGCCAGCCTGGTCTATCTACCCGCGTTGCTTTGCCTGATGGTCATAGACCGCGGACCGGCCGCCACCGGAAACGAAGCTCCACACCATGGGGTACTTGCCGCGGTCACAAGCGACCTCGACGACGTTGCAGGGCAATGACACCCCGCCCAACCAACCAGCCGCGTATGTTGACCTTCCGCAGCGGCGGATGGGTGCTTGTGCTGTCGGGCCTCTGTACGCTCGCACTGTTCATCTGGGCGGTGGGGGGAGTTGGTCGATCACTGATCGGAAAGGCCGGGGATCTAGCCAGCTACGGCTTTGACGTCACGACTTGCCTGATACCGCAAGATCAGATTGTCACCGGCGCTTTGAAGAAGGACGCACTGCAAGCCCTGAGCGATCCGCCGATCGTCTCCGGCCGCGAGATCGCAGACATCAACGCCCAAATGTATGGCAAGTATCTCGTTCCGTCCGATCGTGTGATCGGCGTCGAGATCAACGGTGAATCGCGCGCCTACCCGCTTCTGGTTCTGAACTGTCACGAAATCGTCAACGACACACTCGGCGGCGTGGCGATTGCCGTCACCTACAACCCGCTTTGCGACAGCATCGTCGTATGTGAGCGCGACGTCGCCGGCGAGACGCTCACCTTCGGCGTGAGCGGGCTGCTCTACAACTCCAATCTGTTGATGTTCGATCGCCGACCGGGGGCAACCGGTGAGAGTCTGTGGAGTCAATTGCTTGGCCGCGCCGTGGCCGGCCCCGCCGCCGAAGCCGGCCTCGAGCTGGCGCTGCGGCCGGCCTCGGTGACCCGCTGGGCGGATTGGCTTGCGTTGCATCCGCAAACCACCGTGCTCGCGCTGGATCCAAGAATGTTCAAGCGATACCAGGAGACCACCTACGAGGATTATTTTCGCTCCCGCAAGCTGATGTACGACGTCAATCCGCCGCCGCCGGAGGGCGAGCTCGCAATCAAAGAACGACTGCTGATCGTCGAGGCTTCAGACGAGCGGCGCGTGTACCCGCTGGCGCTGATCACCGGGCAGGCCGATCCAGTAGGGCGGTGGACCGACTCGATCGGCGGCGTTGACGTCGAGTTTGTTTGCACCACCGATCCGAGGACGGTTCATGTCGCGTCCACAAGCGGCGGTAACATCATCACCCGCTATGCGATGTGGTTCGCCTGGCACGCGATGTACCCGGACGATATGCCGGTGCAATGAAGTCGCCGCAATAATAATCAGAGCCGGGGCGTCCTCGCCCCGGAGCGGGCGCAGCCCGCTTTTCTTCACGCGTTGCGCAACATGCCGCAGCTGCGTCGCCGATTGACGGCGACACACCTGCCCGGGCTGGGGACAGCCCGGCGCGGATCGCTAGCTCTCCTCCGTACGTTGGTTCTCAATATATGAAAACACCTTCTCGAAATACTGCTGATTCCAGACCCACTTCACGCTCCCGCCTTCCGCCCACCACGTCGCCTCAGGCAGCAACGGCCAGCGTTCTGACAACGCCTGTCCGAGCCATCGCTTGAGCAAACGGCGGACGGTCTTGGCATCCGCCGTGGTCGTCAGCAACGTATGCACGTGGTCGAGCTGAGCAGCGCACGTGTGCAATTGCCATCCGCCTCGCTGACAAATCGCGGGGATGACTGATTCAGCAAAGTTCCGCTGCTCGATCGTCGGAACAACGGGCGGGAACCTGAGCAATGATCGCTCGATCTGTTCCCAATCGGGACTCGTCCCGATGATCGGTTCGCCCGGCTTATTCGTTGATCGGTAAACAGTTCCACGCGCGTCACCGTGAAGTCGTGAGCCATACATTCCAAATGTGATGTGATATGCAAGCGGCTGGTCAGGCACGTATAGACTCCGGACAAACTCGTCGCGTCAACGTATCACCTTCAAGCACGATTGTGAATCAGAGCCGGGGCGTCCCCGTCCCGGGGCGAGCGCAGTCCGCTTTTCTTCACGCCTTGCGCAACTCCCCGCAGCTGCGTCGCCGATTGACGGCGACACACCTGCCCGGGCTGGGGACAGCCCGGCTCGGATTGCTAGTGCCTCTTACCTTACCTTCAAGCACGATCGCGAGTCAGAGCCGGGGCGTCCCCGCCCCGGAGCGGGCGCAGCCCGCTTTTCTTCACGCGTTGCGGAACTCTTCGCACCTGCCCGGGCTGGGGACAGGGCGGCTCGGATTGCAAGTGACTCTTACGTTCCCAACAGCAACGTCGCGAACAGCACGAGCCACACGCCGTCGAGGAAGTGCCAGTACATCGCGCAGTAGCGCACGCCCGGGTAGTAACTGGGCGAGTATCGACCGCGGGCCGCGCGCAACGTGACGACGGTCAGCGGTATCAATCCGCCAATAACGTGCAGCGCATGTGTGCCCGTCAACACATGGAACGCTGTGAGAAGAAAACGGGTCTGCGATTGGCTCAGCGCCGCCGCCAGTGGAGCGGCCCATTGGACCCAGCACCGCGTTTGTACGGCAAGGAAGGCCAGGCCCAGCACGGTGGTCGCGAGCAACCCGAGTTGAAGCTGTCCGGGGCGATGGTTACGAACGCTCGTGAGCGCCCAGTGCATGGTGCCGCTACTGGCTAACAACAATGCCGTGCTGAACCACAGCCCGCGGGGAAGCGCCGGAAGGTCGAGCGCCGCATCACGCCCCGCCCCCAGCCGAATCACCCAATAGCCCAGTACACTGGCCCCGAAAAATATCGTCAGTGCCGCGAGAAAGAACCACAACCCTAGCGTGCCGGCTGAGACTTGCGCCTCGTGCTTAGCGAACGGCGACGACCCGGCGGAGTCCGCCATCATTCACCTAATACGGTCAGCTTCTCGACCACTTTCGGCGCGTCGCCGGGGTTGAGGTCGCCCGCGTACTCGGTCGTGTCCGTCAAGGCGAAGCTGATGAACAGCGCCACGAACGCCAGGGAGGTCACGAAGACGACCCCATGGAACGGCCGATCGTACCGAAGGTGCATGAAGAACATGACGACGAGCGAGCCCTTGAGAACCGCAATAGCCAGGGCAATCCAGATATTGAGATTCCCGACGTCGAAGCTTGCAGCCACGACGGTGAGCACGGTCAGCGCGAGCAACCCCATTCCCGTTGCGAAAAGGATGCGCACCGGAACGACGTGCCCGACCTCGTGATGCGCTTCGTGTTGCGATGATTCGCTCGCCATGTCTCTATATCTTACCCAGTGCCTAATGCCTAATGCCCAATGCCTGGCTATATCAGATAGAACAGCGGGAACAAGAAGATCCATATCAGATCGACGATGTGCCAGTACAGTCCGCCCAGATCGACCGGCGTGAAGTATTTTTCATTAAAGCGCCCCTTCACTGCTCCGATCAGCAGCCAGATCATCACGCCCACCCCCACGAGCACGTGCAGACCGTGCAGACCCGTCATCATAAAGTAGATATTGAAGAACATGTGGGCGTTGGCGGGACGATCTTCACTCTGCAAAGCGTGGATCTGATGTTCGACGTGTTCGTCTTCGTGCCGATCGACGTCCAATGCATTCTCGACCAAACCCGACGGTCCTTCGGCCGGCGGTGCCACTGTCGAAGTCTCCACCGGAATATCCTCAGGGAACCCGAGCTGCTCAATCGTCCGTGCTTCGGTGTCCGGGACGGGAATGTCCGCCGCCACCGCACCGGGAACCGGAAGATTCTCATCCCATGTGTGTGACTGCTCGGGCGGCTCGTTATAAAAGTAGGCGCCGGGGAACCAGCCCTCGTGGAACTTGTGGCTGTACTCGACATACTTGATCCCGAGAAAGCCTCCCGCCCCGGCGAGCGTCAACAGCAGACCGATGATCAAACCCTTGCGGTTCCCGCGCTGAGCGCAGGTCACGGCCCAAGCCATGGTGAGGCTGCTGAGAATGAGGACGACAGTGTTGATCGCGCCCATCGTCGTGTCGAGGTACTGGCTGCCGAACTTGAACAACTCCGGGTGATTGCCCCGCCAGACGGAGTATCCGACGAACAGTCCGCCGAACAGCAGAACCTCGGTGGCCAGGAACAGCCACATCCCCAGCTTGCCCGCCTCGAATTGCTGCTCGGGCGTATCCCAGTGGTGAGCCAGGAAGTCGTGATGTTCGTGTGCGTGAGCTTCGGTAGCTGTCATTTCGATCCGCTTTGCAGAACGTCCATGGATGTGTCGGCGTTATCCCTCGCCGGGTTCGTGTTTCAGGTCATGTCGCCAATGGTAACCCTGCTCCTGCTCGTCCCATTCCAGAACACTGAAGTCGTAGGGGTCGCCGACGTGCGGCGGCTGCGCGAAATTGTCGTGCGGCGGCGGCGAGGCGCACTGCCATTCGAGACTGCGCCCGCCCCACGGGTTGGCCGGAGCTTTTTTCCCTCTGAACAACGAATGAATCAGGTAAAAGGCGATGAGGAAGAACCCCGCGGCCATGATGAACGACCCGATCGACGACCAGAAGTGGTACGTACCGAACAGTTCCGTCGCCGCCTTGCTCCAATTGGCGCCGGCATAGTCGTGGTATCGCCGCGGCATGCCTTTGCTGCCCAGCATGAACTGGGTGAAGAACGTCAGGTTGAACCCGACGAAGATCAGCCCGCAGGCGATCC
>JAZFYE010000272.1:0-11027 GCA_036475395.1 Phycisphaerales bacterium
ATGACGAGTTGCTCGACAAGATCGAGGAACTGGTTGACATCGGCGGAACGCAGATCCTCATGCAAGGCGGCATGAATCCTAAGTTGCCGCTGAGCTGGTACACCGATCTGTTGTCCGCGATCAAGCAGCGCTTCCCCAACGTCCATATCCACGCCTTCAGCCCGCCGGAGTTTATCGAGTTCATCCGCTTTTTCGATGCGCCGGGGGCAAGCCTCGAAGCGAAGTTGCGGTGGGTGATGAAGCGACTGCAAGAGGTCGGCCTCGACTCAGTGCCCGGCGGCGGCGGGGAAATCTTCGCCCCGGCCGTGCGCCGCAAGATCGGGCTCGGCAAATGCGACGCCCAAGAATGGCTCACGACCATGCGCGTCGCGCACGAATTGGGCATGAACACTTCGGCCACGATGATGTTCGGCCACATCGAAGGCATCGCCGATCGCATTCACCACATGGAGCTGGTAAGACAATGGCAGGATCAAGCTATCGCCGACTTTGCTGCGGATGACGGCGGACGATACAAAGCGTTCATTGCCTGGCCGTTCCAGCGCGAGAACACACCTCTGGGGCGGTGCCTGGAATGGGGCCAGGGTGAAGGCGACGATCTTGACCAGCCGTTTCCCGGCGACGTCGTGGCGAAACTCGATGGCGGCAGGGATAAGAATGCCCATCCCTTGTTCGGACGGCGCGTCCGCATGGCTGGTTCCTCGGATTACTTGCGCACGCAGGCGCTGAGTCGGCTATATCTCGACAATATCTATTCGATCGGATCGAGCTGGGTGACGATGGGCCCGCATATCGGGCAAATCGCGATGCATTACGGTGCGAACGACATGGGATCGGTGATGATGGAGGAGAACGTCGTCAGCGCCGCCGGCACGACCTATTGCCTCAACGAGCCGATGATCTGCCGATTGATTCGCGATGCCGGCTTCATCCCCGCGCAGCGCGACAACGAGTACAACCTGCTGCGGCTCCATGCCGATTCAAGTTCACCGGACCTATCCATTGACGATTGGTCGAAGCTTCGCGTCCAACGGCTGCACGTCGAGACGGTTGATGAACCGCACGAATCAGTGCGGCTGACCGTCGAAGCGACCGGCGATCCGTGCTGAAAACAGCCGCGGATGCATATCCGCGGGCGCCCGCACATATTCATGTGCGGCTAAGATCGTCCGACTGCGCCCCCACCCAACGATCGGCTTGTGGAACCTCACGCCCACATTCGGGACACGTGTCACCCCGAAGTTGATACAGCAGATACCCGCATGCGCAGCGCGGCTCCTGGATCTCAATGAGCAAGGCGAATCTGCACTCACTGCACCGCACAAGCCCGGTCGGTAGCTGCTGCTCAGCACGACACCGCGGACAGGAGAACTCCAGCACGACTTTCGTCGCAATCGATTCGGCTGTTTGAGGTCGATGCTTGGCGAGACTTCGGGCAAGCATCGGCACAATCAATGCGCCGATGACCGTAAGCGATCCCCAGATCGCCGTGACGATGCCGACGTACACGCCGTATGGAAACCACCACTCGGTCCAAAGCATTATCATGCCGACCACGACAACACCCCCGATCGACACGACGAGCGCCCGTGCCGCCAGATGCACGAGCGTGTATCTCGTCTCGACGATCAGCAAATGCCCGATGAACATCATCCCCATGAGGACCATCATCAAAGAGCTGCCGATTCTGGCATAGGTGTCGGCTTGTGATGACATCTGAAGCGTCGAACTCCAAACACCGACGAGCCAGAAACCACCCGTGACCAGCAAGAGCCCCAGCATCACGCGTATGTAGCCGACCAGGCGCCCGGTCTGGTGGATCATCGTTCCCGCAAGCCCAATGCAGCCGCAAAACAGAACGATTGTCGGCGTCACGACGAGGCGCATAGTGATCCGATCATTGTTAAATCCGTCGATCAGCACGGCAATCACAACGCAAATACAACCGAATATCAGTGCCGCGCCAACCACACCAAGAAAGAACCTCCGGAGGAGTATTGATTCTCTTGAAGGCGATTCGGTCATGGAACAAGCACCTTGATGCGCAGGCTGCAACGCTCGCACGTGTCGCCTCCGGTCAACATGAGTTGACGTAATCCGCATCGTGGGCAGGTGGCGCTCATCTGAAGGCGGATGACCTCCTCCTCATCGTCACTTGCAAACCGCCTGTAGCTCGCTATGAGCATCGTGGAGATCAGACCGAAAGCTCCGATCGTCGCGACGATCGACACAAACTTGATCAACGCCACATCGAAACGCCCGGGCAGATCGTCGTACCACACCATCGGCGGGATCATTACTGCAAGCAGCGAAATGCTGATGATCGTGATCGTTCGAACGATGAACCCGACCCGATTGGTCAGGCGACGGCGCATGAGTAACGCGATCACCGCACAGAAGACGGACCATGATGTTGGAACCGCCATCGTATTTGTCCACATCCGGCCTAATGGAGTAGGAAGCGACGGGAATAACCACACCAGTCCAATCCATCCACCTGCACTGAGTATCGATGCTGCGATACCGGTCCACAGAAGCGATCGCAGACGTCCGCGCTCCATCGTCAAGGCGCACGCCAGTGCCGGCGCGGAGAATAGCGCGCTCAAGAACGCGGCGGAGATCAAGACCTCCCAGCCAGTGATCATCCAAAAGAAACCGGACCGCGAGACTGCAACGAGCGCTATGCCGCAGAGCAGCGTAATGAGAAATATCGATTTGAATATGGTGCTCAACCGCATCTTTTCATTAGAGTATCCGGTTGCCGGATGCAGGCCTACTACCGGACGCTCTGATCGGGAGATTCATCGCCTTGCCGTGCACTACCGTCGGTAGCCTGCGCCGCCCAGCGATCGGCCTCGGGAACTTCCCGCCCACATTCGGGGCAGTTATCGCTTTCCAATCGGTAAAGCTGATAGCCGCACGTGCAGCGAGGTTCTTCGACGTGGATCGTTATGCGCAATCCGCAGTGTTCACACTTGCCCGGTCCGGTGTGAAGCTCCTGTTGTGTGTGACAGCGCGGACACTTCACCTCCATGCGAAGGCGTGAGGGGACGGAGACTACTGACTCGACGCGATGGACCGCTTGCACCTTCCACACGATCGGCGTGATGACCGTTCCGCAGGCGGTCAGGATGCCCATCACGCCCATCCCGCGCATAAGGACGTCGTCGTCGATGTAGTTGTCGATCCAATCCCACCACCAGATCATAAAGACGATCGTCGCCGCAAGCATGGCCGACACGACGATCGTCCCTCGTCGCATCACGGCAGCCCATAGCCCATCCAGGCGCGGCAGCAAGAGCAGTCCACATTGGGCGAACAGAACAGCAGGCGTGGTGAATGTCCCGGACGCTCTGACTACGTTCTCTTCAGTTCGCCCGTCCATCAAAGGATGGAGCCAGATGACGACGAGCCACAGGCCAAGACCCGCCGCCGCCCCCGCAATGCCCACCCACATCAGTGTCACCAGTCGCCTCTTCTCCATCACAATCGAGCAGCACAACGCCAGCAGGCTATAGAGCCCAAACAGCACCGTTGAAAAGAGAATCTGCTCTTCCTTGCGCACGACGTTGGGCAGCAGCAAGGCGACAATGCCCAGCAGCGCCGCCAAGCACAGCGACACGATCATCGACCAGAGAAAGGCCTTGCGCAATCGCATAGAAGAATCCTACCGCGAGGGGCTAATCGTCGCTCTCTATCTGCTTGGCCACCGCCGGGGCATCGTGTGTCACCGTCGTCAGATCAGGCAGCGGCGGGAGGCCGATCGCCTCGCGATAGACGTTCTGGGTCCGCGTCTGCATCGCTAGGTCTGTGACCCGGAAAGTCTGCACGCTCCGATCAGCGAGACCAATTTCGATCGTTTGCCCGGCTGCCAGCGGACGATTGAGATCCGGATCGGGAAGCATAACGACGACCCACAGGAGATTGTACGGCGTGTTCAGGTCCGCCCCGGAATACGTGAACACGTAGTCGCCGAAGCGGTACGCGACGACATTCTCCGGCATCGCATCGAGCACATTCGCCACGGCAGCCCGGCGCTCGGTCGAAGTCAGATTCTCAAAATCATCCAAGGTCGCGTTATCAACCGGAATATCTTCGGTGTAGGTGTCAGTTGAGTCCTCCACAAAATCGTCAGCTGAGGTGTTCCACGTGCGGCTCGCAGGAGCGTTCGGCCCAGCATCGCCCTGCAAGAACAGGATCACATGCGGCGGCCCCGAGCCGTCATTGATTCGGGCATAGTTCATCACATCGGTGGTAAGCGTCTGTGTGACGGAGAAGCCGGTCGTCCAAGCTGCGCCCGGCCCCATCGCACCAGCCTGAGCGAACATATACCAGAAGAACCCGAAATACCCACCGACGACGAGGACAAACACGGTCGCCGGAAACGAAACTACAGCCAGGGTCGCCCGTCCACCGTGGACTTTCTGTCCAATATTGATCATCAGGATGGCGCTGATGATCCACCACGGTAGAATGAGATAGGTCCCACAATAGATACCGAGCAGCGGAACGGCCATGGGGAACGTTACGCCTGAGCTATACAGAATCGCTTCGAACGATCGGCCGATGGTGTACTTGGCGCCGCCGGTGATTCGCAATATGCCGTGAGTTGAAAGGCCCCAGAGTACGACCAGCGTTAGCCAGACTGCGGCGATACCCAGTGTTACGCCGGCCGCGTTTCCAATCGCTACGGTGGCGCGGGGTGCGCTGCCCAGGGAGGTGACCGCGGCGAAACCAAAGAACGGAAGCGCCACACCAACGCCAAGCCACACAAGGAGGGTCAGCAGCGCAAATCGCCATGCCTCACCCGGACGAACCTGGTCACCGAGTCCGCGCATCAATGCCGCTTGACCGGCAAGGCTCTTGCCCAGCGTCGCGATCCATGCTTTGAAGAATCCTCGCTCTTTGCGCTCAAACCACGGGTTCGCATCGGGCTTGGTCCGCGCTTCGGCCACCCCTTCAGCCGGCAGCAAGACCATTTTGTCCATGTGGAGCGCCGCGCCGCACTGAACGCAAACGAATTGCTCGGGTACGAGATGTCCTTTCTGATCCGTTCCGTAATAGGTCTGCTGACAGTGCGGACAACAAAACCGAACGCTGTTCGGGACGAACTCAAACTCACTGGGCGCGAACACGGCACCGCATTCCGGGCAGATGCCCGTGGTCAGGTTCCACAGCGGGTAATCGCAGTTTCTGCAATGCACATCAAGTTCCCGAAGCAACGCACGGTAACGCCGGGCCGATCATATTCGATCGATCGTCACGTGCCCCAGCGCTACTCCTCATTCGGATCACCACCCCTCGGCTGTTGACCAGCCACCGCCGGCTTACCGTGCGTGACCGTCGTCAAGTCCGGCAACGGCGGCAAACCCAGGGTTGCGCGGTGCTGGTTCTGTCGTTGAAGCTGCGCCGGCAGTTGCCCAAACGTCGTCTGCGTCACGCCGTAACCAGCGGTTGCGAGGTAGATCGGGTCGCTGGCGTTGGGCAGCCCGTTGACGTCCGGATCAGGGAGCATGACCACGACCCACAGCTGCGTATCCCAGGTATTCAAGGCTGCCCCGTGATAGGTGAAGACGAAATCGCCGAATCGATGCGCGACGACATTACTCGGCATCGCGTCGATGGCATCCTTGATCTCGCCAAGCTGCGAACTTCGCGAGCTGTCGATGAAGTCCTGGAGTGTACCGCCACCAACGGGGATATCGGCGGGGGTGGTCTGTGTATTGGGATGACAGAAGTTCGAACCCCAAGATGTCATGATCGCATTGTCGCTAAGCGTCAGCTCCAGCGCATGGGTGGGTCCGATCCCGTTGCTTGGGGTAGCAGAGGCGATGACTGATTGCGCGACCATAGACGTCTCCATCAACGCCGGCATACCGCCTCCGAAGGTCGGCCCGCCGAAGCCGCCACCGCCGACGAACAGCGGGATCAACATGGCTGCGATGAAAAACCCTTGCACCCCTGTCAGTACCTGCCATATGTAGACCGAGACAACGGGCCAAACGAAAACCGCCAAGGCAGCGCGCGCCCCGTGAACCTTGTGCGCTTCTTTGACCATGATCGCAGCGCTGGCGATCCACCACACCAAGCCAAACAATATGTTGCAGCACGGCACCGCCAACACGACCCCTGCCGGCGCGCCGTAGCAGATTGCGTGGCATGTCCGTCGGAATGTATGCGCAGTCCCGCCGGTGACTCGCAGAATACCGTGCGCGATCCCGGCCCATGTAAACAAATACAGACCAATGGCCAGTGATCCGAAGACGATGGTCACAATCCCACCAACAGAAAACCACAAGCCGCTGAACCCGCTTTGCCCTGGACCAAACGAAACGGCCGCTCCGTAGACGAGCAGCGGGATATACGCCCCGAATGTCAGAAAGATGACCGCTGTAAACAGCCCAAAGAGCCATGCGCGACCGATTGATGTATCGGCTGGGGTTGCGCGGATGACCCGGTGCGGCTCGATCATGGCCCATTTGATCATCGCGAACCACGCCTTGAAAACTCGGCCCTCGCCTCGCTCAAGCCACGGCATCCGATCAACTGCCGTCTGTTGCTCAGTGATTCCCTCGGCAGGGGCGACGATCATTTCGTCCATGTGGATTCGGTCGCCGCAATTGGAACACTCGAAATGACTTGGCTCCAAGTGCCCTCGATCGCTGGTGCCGAAATACTTCTGATCGCAATGCGGACAGCGAAACTGGATCTTTCCGGGCGCAAACTCGTGTTCGCTGGGGCGGAAGGGCGTGCCGCATTCGGGGCACTGTCGCGCCTTGATATTCCACAGCGAATAGCCGCAGGATCTGCAACGCATGATTCAACCCCCTATTCCCTCATCTGACCTTCAGGCAGCATCATCCATCTGCATGGCTCATCGCGCATGGCGAATCCCTATCTTCGTCAATCCTCCGGCGCGTCCGCGTTGACACGTCGGCGAAACTCCGTGACCAAGGATTTGGTTACCGGGCCGACCTTGCCGGAGCCGATTGTCCGGTCATCCACACGGTTCACGCCGATGATCTCCGCCGCGGTTCCGGTCAGAAAGACCTCGTCGGCTTTGAACACATCATCGAGCTTCATCATCTCTTCACAGATTTGGTACCCCAGATGCGGGGCCAGCTCCTCGATCACGAATCGGCGCGTCACGCCATGCAGAATGCCCGCCTCGGTAGGCGGGGTGACGATCCGGCCGTTGGTGACGATGAAGATATTGTCGCCGGTGCACTCGCTGACGTAGTCATCCGTGTTGAGCATGATCGCTTCGAGCGCGTCGGCATCGATCGCCTCGATCTTGGCCATGATGTTGTTCAGATAGTTGAGGCTCTTAAGCGCGGGATCGAGCGATTCGATCGGGATTCGCCGCCGCTTGGCAACGATAACTTTCAGGCCGTTGTCATAGAGCTCTTGCGGATACAGTTCGATTGTGTCAGCGATGACAAACGCGGTCGCCTTGGGACACCGAAAGGGATGCAAGCCAAGCGTACCGACGCCGCGCGTGAAGACAAGGCGAATGTATGCTTCGGTCAAATTGTTTGCGGCAACAGTATCGCGAATCGCCTGCTCGATCTCTTGCCGTGAATACGGCGGGTCGAGTCGAATCCGCTCGGCGGACTCATACATTCGATTCAGATGCGAATCGAGCTTGAATATGCGCCTGTTATATGCGCGGATTCCCTCGAAGCATCCATCACCATACAACACCGCATGATCAAAGATCGAAACCTTCGCCCGATCCTGGTCAACCAACGCACCGTCAAGCCAGACCTTGTTCATCGGCCTCCTCTCTAGAATCTCGCGGCCAGAGTGTACCGCACGATCGACGTGTTGCGGGCCACAGCGGTCGTTTAGCGAGAAAGATGTCGATCTGAGCACTACCGACGCGTCAAAATATATCGATGGATGGCGCGGGCGACGCCCTGATCGTCGTTGCTGGGGACCACGGCGTCGGCGAGCTGCTTGACCTGATCGGTGGCGTTGGCCACCGCCACCGCAAGACCCGCCCACTCCATCATGCCAAGATCGTTGTCCGCGTCGGCGATGACCATCACCTGTTCGCGATCGGCCTCCATCCGCTGCGCCACCCGCTGCAGGGCGATCCCCTTGTCCACCAACCGGTGCGTGACCTGGATCACCTGCGGATCGGGATTGAAGAGGGCGACCTCGCGCTTCTGCCAGTATTTCTCGCGGATTGAACCGAGAATTCGTTGAATCGGCTCCGGCATGCCGAGCAGCGTCACTCTGGTAACCGGGTCCGACAAGAAACTGCTCAGTGGGGCGATGACGTCCGGATCGGTCAGTTGATCGAATTGACGATCGATGCGGTCGGTGAACCAACGATCCAGCACCTCGACCGCGACCATGATCTGCGGATCAATCGAGCGGGCCTCAGCGATGATCCGCCCGGCCAGCTCCGGCGCTAGCGGCTCATGGAACTGGGCGACGTTGTCCAACGGGTTCCAGATCAGTGCGCCGTTGTAGTTGATGGTGGGCGCGGTGATGTCGAGCGCCTGGATGATCCAACTCGTCATGCGCGGTCCGCGGGCGGTCGCCAGAACGACGACACAGCCGGCGCGCTCCGCCGCCCGGCAGGCCTGAACCACACCTTGACTCAGCCGAGCGTCCGACCGCAGCAGCGTCCCATCGACATCAATGGCGAGCAGGCGCATGGGCGATTGCGGTTTCGACGGTTCGGTGCGGCTGGACCCGGCCCCATCGGTTCGCGGCGGCTCGGGCGGCGCCCCCGGCGCGGCGGTAGTTGGGGATATCGACGATCGATTCACCGTCTCATGGTTCGGCCGTCGCCGCGCGTCGAACAGTGAATCAAGGGCTGGGCGCAACTCCGGATAGAGAAACCGATACCCGAGGCGCTCGGCCTTTGCGGGCGCGACGCGCTGGCTCATGGTGACGAACTTGGCGAACTCGCCGAGGGCCAGCCGCAGGGCGATCCGCGGGGTCGGGATCAATGCCGGGCGGCCCAGAACCGAGCCGAGCGTTCGCGCAAAGGTGCGGTTGGTCACGGGCTGGGGCGCGACGACGTTCACCGGCCCTGACAGCTCGCGATCTTTCAGGGCCAGTTCGATGAGGCCAACGACGTCGCGCCAATGGATCCACGGCATGTATTGGCGCCCGGAGCCGATCGGTCCGCCGAGCATGAGACGAAACGGCGTGATCATCTTCGCCAGCGCTCCGCCCCGCTCGTCCAGGACGATTCCGAATCGGAGCCTCACGACGCGCACTCCTGCGCTGCGGGCCCTGTGCGCCTGTTCCTCCCACCGCACGGTGAGCTTGGCTAGGAAGTCGTCGCCCGGAGCGGCGCCCTCATCCACAGTTTGATCCGCGGTGTCGCCGTAGTATCCGACCGCAGAGGCGCTGATCAAGACGCCGGGACGATCGACCGCAGCATCGATCGCCTCCACGACCTGATGCGTGCTGTCGATGCGACTGTCCAAGAGAACTTTCTTATAGGCGGTATTCCACCGGCGGTCGGCGATGCCGGCGCCGGCGAGGTGAATGACGGCGTTACACCCATTGACCGCATCTTGCCATGGTCCGGGAACGGCGGGGTTGCCCCCAATCACGGTGACTCTCTGGTTGGCGGCGGCGGCAAAGAGGCGACCAGCCCGAGCGGCGTCGCGCGAAACGATCACGACCTGATCGTCTCGCTCAAGGCGATCGAGGACGAGTCGTCGGCCGATGAGGCCTGTCGCGCCGGTAATGAGTACCTGCATGAATCAGTTCGCCTCGTGGTGACCGGTCAATTCACGATGTTGGGCCCTTAGCCTGCCGGACACACGCGACCGGAGTTCGGCGCCTCAAAGGGTAGCTGGGGACGCCGTGGGGACCAAACCGTCGATCGCACGAATGTTCACCTCGATCTGCACCGATAAATGGCAGGAAATCACTCATCGAGTTCCCTGGAGGTACGACCCATGACTGGTCAGCCAACGAACCCGGCCGTCTCCGAACACACCACCGCAACGGTGGAGACGGAAAATCCACTGTTAAACCTGGATTCAATCGCGACCCCGCCCACGGCTGGCGTCGGCCGACCGGCGCCCAATTTCGAGGCGACCGCGGTCATCAACAAGCGCTTCGAGCAGGTTCGGCTCCGTGAGTACCGGGGCCGGTACGTCGTGTTGTTTTTCTGGCCGTTGGATTTCACCTTCGTCTGCCCAACCGAAATCGTGGCCTTCAGCGATGCCGTCGAAGCGTTCGCTCAGCGAGACACGGTCGTGCTCGGCGTGTCGGTCGATAGCCAATACACGCACCTGGCCTGGCAGAACATGCCTCGCGCCGAAGGAGGTATCGGCGACATCGCGTTTGCCATGATTTCGGACCAGACACATTCCATCAGCCGGGCCTACGGCGTACTTCTGGAGGATGCGGGCGTCGCGTTGCCCGGGTGGTTTCTGATTGATCGTGAGGGAGTGATCCGTCACATGCTCGTCAACGACCTCGCATTGGGGCGGAACGTCGATGAGGCACTGCGCCTCCTGGACGCGCTGCAGTTTCATGAGAAGCACGGCGAGGTGTGTCCAGTCAATTGGCGCCCGGGCGACCCCAGCATTGATGCGCACCCCGACCGCGCCAAAACATTCTTTCGCCAGTGGGGCAAAGCAGCGTAGGCCACAACAGGCGCCCGACCCTTCTTCACCCCGAGAACGCTCTCGATTTCACCCCACTATACCAAAAACGGGGTCGGGAGTCGTTTTTAGGCGCTTTTGAGCCGTTCCTAGCGCCGGTTCCGAGCCACTTTCGCCCTCAGGAAGCACGGGTCGCCAGAACCTTGGCGCGCCGCAACACATCGTCCAGCATTCGTTCGGTCAGCCGGCCGGTGAACGTGTTCTGCTGGCTGACGTGGTAACAGCCGACAAGGGTCGTTGTTTGGAGTGGACACACAGCGCCGTGTGCGAACTTGGGCTTCGGGCGCGGAAGCTCGCAACCGGTGTCTCGCAACACGGCCAACATCGCAGTCCACGCGACCGCTCCCAGACAGACGGTGACGGCTGGGCGCAAGACGGCGA
>JAZFYE010000273.1:0-2442 GCA_036475395.1 Phycisphaerales bacterium
ACGCCATGCTCGAGAAGGGCGACATGGACGGGCGGGCGGTGTGGCTGCGGGTCATCAAGGCGATCGAGGAGTTGCAGCATGCTGAACGCCTAGCTGTTGATCGTCGCGAACGTCCGCTTCGGGTCAAAAGCAGACGAATGGGGGCATCGCCATAAAGGTCTGCTCCTGGAGGTGAAGCAGACGAAATCAGGGGCAAAGCGGACGCCGACGCTCGAAGGTCGGCTTACCGGGGTAGAGCGGTCGTAACCAAAATCGTTCTCAGGATGCCTTCACTGACCCAGCGGTTCTGGTTATAGAGGCCGGCGAAGATCGTCACGACGATCTCTTGCTCGGGGAGGATGAAGATCTTCTGGTCGCCGTTGCCGGCCGCGCGGATGATACGGAAGCCGGGAATGCCCTTGGTGTGGCCGGGATACCACATGAAGCCGTAGCCGTAGACGCCGGGTGGCCCCCAGGGAATGTCCTGGACATAACGCTCTGTCGAGCGCGCGATCCACTCGGCGGGGATGACCTGCTGGCCCTGCCAGCGGCCCTGATGCAGGAACAGCGAGCCGATCTTGGCCAGATCGCGAGCGGTGAGGCGCAGGCCCGACGCGGCGCTCGGCGAACTGCCGGAGGGCCAGAGGCTGGAGCCCAGCCATTCGTAGTCGGTGATGCCCAGGGGTGCGAAGAGGGCTTCTTCCGCGAAACGGTCGAGCGGCATGCCGGTCTTGCGCTCGATGAGCCCGGCCAGGACCTGGGTGAGCCCGCCGTTGTAGTACCAGGTGCTGCCGGGCGGGTCGCGGAGCGGACGGGACAGCACCATGCCGATCGGGTCGTAGGTGTAATAGAGCTGGATCTCGTCGTTGCTTCGGTCGGTATAGGGCACCGTCATCTCGTTCCATTCCAGCCCGGCGGTCATGGTCAGGGCATGCTGCAACGTGACCTGACCCAGATCCGGGCCGAAGCGGTGTTTCAGGTCCGGGAAGTAGGCGGGGAGCGGCGTGGCCAGCGCGGTCTCGTAGTCGCCGCCCAGGGCGATGCCCAGCAGCGCCGAGGTCACGCTCTTGGATACCGAGCGCAGGTCGTGCAGCGTCTGGTGATCGAAGACCACATTTCCGAGCGGGACGCCCCAGCGCTCGTCCTTGCCTTCGAAATAGGCTTCGTAGACCAGGCGGCCGGCCTTCTCGACCAGGACAGCGTGGGTGTTAAGGTACACCCCGTCCCGGATCGCCTGGGTGAGCGCGGCCAGGGCAGCTTCGCTGAAGCCTGCTGTGCCGGCGGCCGCAACCGGCCAACCGTCCTCGCGCTGGACCGGCGGCCTGTAGGTCGCCGCGTCGGTCAACTGAGCGGTGGCGCTAAACCCCCAACCGCCAAGTCCGAGGCCGATGAGCAGGCAGAGGACCGGTCGAAGGCTTGCCTTGGACATGATCACGATGCACCCCCTCGATTTCGCTCGACTTTGTGGGATATGGGAACGGTCCGACGATCGGGCAAATTGATCGGTGTATTTGGGGCAAAGCGGACATTGCCCCACGAAGGTCTGCTATCTGGCCAACAGCGGAAGTTAGAGGGGACACCGCTGAACAGCCGCTTTTAGCCAACAGCAGACTCACGCCGCTCCTCGAGGGCGGTCGGTATCGGGCACATTGCGATGCCGGTGGCGGGAGCCGTCCACCGCATCAAACTCGGACAATGAGATACTCGACACTCCTAGTTTAGACGGTGCTCGCGCTCGGCAGTAGGGGTGGGCAGGCACTCAGCCATCAGCAACTGGACCGTAATCGACTCGGCGTCGGCGACTGCCCTCAACGGATCGTCCGCAAGGTGGGCGTAGCGCTCCGTGGTGCGCGCTTGCTGGTGTCCGAGCACTTTGCCGACCAAATAGGGGCTTTTTGTTAACCATTTCTTCGTAGCGTGTTTATTGACGCAAGGGTCCACGACGAAATCGACCCGCGCGGGAAGAGAAAAGCGGACATGAACATCGAGGGCATCAGCATGCTGGTGACCCAGCGGTCGGAGTTTGCCACCGTGATGCAGAAGCATGGTGTCGAGGGATTGATCGAAAGGCTGCGCGCGCGTCTCGAAGTACCCGGCGCTGTCGGGTTGAGCGGATCGCGCGGCGCGAGCGAACGAGCTGGACTGGAGACTAGAATGCACGGGCGAGCATTGCATCGGTTTATCGTGAACATCGGCACGGCGCTCTGCCTCGTCGCTGCGGTCATGGTGACGGCCGCGCCGGCGGCGCGGGCGGGCGCGTTCGAGGACGGCTACGCCGCCTATCAACGCGGCGACTTCGCCACCGCGCTCGAGACCTGGACGCCGCTGGCCGAATCGGGTCACGCGCGCGCCCAGTACAATCTGGGCGTCATGTACGACGAGGGACGCGGGGTCCCGAGCGACAAGCAAATGGCGACCGCATGGTGGCAGAGGGCGGCCGACCAGAACCTGCCCGAGGCGCTG
>JAZFYE010000274.1:0-6912 GCA_036475395.1 Phycisphaerales bacterium
TCCAGATTTGATGAACCATCAAGCGGATCGAAGATGACCGCATAGTGACCGCCCTCGGCACTTGAGCGAAGAATGATTGGTGTGTCATCTTCTTCCGAGGCCAGCACGCCGACGTTGGCCCGGTCACCCAAGCACCGCATGATGATTTCATTGGAGATGACATCGAGTTTTTGTTGCGTATCGCCGGTGATGTTCTGAGTGCCGAGCGAGCCGAGCACGTCCTCAATACCAGCGCGGCGGACTTTGTTGGCGATCGTCTTTCCCGCCAGGGTGATGGCCGAGAGGATCCACGAGAAGTCGCCGGTTGCACCGGGGTATTCCTGCTCCTCCGCCAGGATGTGGGTCTGCAGCGACGTCAGGTTGTCTTTGGTGAGTCTGGGTTTCGCGGTGTGCGGGTCGGTCATGGCGGCGCTATGATGCGAATGTTGGCTGAAAATCCACCGGACGTTTTCGCCCGTGGATAGACGATTGTAGCGACTACGATGAAGTCGGATGTCGCTGTAGCGCTGGTCGTCCTCGGAGCTGATTGCGGTTGATGGAGTGATCCAAGTATGTCACAGCCGGTGATTATCGCCGCCAAGCGTACCCCGCTCGGCCGATTCCTCGGGGGCTTGAGTCGAACGCCCTCGCCGCAGCTCGGCAGCTACGCCATCCAGGCCGTGCTCCAGGAGGTGCCGTCGGCCAGGGACCATATCGACGAGGCAATCTTCGGCTGTGTGCTTCAGGCCGGCCTGGGCCAAAACCCCGCCCGCCAAGCGGCCCTTGCGGCCGGACTCCCCGAAACCATCAACGCGCAGACGATCAACAAGGTTTGCGGGTCGGGACTTCAATCGGTCATGCTCGCCGCTCAATCGATCAAAGCTGGCGACAACGAACTCGTGCTCGCCGGCGGCTTCGAGAATATGTCGCTCGCGCCGCACCTGCAGTACGTGCGCACCGGCGTCAAGTTCGGCGACGGCACGATGATCGACCACATGGCTCACGACGGCCTCACCTGCCCCTTCGAAGGTTGGCCCATGGGCAATGCCGCTGATCACACCGCCAAGACGCACGAGATCTCCCGCGAAGAGCAGGATCGTTTCGCCGCCCAATCTCATCACCGCGCCGCCCAAGCGACCGAGCATTGCTACTTCAAGGCGGAGATGATCGCGCTGAGTGGTGAGCAGGTTGGGAATCGCAATCAGCCGGGACCGGACGGCGGTGTCTCGGGCGACGAAGGCATCCGCTCCGACACCACGGCCGAGAAGCTCGCCAAGCTACGCGCGGTTTTCGCGACCGATGGCACGGTGACGGCCGGCAACGCCTCGCAAATCTCCGACGGCGCCGCGGCCATCATCGTCGCTTCCCAGAAAAAGGCCGAGCAGATCGGCGCTCAGCCTATCGCGCGCATTATCGACTACAACACAGTCGGCGTGGCGCCCAAGGACATCTTCGATTCCCCGGCCAAGGGGATTGCGGCGCTGCTTGATCACAACAACCTCAGCGTGGATGACGTCGATCTGTTCGAGCTCAACGAAGCGTTCGCCGCCCAGGCCTTGGCGAACATCAAACAGCTCGGCATCCCGCAGGAGAAGCTCAACATCTGCGGTGGCGCGATCGCACTGGGGCACCCCATCGGCGCGTCCGGCGGACGGGTGCTGACGACACTGCTACACCAGATGCAGCGCATCGACGCCAAGCGCGGCATCGCCAGCCTCTGTCTCGGCGGCGGCAATGCTGTGTCGATGCTTTTGGAGCGGTAAGACGCAGCGCGCCCGGCTCCGATAGCGCTCAATAACTTTGCACGATGACCCAAAGCGAGGCCGCTAACTTCGGCGAATTATCGGTGCGGCGGGGCGCTCATCGCGACTCGTACGGGGTTCTTAGCCGTCCACACCGCGGATTGCCAACCTGTTGATCCGTAGATATTGCGTAACCCGAATGACTCAAACCGCGCGGGTCCGGTCACGCCGAGAGACGTCGGATGGAACCGCCGAACGGATTTGGTGATTTGCCTTATTTGGCGTTTGGGCCCGGTCGATTCCCTTCCGAGGCGATGCCGCCGTGCGGGCGGCGCCGTCGTTCATTCGGGTTTCTTGCAGCAATTTTCTTTGGAACGGTGATCCACATCGGTGTGTTGGATCGCCATTACTGTGAAGGATGGGAGTCAAGTACATGGCTACGACACGATCCAAAAAGTCCAGGCGTCGCTCAGCGAAGCGCTCCTCCGCCCGGCGCACTACGGCCAAGCGGAGCGCCGCGAAGCGAACCGGTTCCAAGCGCTCCAGTTCACGGAGGGTTTCGGCGAAGCGCACCAGTCCGAAGCGCAGGAGCACCGCGCGCAAGAGCGCCAAGCGATCCACCAGCTCGAAAATCGCTCACATCACCGGCTCGTTCGACGGGAACATGAACACGTCCGGGCAGTTGCACTTCGCCTCGGGCGCCAAGTGCAGCGGCAATATTCAGGCCGGGAGCATCCAGATTGACGGCGCGATCAAGGGTAACGTCTTCGCGCGCAATCAGGTAAAGCTCGGCAAAAAGGCTCAGATCAAGGGCAACATCAGCGCGTTTAAGTTTGTCGCTGAAGAAGGCGCGTGCTTTGACGGGCACTTCAAGCTCGGTCGCCGTAAGGCCGCCTGATCTGCCTCAGCAATCTGACCTCATACACGACTTCAGCCGCAGCGGAGCAATCTGCCGCGGCTTTCTTTCTGCGCGCTCACCACTGTTCCAGGTCATTCCGCAGATGGCCGAAACCAAACTGGAACGGCAGCTCCAGTCCGTCGAGATCGTCCGCTATGCGATGGGCGTTCTCCAAGGTGCGTTGCAGTTTGATATCGGCGCTGGCTTCAAGACTACCGTACTTGCGGATCTTGAGGTTTCGCCTGGTCTGATCAGAGAGCCTGCCTCTAGTATGCTCCTCTCGGAACCACGCTTCTGTGCAGTTCGCCTCGAGGCCCGAGAGCAGCCAGGCTTCGATTGCGGGCGTTGCCATCCCCACTGCGGTCTTGAGCCGTGGCTGGCCCGATCGCTCTCGCAGCCCTTGAGTTGCTGTGGCAACTATCTGCCGAATCTCGCACAGCCGACATCCCGGAAATCCGTTCGGAAGCTCATCATGCGATGCAGCGTGTGGCGGTGTGCTATCAGAATCACCTACGAAGACGAATCCGTCCGCGCCGGCAAAGTGCAAGTCGCGGATGATCGCACGAACCAACGCCTTTGCCTGCGCCCAACCGCTACGCTTGCGATAGGACTTCATAGTCTCTACGGGGCGACCAAGGATGCTCTCGACGAGAATCTTATAGGCCGCTTCGTCAGTATCCCATTCGCTGAGGATCCCAATCTTCATGCGTCTGACGGCACTCCCCCCAGAACCCCGCTGTACCACAAATCACCCAGCGGCGACTCGTCGAGCAGCCCGTCAAGATCGTCGCGATCGACCAGCCTGGAAAACATCGCTTCGTTACCCTTCTTTTCAGCGACGACGATCTGTTCCGGATGATCTCTGAAGAGGTCGAGGAAGTATGGTGAGTGCGTCGTGGCAACCACTTGCACCGGCTCGCGGTCCTCGCCTGATTCTTCCGGGAAGGACAGCCGATAGAGGGCATCCTTGACGCCGCGTAAGAGTCGTGGGTGAAGCCCCCGGTCCGGTTCTTCAACCAGAACCAGCGAAGGAGGCTGCGCTGAATAGGCGAGGGCGAAAAGCGCCAGCACAATAAGGGTGCCCTGAGACAGATCAGCCGCCCCGATGTTATGCTTACCTTTTCTTGTCCGAAGAGCAACGCAGCGTTGTCCTTCCGAGGGTGTATCGAACAGGATTCGGTCGAATTCTGGAAGCCAACTTGTTAGGGCTTCATTGATGCGCTCGAAGCGCTCTGGATATAGGTCGCGCAACCGATCGAGGACTACGGACATAAAATGGCCTGAAGGATCCATTTCAGCGGATGGCTGTAGTGGTACCGCCTCTGCGATGCGGGAAGCATTGAACGAATACAGGCGGATCCTCTTAGCCCAGAGACGCAGTTTGGACTTAGCGCCGCCATCGACTCCGCTCGGTCGCTGGTACTCAAGGGTCTGTCCCTCAGGCGGTCGATATCGAAAGATCGTGGTCACGTCACTAATCGACTCGCTGGAGCCGTCATCGATCCACTGCAGTTCCATTCGAGCTTCCCAGGTGCTGCGATCTCCCTCCAATCCCACCGAGAAGCCTTCCGGCCAGGGCCACTTCGGAGGGGCAAACGATGCAAGCGCATGCAGGGCCGTCGTCTTACCGCTGCCGTTTGGTCCGATCAATAGCGTAAAGCGACCAAGCGGCAGCTCCGTCTCTCGCAGGACTCTGACATTCCGAAATTTGATCGATTTGATGAACATGGTGGCCCCTAAGCAGAGCACCTATTCTTGCCACTTGCCGTGCTTTATCAAGCCGGTCTAGGACGGGCTACTTCGGCACGAAGCTGAACTTTTGCCCGCCGATGGAGGCTTCGTACATCAGGCCGCCCTTGGTCAGTGTGAATACGAGCACGCCGGACTCGTAGTCGGCGTCGGCGGATGCTCCAGCCGTGGCGGCGACGGCTGAAACCTGGGCGGCGAACGCCAGGTTCCCAGACCTGAAGTGCAGCAGGGCACCTCGGTTCTCGAAGAAGATGAGTTCGCTATACGCCTGCCCGCCGAGTTGAAATCCGATCGTGCCTTGGGTCAGATCGCAGAAGCCGGTGACGGCGCCGTCCTCAAAGAGTTCACCTCGGCCGTAGGCGCCGCCCACGCCGATGGCCCCTTTGCCGATGGTGGGGAACACGGCGTAGCCGGAGGCTTCGTCAAACAGTTGCTGCATACTCGAGTCCTGCAGCTTGAAGCGGGAGATGGTTGCCAGGACGTTCTGGTGCAGAGACGCTCGCTTCGCGGGCGTTTTCGGCGCCGTCGAGCAACCGCCCAGCATGACCACGAGCGCGACGGCGAGAACGCTAAGGATTCCGTGATTCTTCATTTCTGATCTCTCTTGTGTTCATGGGTTAGGTTGCGCTGGGCACAGTATACGAAATCAAGATTCTCACGCGCCGGGAGAGTCCTGTGCAACTCTCTGAGCTGTCGCAGCGGGTCACGGCTTCGTGTCGGGAGAAGGATGGTGTGCCCTGCGACTACGCTCCGGTGGCGTTGGCTGCCTCGGGCCATAGCGCGGCGAAGGCGCCAGCGGTCAGCAATCCGAAGGCAATCCCATCGACGAGGTGTCCAGCGCCGGCCTTGAGTCTTGTCACCTCATCGACCACTATCGCCGCACCATGCCAAGAACGAGCGCTGATCCCATGCGGGGTGCGCGCATCGGCACGCCGAGGGTACAGCGCTGCCGGAGCGTTCCATCGGACTGGCGAATCTGCATCCTTTTTGATTAGATAGAGCCGACCCATCGGAGGACTCGGCATGGAAAAGCGCCTTCTTGATCCGAGCTATCGATTCCGCCCACCTAAGCCGAGCCGGTTCTGGGAATGGGCCCTTACGCCCGTGCGCCGGCGGGTGTATCGTGAGATGTACGGCGTGCGTGAACTGGAGATTCGAGGTGAGGAATACTTACAAGCGGCGCTCGGCGCAGGTCATAGCGTCGTGCTCGCGATCAATCATCCCGCTCACGGCGATCCGTTCG
The DNA here is from genome assembly GCA_036475395.1 of Phycisphaerales bacterium. Classification (GTDB taxonomy): domain Bacteria; phylum Planctomycetota; class Phycisphaerae; order Phycisphaerales; family SM1A02; genus JADFNO01. The sequence goes on from JAZFYE010000274.1 coordinate 5,612, forward strand.
TCGTCTTTGAGGCGATGGCTCGACTGCGCGTTCCCTGCTGTTACCTGGCGGCCTGGCAGGTGTTCACCGGCTGGATGTGTCTCAAAGGGTTCGCGTTTCAACGATTGGGAGCGTTCAGCGTCGATCGCGAGGGCACGGACATGCGCGCCTTTCGCACCGCAGTTGACGTGCTGGCCCAGGGGAAGCGGTCGCTGGTGATCTTCCCGGAAGGTGACGTGTATCACCTCAATGATCGCGTCACGCCGCTTCGAGAAGGCGCAGCGATGATCGCGCTCACGGCCGCCCGCCGTCGTCGCCGGAGCCAAGGACCTCCGCTCTACCTCGTGCCTTGCGCCTTGAAATACTTCTATCTGGTGGACCCGACACCGCAGCTTGAGTCGGTCATGGATCGGCTCGAGAAACAGATCTACTGGCGGCCGCGGCCGGACCGCCCGCTCGTGGACCGCATTCATCGGTATGCGGAGGCAATACTGGCTCTCAAGGAGTTGGAGTATCTTCATGCCCTGGGTGAGGGATCGCTGCCGCAGCGCATCAGTTCATTGTCGGAGCACATCCTCCAACAGATGGAAGCGCGTCACTTCGCGACGGTGAGCGACGAGCCGATTCCTGTTCGCGTCAAGCAATTGCGCCACCAGATTCTCACCGAATCGGGCGCGCAGGTGATCGACGACGATACTGCGGGTGAGTCGACTTCGGACATGACGACACCGGTCGTGTCGGACGAGCAGCGTGCCGCCGGCCGACGCGATCTGGAAGATCTGCACCTGGTGATGCAGTTGTTCAGCTATCCAGGCGACTATGTGGCCGAGGATCCCACTGTCGAGCGCATTTGCGAGACGATCGATAAGTTCGAGGAAGATGCATTGGGTACGGACTGCGCCGGGGCCCGGACGGATCGTCGGGCGATCCTTCGCTTCGGGTCGCCGATTGACGTGACCAAGCAGTTCGCCGCGAGCAAGGGCAAGACGCGCGAGACCGCCGCCGCGCTTACGACGATGATCGAACAGCGCATACAGGAGCAGATCGACCGAATTCAGCGGGTGTAGGCGAGCGCGTTCAACCGCCGGTGACCCTTTGGTCTCCGGGCTGGCTGATCAGAGGATATCATCCATCGTCTACAATGGCTGCGAGATAAGGAAGCTCCATTCATGACGCAGGCTGATCCGGTGACGTCGCCCAAAGCATCACGAGACGAAGCGCTCGCCGGCATGCTCTGCGTCGATACCTCGGGGAATCCCCGGATCCCCATCCTGATGGAGATGGTCGGCGCGATGAGCCGAGCCGTCGATCCCAAGGAGGTT
>JAZFYE010000275.1:0-8289 GCA_036475395.1 Phycisphaerales bacterium
CCGTTTCGCGGTCGCGGATCTCTCCGACGAAGATGATGTCCGGATCTTGTCGCAGGATGTGCCGCAGCCCCGTGGCGAAGGTCAGACCGCGCTTGGGATTCACGGGGATCTGGTTGATGCCGGGGAGCTCGTATTCGACCGGGTCCTCGATGGTAATGATCTTTTTGCGTGGGTCGTAAAGCTTGCTGAGGGCGGCGTAGAGCGTGGTCGTTTTGCCCGAACCGGTCGGACCCGTCACCAGCACCAGCCCGTGCGGCTTGGCGATGAGGGCGTCAACCATGTCCCGAAGCGACTCGTGCATGCCCAACGTCTCGAAATCAAGACGCAGGGCGCTCTTGTCGAGGATTCGCATTACGACCGACTCGCCGTACAGCGTGGGCACCGTCGACACCCGAAGATCGACCTTCCGATCCTCGAACCGAAGCGTGATGTGACCATCCTGCGGCACGTAGCGCTCAGCGATGTTCATGCCAGCCATGATCTTGATGCGACCAATCAACGCCGGCTGAAGGTGCTTCGGCGGTGGCGCCTGCTCCGTCAACTCGCCGTCGATACGGAATTTGACTTTCAGCTCGTTCTCAAACGGCTCAATGTGAACGTCCGATGCCCGCGACTGAATTGCTTCGAGCAGCACAAGGTTGACCAGGTTGATCAACGTCGGTTGCTCGGCCATACGATGGATGTCTGCCGCATCGATCGCGTCGAGATTGTGCTCCAACTCGGTGGACGAGTCGGTGGCCTCGTCGGCGAGGCTCTCGGCGATGCGGGCCGCGGTCGTGCCATAGTGCGTCCGCATGAGCTCCGCGAACGGCTGCGGTTCGACGCCGATCCGCGTCACCACGTGGCCGGTGAGTGTCGAGACCTCATCGACGGCGGCGATGTCCAGCGGGTCGATCATCGCCACCACCAACCGGCCATCCGCCATCCGCAGGGGAACGACCCGCAGGCGTACGGCGATCTCCGGGTCGATCAGAGCGACCGCCTCCGGCGTAGCCGACGGTGCTTCGTCCATCCAGTCGATCCGCAATGCGGCGCAGCGGTCTCGAAGCGAGGCGCCATCGCCCCCGGCCCGCGCGGCTGGACCGCCCGAGCCGAGCTCATCGAACGGTGACTCGGCGGCTGATTGCGCGAACTGTTCTGACATTTTGACGCCGTCGTTCATGGCTGGCTCGTCAAGCGAACACCGCGATTTCCATGTGTCCTGCATCCTTCATCGGGGCCGCGGCACGGGACGGCTGATCGCGCCGTGACGTGTTGCCCGTTGAGACTGGTGACAGCACGACAAGCGGGGTCTCGTCAAACTCCAGTGGACGCTTGCGAGTTGATGCCTCCATTGGTGAGAGAGCAGAGGCGTGCCGGCCTGAGCACGCCCCTCCCGGTGTGGACCACGCTCGTGTGGTCGATCAGTTGTCCGCCACCCGCTTCTCTTTTTGCTTCACGCTGCCGCCGCCCGTCGGTTGAACCGACGGGCCCCCTTGAAGCTGGCGCAGCTTTTCCCGGCGGGCCTTCTTCAGGTCTTCGACGCTCTTTGTCACGCCCGCCGATCCGGTGGTAAGCCCGTCCGGCCGGAAGGTTCCCAGTCCTGGCAGCAAGGCGATCTGTTCGGGCGTGAGCATCGCCTTGAGCTGGTCAATGTAGCGCTGGCCCAGCTCACGGCGCTTGGTGAACCTCGCCTTCATCTGGTCCGCGGGCCGCTCGACGCTTTGACCGGTGAGCTTCGCCTGTTGCACTTTAGCCTTGTACACAATGTCCTGAGGCTCTTTAACCTTGATCAGTTCGACGAGCTTCTCATTGAATGCCGCCAGCTCAGTCAGATACTGCGACTCCAACTGCCCGACCGCGATCAGCAGCTCTTCGGTGAGGTCCTGGAGCTCCTTGGCCGCCTTGAAGGTGCGCTGGGCCAACGTGAGCCGGTACACACGTGAAAAAGACCGCAGGTGAACCGTGTCGAGGAACGCGGTCCGCTGTTCCTGCGGCAGGGCGGCGGCGATGCTCTGGACATAGCGCTCGTTCACGTCGCGCACAACTCTGTGCAGCTGGGTCTGGCGGTTCGCCAAGACGACGCCGACGTTCCTGTTGTTGTTTCGGATCGCCTCGAGGGCATCGGCCTGGGACGACTTGGACTGTTTCTCTCGCCGGTGCAGCGCGGCGTCGAGCTCGACTTCGTAGGCGTCGAGCAACGGCTGAATCTCCTGAATCTCGGTCTCGGCCAGATCCAGCTCCGTCATGACGACGAAGAGATCCAGCCGCTCGCCGGAGAGCCTGCCGTTCTTCAAGTACTTGCGGCGGTACATCTTGTGCTCAAACGACGGCCAGAGCTCCTTTTGATCCTCGCTCAGCAGCCGCTGGACGTCCTGGATGAACTGCTCCGACAGTTGCTCATTGTGCTGCTGCCACTTGCCAAGAGCCCCGAAGACAACCTGCAGAAGCTCCGCCTGATCCATTCCGATCAGTTCATCGCGCATGTCGGTTATCCGCTGAGAAAACCCCGCCTGACTGTCGCGGAAAGCGCCTTGGTAGTCCTGGAAGAGCGTCTCCACGATCAGCTTCTGGGTCTCGTCGAGCTTCAACGCATCAACCGCCAGCTGGATGTCTCGGCTGGAATACGGAGGCTCGCGATTGAAGCCGCCGGGGCCGATACGCTGGCCTGAGGCCGGTCCGGTCAGTGTCAGCGCTGCTCCCAGGGCAAGTGAGGCGACCAAAGTCCCAATGCTGCGGACAAATAAGGTTGAGCGGATCATCACACAGTCTCCTTGGACGATTGTTGGTGCAGGAATCGCTCCCGCAGGTTTCTTTCTCGGTACCGACAGCCGTTCAACGCGGCTCAGCCGGAATTATGGCATCGAATTCGGCTTTCGCCATGATTTATGCAGGCCGGGCAAGCCGGGCAAGTCCCACGGAATAGGCAATCACCTCTTTGTACGCCCTGCGAACGGCCCTGGTTGTGCCTGGGAGCTGGTTTTTCCTCGCGGGCTGATTATGAGGAGCCCTGATACTCCGCCCGCAGCGTCCGCCGGATCACCTTGTTCGAGGCCGTCCGCGGCAGCGACCCTATGCACCGCACCTCATGGATGCGAAAAAGCGGGTTCAGGTGCCGTCTGATCGCCTCCTGCATCACCGGCTGAACCTCAACCGGCTCGAAACTCGCCCCAGCCTCAGGCACGGCGAACACGATCAAGCGATCCGGCCCACCCCCCGGCGGCGGAACCGCGATCGCCGCCGTCTCCTGCACCCCGGGCGTCGCGTTCAGCACCCGCTCGAGCTCCGCGGCGCTGGTCTTGATCCCGCCAAGGTTCATCGTGTCGTCGGCCCGCCCCAGGGCCTGAAAGTACCCCCCGCCAAGTCGGCGCATCTCGTCCCCGTGCCGTCGCAGCAACTCGCCCCGCGGGCCGTGCGGTGTGCCCTCGTAATACACCTTGTGATGATCGCGATTGAGCAGTTCGTTGGACAAGCCAATCGATGGCCCGATCAGGAACAGCTCACCCGTTTCCGCTTCGTTGCCCTGCTCATCAACGATAACGACCTCCAGCCCCAGCGCCGGCGTAGTGAATGTCGCGGGCGTCGTCGGCTGAACCATTGTTCCCGTGATGTAACCACCCCCGATCTCCGTCCCGCCGCAGTATTCGATCACCGGCTTATATTGTGCCCGCGACATCAGCCAGAACATGTCCTGAGCATTGGAACATTCGCCCGTCGAGCTGAACGCGCGGATCGATGACCAATCCAGTCCGTCCACGCATCCGCTCATTCGCCACGCTTTGACGAGGCTCGGTACCACACCGAGCATCGTCACCTTCGCGTTGGCAACGAACTCGCAGAACCCGCGCGTGTTCGGCGCACCTTCATACAGCGCGATCGTTGCCCCGCTTACCAATGACGCATAGATCAGCCATGGGCCCATCATCCAGCCGAGGTTCGTCGGCCAAGCCACCACGTCGCCTGGGCGTATGTCGTGATGTAACCAGCCGTCGGCAGCACATTTGATCGGCGTGGTGTGCGTCCACGGGATCGCTTTCGGAGCACCCGTCGTACCTGATGAAAACAGGATGTTGCTGTGATCCTGCGGATCGCGCGCCACCGATTCGAAGATATCGTTTTCGCTCAGGAAATCAGTCCACGCGAGATCGCCCTCAGCCAGCTCGATGCTCAGTTCGTCTTCGGCCGGCAGCACGATGGCCTGCGGCGCGTCGGCCTGCTTCACCTTCTCGTACAGCGGTAAACGTTTGCCACTGCGCAGAATGACGTCCTGGGTGAAGATCGCCTTGGCGTTCGCAATCCGCAATCGCGTGGCGATCTCCTCGGCCGCAAAGCTATCAGCGATCGATACCACAACACAGCCGGCCTTGACGATCCCGAGATAGATCGCCACGGATTCAGTGGTCATGAGCATGTCGATCGCGACCGCATCACCCGGGTCCAAACCAAGATCGCGCAGACCGTTGGCCACCTGATTCGTCATTGCTTCAAGTTCGCCCAGCGTCATCCTGGGAAGGGCACCGTCCTGTTTGGCGTACACGATCGCGGTGCTCTGTCGATCTGCGCTGAAGCAACTGTCAGCAATGTTCAGCTTCGCCCCGGGAAGCCAAGTCGGCGATTCGACCTCAGCTTCATTGGCCACTATTCCCTCAGGCGTCTGCCTGAAGCGAATGCCCAGCCGCTTGATTATCTCGTCCCAGAAGCTGAAGCGATCGTTGATCGACCATTTGGACAGCGCGTCGTAGTCTTCCAACCCACGATCGCGCATCAGCTTCGCAAGGTTCGTCTGCGTTATTGATTCCGGATCGGGAACCCACACCGGCGCGGGTCGCTTGGAAGCATCCCAATTGGCGAAGACGGCCTCATGGGCGCGAAGATGCGCTTCAAACGGATGTTCGGGTCGGAGAATCGCCGTGTAGATCCGACGCCAAGCCTTCTCGGGATCACCCTCGGCGGCTCCTTGCTCAATCGCGGCCGTAAGCGCAGCCGCCTCCTCGGCTGTCAAACCGAGCAAAACGAGATCAGATGCTACACGAGGCGTCGATTGGGTCATATCGCACAAGGTACACCGAACGGATCAGGCGGAGCAATTGACCGACTATTCTTCCTTTGCGAGGATAGATCGGCGCGGCCCACTGGTGACGGGCCCAAGAGAAGTGACGGGTGGGTGTGCAACCGTGGATGGATCACGTTCATCAACCCTGGGAAGCGGTGGAGGAGGTCTATGGCTGATCTGAACGATCGAATCGCAGTCGTCGCTGGGGCCACGCGCGGAGCTGGGCGCGGCATCGCGTGCATGCTCGGCGAGGCAGGCGCCACGGTGTATTGCACCGGCCGGAGTGTTCGAGGCAAGCCCGCCACCGGCAAACGGCCAGAGACCATTGAAGAGACGGCGGAGATGGTCACCGCCCGCGGCGGCGTAGGCATCCACGTGCAAGTCGATCACACTGTCGAGAGTCAGGTTCAGACACTCTTTGATCGAATCAAGCACGAGCAAGACCGGCTCGACATTCTCGTCAACGATGTCTGGGGCGGGGACGACCTGACCGAATGGGGCAAGCCCTTTTGGAAGCTCTCCCTTGACAAGGGCATGCTCATGCTCGATCGCGCGGTGAACGCTCACATCATCACAAGCCGTCACGGCGTTCCGATCATGGTCGAGCACAACAGCGGTCTGATCGTCGAGATCACCGACGGCGCGCACAATTTGTATCGCGGCAGTTTGTTCTATGACCTGTCGAAGATGTCGGCCATCCGTCTGGCGTATGCCATGGCGGTCGAATTGAAGAGTCACGATATCACGGCCCTCGCTGTGACGCCCGGGTTCTTGCGCTCCGAGATGATGTTGGAGAACTTTGGCGTGACGGAGCAAAACTGGCAGGAAGGGGCGAAGAAGGATCCGCACTTTGCCCAATCCGAAACGCCGTTCTTTGTTGGTCGAGCAGTTGCCGCGCTTGCCGCTGATCCGAAGGTTGCGTCGAAAGCCGGCCAAGCGCTCTCCTCGTGGAAGTTGGCCCGGGAATACAAATTCGATGACATCGATGGCCGCCGCCCCGACTTCGGCGGATATCTTCTTGAGCTTATCACAACGGCTCTGCTGGGCGTTGCTCAGACGGCCCCAGCTTCCGCACACGAAAGCGATGTTGATGGGAAGAAGGCACGCTCACGCGTAAAGAAGGCAGTGCGCGAGCAGTTTGGAAGGGTAGGCATCTCGCACATGCTCCAGATGACCCCGGACGGACTTTACAACGATCTCGTTGCGCTAAGACACGACCCAGATCAAAGCACAGTTGCGCGATTGACCGAGCGATACTTCGATATTGGGTGAAATTGCGACGCTCGGCGACCCATTGTCGCTCAAACCTCAAGCCGTTCTCTCTCGGCTACGAATACCGCGCCCATTTGATGAGCTGAATGGGTGATGGTGGTTTGCCGTACATCAGCACACCCACGCGGAAGATCTTCGCCGCGAACCAAATCATTCCCAGGACGCAAATGTAACCCCAAATAATCGAAACCGGATACTGCCACCTCGGTATGTCCTCTTCCGCAACGTGGCGAAGAATCATCGCAAACGGACTCATCGGAGGAATGAAGCTGCAAACCGTGGCGACCGTGCCGTTGGGCGCCTGCGTGATCGGCATCCACAACATCCACGGGACCATCAACAGCAGCATCACCGGTGTCACTAACGTATTCGCTTCGCGAATCTCACTCACAGCACTGCCTACCGCAGCCATGATCGAGGCAATCATGAAGTACGCCATGAAGTAGAAGATGGCGAGGTACACCAGATCCATGGTGGTAATGAATTGCGTAAACCGTTCGAGCGCGATCAAAGCGGCGATTCCGACGGACGAATAGATGAGCACGATCAACAGGCCGACACCGCCGTGGCCGAGGATTTTGCCCGTCATCAATTGAAATGGACTTACGGCGCTCAGCAACACCTCCATCACGCGGTTGGACTTCTCCTCGATGGTGGTCATCAGGAGATGTTGGCCTGAAGTGAGCGTGCCGATCCAGATCAGCATCATAAAGGCCATGGGAATGATGATCTGTGCTATCTCGCGTGCTCCCTCCGAGGCATCGATCTCTTGCTCGCCCTCAAGCATGCGTTTCGTATCGGCCCTGGGGCGTTTGAGCATGGCCAGCACCTCCTCGGGATCCTGGTCGGTGCGCTGGGCTCGAACGCGCACCACGGATGCGCCGAGTCGTTGCTCGATCAAGCTCACGTGATCGCTGTCAATTCCCTCAGGAACGAACAGTTGGAACCTTGGCGGCTTTCCTTTGGAAGGAGGGGCGTCAAGCACCTCAGAAGAGATCACCGCTACTGCAAGAAGATCATCATCATCGCGCAGTCGTCGCTTGAGTGTCTTGAGCGACGCCTCGGTATCGGCTTCAACTCGCTCGATTGTTATGAGTACCTCGCCCCGCACTGCCCTTTGCATCGCGCCGGGTGTACCGATAGAACCCGATGGGAACGACCCACTTTCCAACGCTTCTGTGGCGCTCTCTACAGCTTCTTGCTCTTCTTGCTCCTCGTCGCTTCGGATCTTCTCTTGGTCGAATTCGATCTGCGCCGCTGCGGACAGTTCGCCCGTGGGATCGACGATCGCCACTATTCCAACGAGCGGGGGTTCCTGATGTGTCTTCATCATTACCATGGCAATTGCCCCGATCGCGATAACCAGTACCGGCATGCCGAGCACCGCCAACAGAAAAATCTTGCGCATGACCGTCTGCTTGAATTCGCGCCACGCGATGGCCGCGATCTTAGACATGGCTCAGCTCCTCGCGGGCAAGCTCGGCTGCGTCTAAGCCGACGTCCTTCTGCACGACCTGGATGAAAACCTCATCGAGGCTGAGTCGGCGCAGTTCCACGGATCGCATCGGACGCTGCGACAGAATACGCTGCATGATCACCTGCGGGTCAGCTGAGTCCTCAAGTTCCAATTCAAACGCAGCTGAGTGGGGCATTCTTCGCACCGCTTGGACGCCCGCGATTCGGTCGCTGGGCACTTCGCCATCGACCGGCTCGACGACGATTGTCCTTGGGTCGAACCGTTGTTGAATTTCCTCAAGCGTAGCGTCGAGAATCTTCACGCCCTTGTTGATCAAAAAGATGCGATCACAGATGAGCTCTGCCTGGTGCAGCACGTGGGTCGAGAAGATGATCGTCGTACCGTGCTCGTGCAGCTCGCGAATGAGTTGGTTCAGCAGCTCGGTGTTGACGGGATCGAGTCCGGAGAACGGCTCGTCGAGGATGAGCAACTCAGGCTCGTGGAGAATGGCGGCAAGGAACTGCACCTT
>JAZFYE010000276.1:0-6961 GCA_036475395.1 Phycisphaerales bacterium
GCCAAGGCGGTCCGAGGCGGCGTGCGGATCGCGTTCGGCACGGACTCCGGCGTGAGCGAGCACGGGCGAAACGCTGAGGAGTTCGCCCTGATGGTCGAAGCCGGAATGGGCGAGATGCAGGCGATCATCGCCGCCACCATCAACGCCGCCACGCTCCTTGGACTGTCGGATGAGATCGGCACAATCGAACCGGGCAAAGCGGCTGACATCATCGCCGTTGACACGAACCCGCTGACGGATATCACGGCGCTTCAACATGTGCGCTTCGTGATGCGCCAGGGCGTGGCGTACAAGCAGCCGTAATATGGCACTCGTGGGACGAATTCAGGCCGTCTCCCCCCTTCGATGCGTTGATGCCACGATACCATGATGCCTTCTTCCTAGTGCCCAGTGCCCAGTGCCCAGTGCCTTCTTCCTACGGACACGGCCCCCAGTTGACGAGGAGGGCGAGGAGGTCGGAGGCGCCGACGGTGCCGTCAAGGTCGAGGTCAGCTAGACAGCATCCCCTTGCGCATGGACCCCAACTAACCAAGAGCCCGAGCAGGTCGGCTGCGCCTACAACATCATCACCGTTCAGATCGGCAAAGGTGACTTGGTCAGCTGGATCGAATTGATACTCGTATGTGCCGATGTCCACGACGACAGGTACGCCGCAGCCGGGATCAAAGTCCGCTTCGTCCGCGTTGAAGCGTGGATTGCCATCCAGATCGAAGGGGAACAGCTCGCACAAGAGACCGTCCTCGTCGTAGTCAAATACATCCACCGGCACGCCCCAGTTGTTGCCCGCGTCAATAGAGGGTGAGCCGGGCGAGAGGTGGTAATCATCGTTGTCGGGATCAACGAACAGCGGATCGGCGTCGATGTTGCCGGCGCCCCAGTTGAGCGTTCCTCGGTCGTTCGAGACACCGGCCTCTCCGCCCTGGACGTCGCTGTAGTGGACGGTGACGATACCCCCGAGCGTCAGGCCGATCTGGTCGCCGAACGCAGCCGAGTTCCCCCAGAGGACGCAGTTGGCGAGCAGTACGCTGGTGTCATCGCGAACGTGGATCCCGCCGCCGACGTGGTCGCCGCCGGGCACGACGGCGTTGTCGGCAATCGTGCAGTTGATGAAAGCCACGATCGCGCCGCTACGCACGAAGGCGCCACCGCCCGTGTGGATGTCCTCTTTGCCCCCAGCGCCCTCGAAGACGTGATTGGTGATCTGACAGTTGATGAACACGGCGCCGGTGTCGGGCGTTGCCACGAAGACACCGCCGCCCGCATGGGCGTGGTTGTCGTCGAAGATGCAGTTGACGAAGGTGGCGAACGAGCGCACACAGTAGACCGCGCCGCCCCTTTTCCCTCCCGGTGAGGCGATGCCGACGCGGCCGCGCGTGACGGTAAGCCCCTCGATGATGATGGTCCCGGTCTCGTTGACGAAGAAGAACCCCCGGCCATCGTCCTCGCAGTCGATCACGCAATTGGCGGGCCCGTTCGCCGACCGGAGGGTAAGCGATCGGTCGTTGAACGCAAGGTTCTTGTTGCCGGCTCCGATGTACGTCCCGTCGGCGACGACGACCTCGTCGCCGTCCATGGCAGCATCGATTCCCGCCTGGATCGTCGGCTGGTCGCCAGGTACGTTGATGATGTCTGCGAGGACGGGTGTTGTCCCGCCAATGAGGCAGAAACTAATCGTAGCGGCCGCTGGGATTGTGAAGTTCGACTTGGACGACATGGCTCAACCTCCCTGAAGGTAGAGGCCGCACAGTAGAAGCGCCTGCGGCAGGTCCATGGCCGCAGGAAATCCCCCCATGCGACCGAACGGGAACAGTGTACCATGATTCGGCCGTGTCAAACCGGCATTTCTGAGATATCAGCGTCGGTTGGCCAATGCCCGCGTACTCGCATGTGTGAGGATGTGCGAGTTGAGCTCATTCCTACGGACACGGCCCCCAGTTGGCGAGGAGGGCGAGGAGGTCGGATGCGCCGACGTTCCCATTGCCGTCGAAGTCCGGCGGTCCGCCCGGGTCGGTTCCCCATTGCACGAGCAAAGAGAGCAGATCCGAAGCGCCGACGTTGCCGTTGTTATCAAGATCCCACGGACAAGGAAGCTCTGCGAGGTTGTATTCTTTGAAGTAGGTTTGTTCGCCGGTGACGCCGTCGGCGAAAGCCAGCCGCACGGTAAGGTTCTTCTCATCGATGTCGATCGGAAGGTAGCCTCGTATGAGCCCAGCGAGCGGGACGCCGAAATACTCGAGGTGGTCGGCGGGGTACTCGCCGCCCGGCCCCCATTCGGTGAGTTGGGTGTTGAGCCGGGACGTTGCGAATGTGCCGCTCATCCAATCTCCATGCACTCTTGGACCAAACTCGGCGAAATCGAACGTATTGTGCATGCCCAAGTGGTGATCCCCGGAGACGAGAAATACATGGCCGGTGGGGTTAACGTCGAGGAAGTGATTGATGATCTCGTCGCGCTCAGCGGTGTGGTTGTGCCAGTTCTCGTAGCGGCGGCCGGGTCCGGAGCCACTGGCCCACGTCACCTGCGACATGAGGAAGACGATCGGTTTGGGTTTGTCGGCGAGCAACTGCTTCACCCACATCTTCTGCTTTTGTCCTAACAGTGTCGTCTTTTGGTCACCGTGGCTGCGCGCATCCAGATAGACAAAAAGGCACTGGCTGGTTTCGACGTGGTAGTAGCGCCGGCTCAACGATGTTTCATCGAGCAGCCGGTTACCCCACCAGCGGTCGGCTGCATCTCGTGCCATTTCAAAGAGCGCCGGGTCCGGCTGGTGGATCGAGCCCGGACCGCCCCAGCCGTTCAACACTTCGTGATCGTCCCACATGAACCAGCACGAAGCGTTCGATGCCAGATCATTAAACTCCGCGGACAGGAACATCTGGTCGTACATGCGATCAAACAGTGCATCGGTGGCGTTGGGATTGTCCGGTCCGGGTGGCGCATCGTCGTATTCGATCAACACATCGATGTAGTTCAAGTCTCCGATATGTGAAAAGACGACGGTGGCATCGTCCGGGGCATGCGCTAGTGCGGTCCGGAACGTCGTACACGGGGTCCAAACCGTCCCTGAGCTGGAACACGACCCGTGGATGATGTGGATTTTCCCGGGCGCTCCGCCTGGTACGCTCATTGTTCGGAACGATGTGGCGTATGTTGTGGTGACCTCAACATCGTTGCGTTTGAGGCGGGCTTGAACATGGTACCGAGTGTTGGGAGTCAATCCGCTGAACGTCGCGACGCCGTTGTACGCGTCGGCCGAGGAAATCGCAATCGTCTGGGTCAGTGGTGAGCGGAAGCTCGGATCAGTATCGAGCTGAACGTCAGCGCCCAGGACTTCGCCCCCGTCACCATAAAGTCCCGGGTTGAAATGCACCCAAATCTTTGCGCGGACGCCTCCGGCTTCATCAGGCTCCATCGCCCCGATCTGATGGCCGGTGTCTCGCCAAAGCGAATCAGGGTTGGACGTCGCGCCGAAAACATCTCGGCCGGTTCCGTCCCAGATGAGCTTGCGCCATGCGGCGAGCCGGCTCGTGGTGTTTGCAACGGTCAATCTGAGACGGATACTGTCGATATTCGTCATGTCATGGTCCGAAATGGATGCGACGGTCTGAAGGCCTGACCCGGCGTCCATTCTCATTACCAAAGCGCCGTCGTTGGATCCCGGCCCTCCGCTCCGGGCGACATACTCGAGTCTTAGACGCACCCATTGGTCCAAGGGCATGTTCTCAGACCAAACCACGTGCCCCGGGCCGGGGAGGGAGTTGAAGCGTGTTTGGTTCGCGAGCCGTTGGAATCTCAGCTGCTGCCCTTGCGTGTCGATGACAGTAAAGAAGAGGTTGCCGCTGCCTCCGGTTTGGGAATGGTACTGCTCCCACTCCAGCAGGAGCGTTGGCGGCTCGCGGCCCGGTTCGAACACATAACCGCCCAGGGTTCCGCCTTCGGTTCGTTGGACCACGAGCTTCGCCGGGTCGGCTGGGTCGGCGCCCACAAAGTACCCAATGTGCGCAAAGCCGTAGCGACCGGCTTGGAAGCCGATGCCGTCGGGAAGCTGGATCTTGATATCCGTCTCGTCCGTCAAACTCATCTGACCGAACAACGGAATACCGTCGAAAGGCTTACTGCCCAATGCTGCCGTGGGTAATGAATCGGGATCGGCGCGCGCCCCGCCACGCAGTGCCACATCGCCGGACCCAGCGCCGGGACCGATCAGGCGGCTGGGATCACCAACGTCGGATCGGCGCGCTGGTTGCGCGGGAGACTCCACACATCCGCTTGCGACGGCGATGAGCACCAGGCACAGCGCCGCCAATAGCTCGGATCGCACAATTCTACCTCCTGAGCCCTGATAGGCCGTTGAGCCGGAGCCTGCGCCGCTACGACTCCGCGGCCGAACACCTGCGATCGGGCCGCTGTAACGCTAGATGCCGAAGGTCAGGCACCTCCACGTGGCACCTCGGAAAGAGTATACCACAGGCTCACACAGGCCTCAAGCCTCAATCCTCCTCTCGATGCCCCGACGCCCTGATGCCTTGTTCACGGACACGGTCCCCAGTTGACCAGAAGCACGAGACGATCTTCGGCGCCAACGTTTCCATCACCGTCGAAGTCCGGTGGACCGCCGGGGTCGCTTCCCCTGCAGCTCGTGGGCAGCGCATCGAACCCCATCGCTCCGTGGCGACTTCCACCGTCGAAATTGAGCAAGTCCAAACTGCCGGCAGCCCGACGGGTGCATGTCATCCCGTCGGGCTGAGGAGGTTGCCGGCGATTACGCGTGTGGTCTATTCAGACCTCATCCCCAATTGACGAGCAGTATGAGCAGATCGCTCGCACCGACGGTGCCGTTCATGTCGAGATCCGCGGGGGAGTTCTTGTCGCCCCAGCTGACCAACAGTATTAGAAGATCGGCAGCGCCGACAACACCGTCGCCGTTGAGGTCGCCGGTTTTTGGCACGATCCGCAGGACAACGCCCGTGCTGTCAAAGGGAACGCCGGTCGAGTTTGCCATCAAGTACAGCTCTCCTTTGGCGTCCTGTCCCATCCCCAACACGAATCGCCCAACCTCGTCCTGGCCGACCAACTGGAACTCCTGGATGTCATCGTTCTCATCGAGGTAGAACAACCGGCCGTTGTTGTCGAACGTCAAAGCAAACTCGCCAAACACGTAACGACCTGCAAGGGCGGGAATCCTGATGCCGCGGTAGACGAAGCCGCCGATGATCGCGATGCCGTCATCGTGATCGTACTGAGCGATGGGATCGATCAATCCGTCGGGCACTTCTTGGGCCATGTCGGTGACGTAGCCCGGGTTCGCACCGTTTGGAATGAAGAAGAACGACCCTTCCTTGAAGTTCCAGCCGTAGTCACCGCCGGAGACGATGATGTCAATCTCTTCGATGTCATTTTGACCGACGTCCGCCAGATACAAGTCGCCGGTCATTGAGTCGAATGAGAACCGAAAGGGATTGCGGAGACCGGAGGCGAAAATCTCATCCACGCCTTCCTCGCCCACGAAGGGATTGTCGGGCGGGATACCGTATTGGCCATTGGCGGAGTTGTTACCCTGTGGATCGATGCGAACTACCGTGCCGAGGATCGTGTTGATGTTCGCGCCGTTGCCGCGACAGCCGTGACCGAGATTCGGCTCGCCGAAGGGGTCCGTTCCTGTCTCCTGGTCGTCTCCTGCTCCGCCGTCACCCAGCGAGATGTACAGCATCCCATCCGGCCCGAAGTTCAGGGCCCCGCCGTCGTGATTGAACTGCGGCTGATCGATGCGCAGCAACTCACGTGCGCTCTTGGGATCTACAACCGAGTCGGGATTGGCCGGATCGAGAACCTCCCACTCGAGAATGACCGTCTGATGGTTGGCCTTGACCCCTTTGGGCATGGTGGAAAAATCAGCGGGTCCGCGGTTCGGCTCAGAGGTGTAGGTGTACAACAAGCCGTTGTTGGTATAGTCGGGATGGAACGCCACGCCGAGCAGTCCGCGCTCGTCGAACGAACCCTTGCCGAAGATTCCCAACTCCACGATTCGGCCGCTGACATCAAGGAAGACGCTCTTTTCGCCAGTGGGCAAGTTGATGTTCCAGAGAATCCCGTCCTGATCAGTCACGTACAGTCGATCCGTAATTCCGGGGGCGCTCGCGCCCCAGTTGGGTGCGGTGAGTCCGTCCGCGACGACTTCAAGTTTCACGTGCACGCTTCCGGTCGGTACTGCCGGCAACGGATCATCGAGCGGAACCGGCGCCACTTGGCCACGAATCTCACCACCGGGATGCAGGTTCGTGTGGACGTTGACGTACCAAAGACCAGCCAGAACGTCCGCCGCCCGCTGTGCCGTAAGTGTTGCCTGCCCCACGATCGGACTGCCCAGGGGCAGGGTGATCAAGGGGCCGGCCTCTTCACAGATCGGGGCGGCACCGTGGAAGTGTGCGGCCGTCTGGTTCCCCTCCAAATCACTGAAGGTGATATTCCAAGTGAACAGATTCGTATCGGTATTCAAGGTGGCGGCGCCGCTTCCGGTTGCCGGCGTATCGACGGCCGGCACCTCCTGGGAGCCGTCCAGCGTGATCGCGAATTCCACGACATCGGCACCGGCCAAGCTGCCGGGCGCGGCAACCACTGCGATCACCACCGGGGCGAAAAAACCGCGCAGCAACGGCGACGGTGTCGTACGATTGAAAGATCGGGTTATCATCGGTATCTCCTTTTTCTTTGAACTGCTAGAAAGGAAACCACTCTTCCGGGAGTTGTCCGTCTCATGAAGACTTGGATCCCCACACGGCGGCAGGATCGACGGCTCCCGGACCCGTGCTCCAGTTGGCCGACTCCACTGCTGCCGCATCGGTCCTAGGATGTATGTCCGGAGTCGTCGGCACTCTTGCGAAAAGCCGAAAAGACGCCGAAACAGCTGAGCCGGGGAACCACCCGCCGGGGGTGTGCGAAGGCAACCGCAGCGCCCAGGGG
>JAZFYE010000277.1:0-2978 GCA_036475395.1 Phycisphaerales bacterium
CGCTGGCACGGCGTTCACGATCGCGAGCTTTGCTCACAACCTGCTGGGCTTGAGCCACCTGTAGCAGCGAGGTCAGAATGGGTGAGCCGATCGTACTCATCTATACGGATTATCGACCGGACCAGCATAGTGGCTGAAGCGGGTGGTCGGTGGTCGGCGTAAAGGGACGGTGAGTTGACGACCTGGAGCAGTCGCACAGCGCCCCAAGGACCGATCGCCTGCCCGGTCGGTTGGGCCGGAGATTATCGGAGTCGTCCTACTTCTCGGGTGTCGGGGGCAATTGAGTCGGAGCCTCGAACTCGCCTCCGAGCCACACCTCCCTGAGCACGCCCAGCAGCGGATCGTCGGGATCGACCTCGCCCATGACGGCTAGGCCCGCTTCCACGAGAGAACGATCATCGAGCTGGTGTCCGATGTAGGCGAGAACGAAGGCGTTCAATCCCCGATCGCGCTGCTCCGGCAGACGACGTTGCAGCGCGTCGATCACGGTTCTGAGGCGAACCCGATTCGGCAACAGGCTCTGGTCATATTGCACGTCGATCATTTCCGGATGATTCGTCAGCAACCGACGCAGGGTCAGAGCCGCCGGCAAATACAGGCCCGCCCCGATCTGAGCATGGGCCATACCGGCCGTCGCCAGGGGATGACCGGGGACAAACCTCAGGGCCCGACGGAAGCGGCTCTCCGCCCAGAAGTACTCGCCGTCGCGGAGCCTCTGCTCAGCTTGGGCGAGTAGCTCGTTGAAACGGGTCCGGTCCTGACTGGCCAATTGCTTTAGGCGCTCGCCGTGGCGCAGCGCCGGCATGAGCTTCCGAAGGTTCAGTTCCGAGGTCTCGTCGTCCTCCTCGTCACCCTCGGCCATCTCTTCGGCATCAGGCGCGGCGGCCGCTTCGGCTTCGAGCAACTGGTCGCGGAGCTTGCGAAATTGCTCATCAAGCTGATCGAGCAGGCTCAGCTCGACGTCCACGTCGGCGTTCTCGCGCTGCGCGTAGCGCTTCGCGATGCGTTGAAGAATCCGTTGGTAGTCCAGCTCACGCTCCGGCTCGATAAGGAGTTGGGTCGTCTGCGGCTCGACTCGACCCTCGGCCACAGCGGACTCGACGCGCGCGTCGCCAAGCGGAAGGTCCGTGAAGCGAGCGTCAAATGGGCTACCCAGCGGGTCGATCGCTCGGCCCGCGAGCAGATCCTCACGGACGCGGGCCATGTCAAAGCTGGTCAGCCCGAGCGTGTGGTACTGGATCTCGACCGGTTCAAGCTGCATCCCGCGCATACTCGACACGCTCGCCGCCACCGCGCGCCCCTCCTGATCGGCAAGAATGCCGACCACGTCCGGCTGACTGCCGGCCTCGATGAGGTTGCTGCTCGTCGCGGCCGCCGCGTACTGATCAAGCCGAATCCGATTCTCGATCAACAATCGTCGGGGAAAGACACGCTGCTCCCTGATCGTGCCGAGCGTCGCCCCAGACCCCTCGCGACGATATTCGAGCAGGCCCAGCTGCTGGCCGTATCGAAGCTGCTCGAACGTCCGCCCCGTGGCGATCAGCGCCGAGGCCGAATAGGCGCTTCCAGCCCGAAACAAGAAGAAGTCATTCGATCCGAGCTGATCACGAAAGTCGTTCGGCGCAGCGTACCCGACGGTGCCGCGAAACCCGCGACCCGCCACGACGTTCCCGGTCACGAGCAAGTTCCGCGCTCTGTAGTCAGGACCGACAACACGAGAATTGCGCCCGCCGCTCCCGACGGCGGTGTTGGCGTCCAACGCATGCTGCGCGACGCCCGGCACCACCGGAACACAAACGGATCCAACCCACAGACACGCTATGAACCATCTTCGTCGCATATCGATTTTCTCCGCCGCTGTTCGCGGCCAACCGAATGATCGCCTCAGACCAACCGTCGACGCGGGATTCAGACGAACCTCCAACCAGGGTGATTCGGCCGGGCCGCGGTGCTTCTGAAGATTATTCCCCGCTACGGGGAGCAGGACTAGGGCGCGTCCACATCAGTGTGCAGAAGCTGCCCCTGCATCGCGTGCAGGACGTTCATGGCGTGTTCGGATACGCACATGACGACCAGGAACACGAGCGTGCCGTCGCTGAACATGATCACGTCCTGCGGGCAGCCGGGATTCTTCGGGAAAAGCGTGCTGTCCAGCGGGAGTTCGCCCTCGAATGGCTGACCCTCGCTCAGGTCGAATTGCCCGTGGTCAGGCACGATGTGCAGGCTCACCAGCCCCGGCGTACTGTCCTGACGGCGGTAGAGGAAATGGCAGCCGCGCTCGCAATGCGGCACGTCGCACTTCATCGCCCCGACGAACTCATAGCCGGCGCCTCGAAGATCAAAAGCGGTCAACCTTGCGTCAAGGTAGCGCGCCATCACGATTTCGGCCTCTGTGAGGCTGTCATAGGGCATCATAGAGTCGAGCATCCGACCATTATCCAAGGCGGTGTCAACATGCTCACCGGCGACCGACGTGGCGGCCTCGACCGCCTGCCCGGTCCGCGTTGGTTGGTCGTCAATTTGCGGGCCGAAGATCCCAACCAGCACCGCACCCGCCACCAGAACCAGCGACGCGGCGACCGCATAGACGTTGGCCCGGCGAGGCCCCTGTAGCCATCGCGCAAACGAGAATCCAGCCGGCTCGGCCTCGATGTCCGCCTCGGCCGTCCCAAGACGATGCTGAATCCGTTCGGCCAGGTCTGCGGGCGCCGACGGGCACGCTGCCGTCATCACCATGCCGACACGCTCACGCAGCCGACGCTCCGATTCCACCAGCTTCCGGTCCTCCGGATGCTCTTGCAGGTGCCGCCGGAGCTGCTTGGCCTGCTCCTGGTCGAGTTCGCCATCGCAATCCAGGCGGATCAGTTCGGTTATCGATCGATCACTCATCACTACTACGCCACTCGTTCATCACCGCACCCGGCCGACGCGTTGATTCACCCCGGCCTCGCACTGGAACACTAACCTCCCGATCGCCC
>JAZFYE010000278.1:0-4985 GCA_036475395.1 Phycisphaerales bacterium
GTGCCGCTTCATGCGAAGCTGCTGGGGCACACCGGCATCGCGATCTCACGGCTCGGTCAGGATGCAACGGCCGAGCGGTTGTTGGCGCTGCTTCAGTCGCAACAGATCGACGCGAGTCATTTGCAGAGCGATCCTGACCTGCCGACCGGGCGGTTACGATTGATCGGGTCATCGACGTCGCGCAGCGACGAGGCTCGCGCGGCGTTCGACGAGCTGCAATGGGACTTTGATCTCGCCGACGTCGCGCAGCAGGCCGACGCCGTCGTGTACGGCGCTCTCGCGAGACGAACCGGCCAGTGCCGCTCGGTCATTGACCGGTTTCTTGCCGAATGTGGTTCGTGCCTGCGCGTGCTCGATCTGACGAACCGGGCCGATCACGATGAGCCGCGAACGGCTCCGACGTCGGGACTGAAGTTCGCCGACGTGGTCGTGGTCGATGAAGCGGCCCTGGCGGTGGTGCTGCCCAGCGCGATCGGAAAACCGATGCCCGATGCGCTGAGCGAGTTGCTGCGCCAGTCTGACTCGCAGGTCGCGATGTGGGTGCAGCCCGATCAGCCGCTTGCGTTGTACACGGCCGGTGCGTCGTGGACGGGAAGTCAGCCGCTTGGCGCCGAGGCGCGCGAGGCGACGGTCGTGGGTCTCGTGCACGGCATGTTGAACGGTTGGGATCTGCGCGAGGCGTTGAGTTTGGCGGAGCGTGTTACACGACATGCAATCGAACATCGCGGGCAACCGCCGCCGGCCGAACTTCTCGCGCGCGCATAAAAAAGAACCCGCCGCCCGGACGCTCCGACACTTCCGGACGGCGGCACGCCACGGCCAGAAGGCCGTTTCGATAGGCTACTCCCCACAGTAGCCTGCTGCCTGGCCGTCGGTCAATGGCAGATTCTCAGCTTCCGAAGATTTTCGTAAATCACTGCTCCGAAGCAACTTATGAAGAATCCTCGTCTTGAGTCCAGCTCGGGGCCCCTCCCGGGGCTTCCCAACGTGGTCGAGCCGCCGCTGACGGAGGTAGCCATCGCTGCGCTGTGGCGCGAAGGTCACGGACGTGAACTGCTCCTGACGCGCCGTCTGCCAGGCACGCACCTGGCCGGGCAGTGGGAACTCCCCGGCGGCAAGATCGAGGTGGGCGAGTCGGCCCAGCAAGCGCTGCGACGAGAACTGGCCGAGGAGATCGGGGTTGCTGTGCAACACCTTGAGCCACTTGTAGTTACGGCGCACCGCTACGGCGAAATCTTGGTTCGGCTCCACGCCATGATCGCCAACGTCCCGCCGGACCTCGTTGTGCGGAACTTGGCTGTGGCCGAGCATCGCTGGGTGCCGCTGGATCAGTTGGCCGACTTCGAGTTGCCCGAGGCCAACGCACCGATCACTGCCGCTGTGTTGCAGCGTCTGGGACGATCGTCGGCATGTGGATAAGTTGACGCAGACCGCCCTGTCGGCCGCGAGATAAACACATCGACTGCGCCCGCAAAGCTTTGCTATCACTGCCTTTGCAGCTGACACCCCCGGGTTTTGCCGGGCAGGAATCGCAGTTGTGGAAAAATTGACAGGCTGGCACTCCCACCGCCCTCCATTTCTGATATTTTATGTGCCGGTTCTTTCGAGGAAGATTCCCGGTTGGTGTCCGCCACGAGGTCGAGGTATCTTCCGGGAAAGTCGGCCGCCAAGTTCGTCCCGCGACGCACGAATCGGGCACGGACCGGAGATTGAGGGCCTCGAACCTGAGCAAGAAGCTGGACTCGAGGCCACGACGTTGTCCGGAGGTGGAAAGCCACACGGCGGCGCTGTTTCGACGCGAGCGGTGCCACCATTGCCGTCTTACATCGCGTCTTCGTGTCTTGTACGAGTCCGGTCGGGGCAAGACCGCGCACCGGCGGTGACAACGCCGGTTCGACATTGACCTCGCAGCGATTGACCAGGCCGCTACGTAGATCGTTCGTCGCCGTGAGTCGCAGCCGTTTGCACGATTCGCAAGACGGCTTGGTCATCGCGCTGGTCAAACCGAGCTGTCGGCTAGGCCCGCAATTTCAATCCTCAGCTTCCCAACAACGACTTCGGAGATCGTTATCACCTCCGCCCGATATGGTGACGTCTAGGGCATCTCGCGCGGTGGTTGGGGCACGAAGCATGACCATCGCCCATGTCTGTTTTGGCTGCGCCCGCGACTTGGCCGGTGTGCGCGCGGTCCGCGACCCACACTACGCGCTGTCCCTGGTTATCTGCCCAGGTTGTGGCAAGACCTACGTGCGTCAAACACATCCGTTTCACACTCGATGGATCGCGTCGTTGCGCATTGGAACCGCAATCACCGCCCTCATCTTTCAGAATGCCGTTGCGGTGACGCTGATCTTTTCAACGCTTGCGGTCATTGCCGGAGCGTTTGTGCTTGGATACGCGGCGATGAACGGGGAGCTGACACCGCAAGCGATGATCAACCTCGGCGTTAGCCTGGCGGCCGTATCGATCGTCACGGGCGCGTGGCTGACGGCGGGCCTCAGTCATATCTCGCGGTGGCGGGCGTGGCTTGGCTGGATGCTCCTGGTCGTCTTGCTCGTGGGCTTGAGCGCAGCTGTGTCTCTGGCCGCTCTTGCCGGGCGTGTGCCTGACCTGGTTTCTTGGATCGTCGGCACGAGTGTGATCACCGTTGCCGCGTGTGTGCCGTTGGGCATTATCATGGTGCTCGCCTTGGCCGGAATACCGCTGGGCAAATTGATACTCTCGGCGCATCGCGCCTTCGTTCGCGGGCGATTCCGATGGCGAAGACGGCGCCGAGCACTCGGAGCAACGTTGCTATGAACGCGATCGATCCTGTTGATGACAAACAGGCCAACGTGTCCGAGCAGCGCGTTAGCGTCATTGTCGGCGATCGACTCTGCGTGCACTGCGGTTACAACCTCACCGGTCAGAACATCTATCGGGAGCCGCACTACGATCTGTTGATAGCCAGATGCCCCGAGTGTGGGTCGGTGGCGTCGGTGCTGGAATACCCCGTGCTGGGGCGATGGGCCAACCGGTGGGCTGCGCTCATTGCCGCGTTGTGGGTGCTCGTGCTGCTCGTGATTTGGCTTGGAACCTCCGGTGCGTTGTTCGGCCTCTCAATGGCGACCGGCGCCGAGGGAGCGCGTAACGAGTTTCGAACATATATCGAGGATTCATACAAGCAATGGGAGGCTCAGCAAGGAGGGGTCACCGCGCTAAACACGGCTCCCGGCGCTGTCAATACGACTTTTGCTACAGCAGGTGGAACGGTAATCATGTTGCCGCCCGGAACGCCGCCGCAGATCTCTGCGTTTATCAACCGTGGCTCGCGATTCGCGAAGTTCACAACGTGGTGGAGTCTGCAAGATAAAGTGACGCTAGTTCAAGGAGCCGGCGGAGTGCGTGCGGTGATTGATCCAAGGGCGTTCTTGATGTGGGTTCCGCTTTCGATGGTGGCATTTATCTTGGGGTGCTTTTGGGGGATCGCGCTTTTGCGTCGGCGGCGATTGGGGCTGCTAATCTGGGTCGGTGTGATCATGGCCACCGCGGGCGTCTATGCACTCATTCCGACGCTCATATGGCTCTACGAGGAGCCCTCCTACCCGTGGAGCGCAGCCGAGCGAATCGTCGCCCCGCCGTTGCTTGTGCTATCATTGGCGTATGCTGTGGTTCCACTTTCGATCGGTGTACTGGTGGGACGTCCCCTCGCCCGCCGGTTGATCCATACGCTCTTACCCCCCAAGCTCCGCAGCTCACTTTCATTGCTCTGGACGACCGACGGCTACGATCCGCCGCGCGTGTAAGGCAGCTCCAGGCAAACCGTCCGAATCGACATGCCGGCTCAGTTGATGAATGACCCCGAGCTGCCGCCCGGGGCCGCGCGTATTTTTTTGGCTTGCGACCACGTTGATGTTCGCGCCGGCAGCAGCGGCTCGGAATCAGGTAGCGTATCCAGGAGCCGGCAAGACTAGGAGGGTCGCCGAGCCCCGTCTTCATGAAGTCGAGATCGGGTGGGTTGTGGCAGGACTTCTCCGGTCGTTGCCTAGCCGAGTGATCAACTACGGCACTTGCCCGCTCAAGATCTTCGTGAGTATTGCCGCGTCGATGTTGCCGCCGGAGATGATGCACACAACGGTTCCTTCGCCGGCCTGACCGCTCAGTGCGGCGGCGACCGATGCGCCTGCGGCGCCCTCGGCAATGACACGATTGCGCATCGCCATGAGCCGGATCGCCTCGGCGGTCTGTGCAAGTGACACGACGATCGAGTCATCGAGTAGGGCGCGAACCATCGGCCACATCTCGGGCAGTACGCTCTTGCCACCGATGCCGTCGACGAAGCTCGGTGTGTATTCGATCTCGCGCGGTTCATTGGCTGCAAATGAGGCCGCCAGGGGAGCCGCGGTCTCAACCTCCGCCGCGTAGATCGTGGTCTTTGGCTTGAGCGCACGAATGGCGGCCGCAATGCCGCTGCTCAACCCTCCGCCGCCGAAGGGCACGACCACCGCGTCAACTTGAGGTAGGTCTTCAATGATCTCCAGGCCGATCGTTCCATTGCCAGCGACAACCGCCGGATCACTGACGGGATGAATCATTCGACCGGACATTCCCTCGAAGCGATTGGTCACAATGATCTGCCACCATTCATCAAACGGAACTTTCACGATGCCCGCGCCGTAGCGTCTGATCGCGTCGAGCTTGATTTGCGGCGCATGATCGGGAACGACCACAGTGCACGGAACGCCCATGCGGCGAGCAACGTACGCGAGTCCCTGTGCCATGTTCCCGGCGCTGGCGGTGTATACGCCGTCGGCGAGTACCTTCGTCTGGGCGGCTCGCATCGCGTTTCCCGCACCGCGCACCTTGAATGATCCAACCCGCTGAAAGTTCTCCAACTTCAGGTAAATCTCAACTGGCGCATCATCCACGTTGAGCCGAACCAGTGGTGTACGGAAGGCAAGGTCGGCGATCCGATCCCGCGCGGTCCGGATCGCCTTGAGTGACAC
>JAZFYE010000279.1:0-2953 GCA_036475395.1 Phycisphaerales bacterium
GCCCATCGGTCGCGACCGATGGGAGGCACTGGGCCAAGATGCCCTCGCCGTCATTCCGTTCGTCTCCGGTCCTCGCCCGGGCCGGAGGCTTTTCCTGCCACAAGGCTCTTCTGACTGGTTGTCAGGGTTGAGCCTGTCTGTTCCCTTCCCCCGCTCGCGGCGTGACCCACCACATGCTGCGAGCTTTTCATTGGGCCAGTCCAAAACGGTCGCCTCGAAGCGCACCCATACCGCTCACCGGCACTCACGGCAGCGGTGATCCCCGAGAATCGGTTGACGGAGACGCTAGGTGCCGTCGCCGCTGGCCGGACGGATCGTCCCCAGGACCGTGGGATTCGCCGCAGCAATCTGGTCGGCGACCTCGCGTCGATGGATGTCGATATGACGGGGAAACTCGAACGCCAGCCGTACCCGTTCACCTTTGATCGAGGCGATCTTCACGATGCCGTAGGGGTTCGCGGGATCCCCAATGACAATCTCTTCCCCTTCGCGTCTGGTAATGACAAGCATGCACTGGACCTCCTGTCCAAGTGATCGCGCGATCATGCGCGATCCCACCACCGCGTAGGGTACACCAGATCGCGCGCCGAGTCAGCAAGTTTTGCCTATTTTCGGCGGTTGTCCGGGTGCCACGGATCCGCGGCCAGCCCCAGCTCAATCGACGCAAGCCATTGTCATGAAGGGGTTTAGTTCACAGACACGACGGCCGTGACTTCCGGGACGTGTTCTTTGAGATTTCGCTCAATTCCCATTTTGAGGGTCATCTCGCTGGATGGACAGTCCGTGCAGGCCCCGAGGAATCGTACACGCACCACGCCCTCGTCACTGATATCGACCAGCTCCACGTCGCCGCCATCGGACTGGACCGAGGGGCGAATGAGATCGAGGATCTTTTCAACGCGTTCTTGCAAGGATGATCCCAACGGCCTGCTCGTGAGGGATTCCCGGTCATTCTGCGACATCTTCCGCCCTCCACGACCTTCACGGCAAGGTGCGCTAATCGTAGGGCGGCCGCGCGCAGCCGGCCACCGCCGTTCCACCCGCCCGATACACTACCGTCATGTTCGCCGGTCGCAAGCCAGCGGGATTCGCCGTCTACCTGACACTCCTGACTGTGTGGGCAGGCTGCGCCGTCCCGCGGACGGTCGCCGATCCCCTGGCCACCCTCCGCACCACCCAGACCAGCCCGCGGAACCATATTGCGGCCATGGAGCGGCTCGATGCCGAGCCGGACGATCCGCAATACATCGCGGCACTGCAGGACATGATCTGGCGAGCAGGTTTCATCACGAGCATTCGCGAAGCGGCCTTTACGCGCCTCGTCCGCTCCGATCTGGATGGGCTGAAGCGCACCATTCGCCAGCGCTTGCCCCGTTTGCGCGCCCGCGCCTGGGCGGAACGGCTCTGTGACCTGATCGTTGAAAACGGCTGGCGGGACTTGAGTCCGGCGTTGATCAGCGCGTGGGCCAACCGAATCGGCTTCGTCGACGACACCGATCGTGTGGAGTATCACGCTCTGGTCCGTCTCCACGGCGAGCCGAACGTCGTGGATGTCGTTTTCGATCTCTTCGTAGGATCCAACAAGGTTTATCAGCAAGGACTGCGCACCCGGTGCTGGGAGCTGCTGCATCGCCTCGGGTACCGCGATCGTCTTACCGAGCTGCTCGCCGACACCACGGTCGGCCAGGACGATCTGATACTGATCGATCTTCGCGCTGGTGCGGCGGAGCTTGGGCTGGTGCCCCGCAACCGCGAGGAGATCCTGTGGATGCGGAAACTGCGTCAACCGCAGCGAGCCGAGTTCTGGTCACAAGCGGTGCAGGCCGTGGCCGCGTTGCCCCAGGCGCGCCGTCGTGAGCTGGAGCTGCGAACGCTGCCCATTGTTGTCGCGGCCTCGATCCATGACCCCTGGCTTCTGGACGCGTCCATTGAGGAGTTGTATCAGCGCGTCAGGGATCACATCCACGCCAGTCGGCTTCACATCAACTCCCGCCGCTTCGAGGGTTTCCCCGGCACCTACGGCCAGCAACTCGGCGCCCATCGGGCCGAGCTGACCTGGGGCGACTTGGCGGCGATGCTGCTGGCCATCCGGGCGATGCGCACTGAGCCGCTCGTGGAGCATCTCTTCGACTACGCCGACCGCGATCACGACGATGAATCCTGCGAGTACGGCGGCGTGATCGGACTGGACGAGCAGGGCCGATTCGAGCTTCTGGAGTTCCCGCCACGGTATCGCACGGCCGACAATCGCTTCGACGCATCGCAGGCGATGATGGATGCCGGCTACACCGCGGTCTTTCACTTTCACAATCACGCCCAGGACTATCGCAATACGCGGCACGCCGGACCGGGCATCGGCGATCTGAACTACGCGGACAACACGCGCCCCAACTGCTTGGTGTTCACGTTCGTCAGGAAGGACACGCTGAACGTGGACTTCTATCGCCACAGCCGGGTCATCGTCGATCTGGGGGAGATCAAGCGGCCATGATGGATCGCGCGGCGCCCCTGACGCTGGCGCCCAAGGGTCCGCACGCCGATACGTTGGCTGCTGCAGATGATCGCCCCTCATGCCGCTTTACCCCATCGTCCTGATCGCAGTGATGCTGGCCTGGGACGCCGGGCTGCGGCTCGCGCCCGACGATGGCTGGTCGATCGGGGCCTGGGCGGTGGCGGCGCTGGCCTGCGGGCCGGTCCTTGTGCTGGTGGGATTGACCCAAGGCGGCCTCTTGTGGTGTGACCGAAGGCTATCTCGGGGCGATGCGCCTCGAGCCGTACTGGTTGCCGAACGGCTGGCCCACGGCGCACGCTGGTTGATCCTGATGAATCACGCCGTCGCCGTGCTCGTGTTCGGTTGGCTGGGGACCGTGCGCGACGTAACGGGAGACCTCATCCTTCTCGACGAGCTGGTGACGATCGGCCCGCCTTTGCTGGGCTATCTCGGAACCTGGTG
>JAZFYE010000280.1:0-13842 GCA_036475395.1 Phycisphaerales bacterium
GCACCAACGCCTACTCGATCATCGAGCAGGGCAAGGTGGACGCCATGCTCACGGCGAACCCCGCCCAGCGGCGTGTGATCTTCGAGGAAGCGGCGGGGATCGCGAAGTTCAAGTCGCGCAAGATCGAGGCCGCCCGCCGGTTGGAGCGCACCGAGTTCAATCTGGTTCGGATACGCGAGCAGTTGCAGCAGACCCAAAAGCGGCTGCGCATCGTGCAAAGACAGGCCGCCAAGGCCCGCCGATTCCGCGCGTTGGACGCACGATATTGCCAGTTGCGGACCGATCTCGCGTTGGACCAATACCACAAGCTATACTGCAAACAGACGACGCTCAACGACCAGCTCGGGCGGTTGGAGACACAGCGGCGCGACCTCGCCGACCAGTTGCATCAGCTGGAGAACGAGAAGCAGTCGGCCGAGTTCGCTCGACACGACCTTCAGACCCAGCAACACGAACTGGAGCAAGAGCAGGTTGGTCTCGTCGCGACGCACAAGCACGCCGAGCAGCGGCGGGTGCTCATCGAGCGGAACCTCGCCGAGGCCCGCCAACAGATCGACCAGGATCGGGCTCGGGTGGCTGATCTTTCGGCGCGGATTGAGTCGCTATCTGAGCAGCTTGAGGATGCGCAGAGGCGAATCGACCGGACGACGCGCAAGCTCGGCGAGGCCGAGCAGGCGGTGACGCAGATCAGTGACGAGTGGGGCCGACTCCAGGAACAGCTGGTCGCCGCCCAGGAGGAACATGAGCGGCTGCGGGAAACCACGGCCCGCACCCAGCAGCAGCGAACACAGACCGCCGCGAGCGTCGAGTCCGTGGAAGGGCGACGCAAAGCCCTCGCCGAGCAGGCCGAGCGTCTGGCCGGTCGAGCCAATCACTGTGATGAGGAGTTGGCCCAAGCTCAGGATCATCACCGTCAGGCCGAAGCACGCCGGGCCGAGGCGCAACGCGAGGTCCAACGGCTCGAAGCAGAGCTGACCGAGCACGAGCGGGCGGTGGCGGACCTGGGCGACCGCGAGGCGTCGTTGAGCCGGGAGCTGGCCGACGCTCGACACGAACGGGCGGGGCTCGATTCTCGGCGTCACCTGCTTCAGGAGATGGCCCAAGCCCGGGAGGGGCTGACCGACGCCGTGCGCACGATCCTCGAGAATCCGCAGCGGTTCCCAGCTGTTCGCGGGTTGCTCGCCGACGCCATTGACACCGATCGTGCGCACGCGGCGATCGTCGAGGCGGCGCTGGGAGCAAACATCCAGCTTCTGTTGGTCGATCGACCCGACGATGCGCTAGCGCTTCAGCGAGCGTTGCGTGACGTGCCGGGAAGCGTGCGGGTCATCGCCGCTCAACCAATTGCCCCCGCCGATCAGACCCCACCGGCGAATTCCGACCAGCCGCTGCCGGACTGGGTCACTCCCTTGCTGTCACGGATTCGGGTACAGGCCCACGCACAGGATGCCGTGGCCCGGCTGCTCGACCGGACGCTGGTGGTTCCCGATCTCGGGGCGGCCTTGATGTTGGCGGAGGGACCGCTCAGCGGTTGGCGTTTCGTGACGAAGTCCGGCGACGTCGTGGAGGCAAACGGCCGCGTGACGCTGCGCGGCGCCGGCGCTGCTGCCTCGTCCGACGGTTGGCTGTCGCGCCGGGCTGAGTTGGCGGAACTGACGCGCTGCCTCGCCCAGTTGGACGAAAAAATCGAATTGCGGACTGATCGACTCACCAGCCTGCATGCCGAGTCGGCGCAGGCCCAGCAATGCCACGACGAAGCGGTCCATTCCCTTCACAGCGCCCGCCACACCGTGGTCGAGGCGCAGTACGACGCGCAGCGCACTGCCAATGATATCCAGCGCATCGCTCGCGAACGGGCGGGGTTGGAAGCCGAGCGGGTCGAGCTGGCGCTGCGCATCAACCAATTGGAATCGGACCGCAACGAACTGAACGAACGTGTGGCCGAGCTCGATCGTTTGCTGGTCGACCAGACTGCTGCGACACAGGTAGCGCGAGGGCATCTGCAATCGGTCTCGGGGCAAGGCCAGTCCGCGCAGGAACGACTCACCGCCGCCCGCGTTGAATTGGGACAGACCGGCGAGCAGCTCGAGGCCGCCAAGCGCGAGCACCGTCACCTGCATCTGGCGGTGGAAGAGGCCCGCCGGCAGCGCGAGATATCACACGAACAGCTCTTGCAGCGCTCGTCGCAAGTTGAGCAATACGAAGCTGGGATTGCCGAGGCTGTGGCGGAAATCGCGCACGCTGACCGTCGGCAGGCCGAGATCCAAGCCACGTTCTTCCAGCTCAAGAGCCAAGTCGAACAGGCGGCCCGGAGCGTTCAGCAAGCGGCCCAACAGCTCAATGATGCGCGGACGACCGCGGCCGGTATCGATCGCGACTACCACGCTGCTGAAATCACCCGCCGCGAAATCGAGGTCAAGCGCGAGGCGCTGGAAGAACGGACCATGGCCGATCTGGAACTGGACCTCGCCGAGGCGTACCCCGCGCATTGTGAGGCGCGTCGCGCCGATGACTTCGAGTCGATCGAACCCGACGCCGTCGAAACGGAGATCGACGCCTTGCGCGAAAACATTCGCAAGCTCGGGAACGTCAATCTCGACGCGATCGACGAGGAGTCGATGCTCCAGGAGCGCAACGTCGATCTCGCGGCGCAGGTTGACGACATCGATACCGCGCGGGGTCAACTGGAGACCTTGATCAAGGAGCTCGACGAAACAAGCCGGCGGTTGTTCGAGGCAACGTTCAACGCCGTGCGCGAGCATTTCGCCGGGCCGGACGGCATGTTCCGCAAGCTGTTTGGAGGCGGCATGGCCGACATCATCCTTCTGCCCGATGAAGACGGGAACACGGATTGGCTCGAATCGGGTCTTGAGATCAGGGCCAAGCCGCCGGGCAAGGAGCCGCGCATCATCAGCCAACTCTCCGGCGGCGAAAAGTCGCTCACGGCGGTGGCGTTGCTCATGGCGATCTTCAAGTCCAGGCCGTCGCCGTTCTGCGTGCTCGACGAGGTGGACGCGGCACTGGACGACGCGAATGTCGAGCGATTCTGCGACGCGCTTGTACCCTTTCTTCAGAACAGTCACTTCATCATCATCACCCACCATAAGCGCACGATGCAGGCGTGCGATATGCTGTACGGCGTGACGATGCAGGAGCGCGGCGTCTCCAAGCGCGTCTCCGTGCGCCTGGAGCAGATCGGCGCCGACGGCGAAATTGTCGAGGCCGACGACGAACTCGATCAGCCGGCCGCTGACAACGGCCAGGCGAAGCACGATACGACTCGTCCGGCCACAAGCGAGGCGCTGATCGAAGCGAAACCGGACGTCACCTCGGATCGTCCGACCGCGGATGCGCCTCAATCGTTTGCCGCGGAGTAGTTCGGCAACTCGAGTTGATTCAGGGCGATGGGCTCGCTTGTGAGCAGCATTGCTTGGCGAAGCTCGCCGCGGCGTCGAGAAGCTGTTGCAACTGCGGCCTCGGTGAAGCGTCTACCGGGAAGGGATTGGGCGTGTTGTACACGTGATCGCCGCCGGCGATACGGAGGATCGTCGCTTCCGATCGGGCCGCATTCCCAATTTGCTCGGCGGCCTCGACCGGCACCGTCGGATCGTCTTCGCCGTGAATCACCAGCAGTGGACAGTTGATTCGGCTGACCAGTGCGAGCAGATCATGACCATCGGGGTCGTCCAGTTGCTCCACCAGCGCCGCCTTGCCAACGCGCAAATCCTGGCCGGTGCGCGATGACGGCGAAACGAGATATCCCTGCGCGAGTAATTGGTCGGCTACTTCCTTGGGAAGATTGTTGCACTGGCACGGCGCGGAGGCGGTCACGATCCCCACCGGTTGCGGGAATGCCGAATCGTCGGCCAATCGACCCACCGTCAGCAGTACGCTCACCCCGCCCCGCGAATGACCAAACAACACATAGGGCAGACCCGCGCCGTCGAGCCGGCCGTCAGCGACGGCTGATACGACCGCCCGGCAATCAAACACCTGCGTGTTCCACGTGTCGCGCTCAAAGAGGTCAGGCCGTTCGAACGTTTCGATGGTGTTGGTCATGCCGGAGTGGCTGAAATTAAATCGGTGCGCGATGAACCCGGCGGCGCACAGCGTCTCAGCGATGCGCGGGAACATGCCGTAGTCCTTGTACCCCTTGAATCCGTGGGCAATGATCACCACACCAACCGGATCACCGTCCGGTAGATGCGCATTCCCAAGAATCACCTCGCCATCCGCCCCGGGAATTGTCCACTTTTTGCTTGTACTCATGTGCGTTCTCTTTCGGAAACAAAGGCGGCAACCACTCGTGCGCCCCGACTGCGGGCGCGTGCTGCCCTATCATAGAGGATGGCTCAACTCGTGACTCCTCCGCGCGTCTTCCTCGACACGTGCCACCTATCGGGTATGCTGTGCGCGCAGCGCGGAGACTCGGTGCCTAACGATCGCGACGGCTGTCGGACGGCGGCCTACCAGACGTTGAACTCATGGTTGAGGGAAGGGATCTTCTCGCCCGTGTGGTGTGAATTACTGGTGGCCGAGTGGATACGGCACGAGGATCCAGAACGCGCGCGCCGATACGCGAGGATTCTCGACTCTGCGCCTCAGGTACTGGAGTTCGATCCAGGTGTGGCGGTCCCTCAGGCAGAATGCCTCAATGAGTGTCGACGGATTCAACCGGAGCTGCAATTTCCACAGTTTGAGATTCTGCGGCCGATCGCCCTTATTCGACAGCTACTGGTGTTCATGAACCAGCATCATCCAAACGCGAAAGAAGCGGCCAGTAGCATGGAGATGCAGATGCCGCAAGGGCCACAACCGCAGGGCACCGTCCGGATGTTCGTAGAGGCATACATTTGCGTGTCCCCGGCGGCCTCAAGTGTTTGGGAAGTCGGTGTGAAGGGAGACAAGTTCGCCTTCGACACTACGAAAGCGACCCAACAAAGCTGTTCGCCCGAGAAACTCTTTTTGCCCGCCACGATCAAGAACTGGGTTCTCAACGCACTCCGCCTAAAAGACATGCTCGCCAGTGTTAACCCGGATTGCAATCCCGAGGATATCGTTGAGCGGATCGATATTAGCAAATGCCCGGGTCTTTGCTTCTACTATCGCTTCTACCACAACTTTGTTCGAAACAAGAAAGCGTATGACGATCCACACGACCTCATCGACCACGCGTTCATCCCCGGCTTGTGTTACTGCGATCATGCCCTCGTGGACAAGCGCGTACGAGACCTGATCGAACAGGTACAACGAGACGGTGCTGGTCGAGAGGTCACAGCGGCGAGTGATCCAAGGAACCTTGTCTCAGCCGTCTCCGCTCTGCTCAATGACAGTGTTGTCTGAGTCTTCCGTCTTCGGCGGGAGGAGTGCCGCGAGGCTCTTGCTAGTCATTCAGCCTGGCAATCACAGCATCCGCGAACGCTGTTGTTCCCAAATTCCCGCCGAGGTCGTGCGTCTTTTCGCCGGCTAAGAGACATGCGTTGTAGGCATCGCGGATGCGATCGGCGGCTTGCTTGGCTGTGGCGTCGTTGCGACTGGCTGCCAGGTAATTCAGCAACATCACCGCGCTCATCAGGAGAGCCAGTGGATTGGCGAGGTCTTTTCCTGCGATATCAGGCGCGGTGCCGTGGACCGCTTCAAAGACAGCCCGGCCTTCGCCGAAGTTTGCGCCCGGAGTCACGCCAAGCCCTCCCACGAACCCAGCGCACAGGTCGGAGATCACGTCGCCGTACAAGTTCTCGCACAGGATCACATCAAATTGCCCGGGATCCTGAACGAGTCGCATGCACCCTGCGTCGATGATCTGCTCTTCGTATTCGATCTGCGGAAAATCGTCTTCGTGAACGGTCCGCGCGCAGCGAATGAACAATCCATCGCTGAGCTTCATGATGTTGGCTTTATGAAACGCCGTGATCTTCTTTCGTCCGCGGCTGGCGGCATGTTCAAACGCAAACTGCGCGATGCGATGACACGCCACTTGGGTAGCGACCTTCAGCGACGTAATCACACCTTCGGTGATGACGTTTTCGATGCCGGAATACAGGCCTTCGGTGTTCTCACGGACGACGATGAGATCGACGTTTTCATACCGCGTCGGGACGCCGAGAAGGGATCGGATCGGGCGGACCGCCCCGTAGAGGTTCAGTTTTTTTCGCAGGGCGACGTTGATGGAGGAGAACCCGCCGCCGATCGGCGTGGTGCACGGGCCCTTCAGCGCCACGCCGTGCTCGATGATGGCGTTGACGGTCGAATCGGGCAGGACGGAGTCTTCGCCCCCATCCAGGGCCGCGAGGCCGGCCTGACGCTGGACCCAGTCAATATCCGCCCCGGCCGCAGACAGTATCCGCGTCACCGCCTCGGTGACCTCGGGGCCGATTCCGTCACCGGGTATGAGCACGACGCTGTGACTCATCTATCCGTCTCGCTTCATTTGGGAAAGGGGCCGAAAGATACCTGATCGGGCACGAGTCGACAGGGGGCGTGCCGATGGGTCAAGGTTTCTTCGTGCGGCCGGTTGACGCCCCCGTCCGTTTACAGAAGGATTCAGCCATGTCCGACGCGGGACCGGTCCAGCTCGATGTGGTGATCTTCGGCGGCGGCGGCGCTGGACTGTGGCTGCTGGACGAGTTGGTTCGGCGGGACTTCTCGGTGCTGTTGCTGGAAGCGAACGAGCTGGGAAGCGGGCAGACCGTCACCTCTCAAGGAATTATCCACGGCGGACTGAAGTACACGCTGAGCGGCTTGATGACGCCCTCGGCCTCGGCCATCCGCGACATGCCTGGCGTGTGGCGAGCCTGCCGAGGCAGTAGGCGGTCGCCCCACTTAGCCAACACACGGCTTCGAGCAGAGTGTTGCTACCTCTGGCAGACGGCGTCGCTCAAGTCGCGACTCGGGATGGCCGGCGCTCGGGCGGGTCTTCGCGTGGTTCCGCAGAAGCTGGATGACGACGAGCGACCAGCCGTCCTGCGGTCCTGCCCCGGGGTGGTGGCGAAACTGGATGAGCAGGTGATCGATCCGACGAGCTTCGTCAGTGATCTGGCGTGGCAGCACCGCCGGCATCTGCTGCACATCGACGCCGAGGATGGGCTGGAGCTCGACCACGCAGGCGGCGGTGAGGTTTCGTGCATACGACTGAAGAATCCGAAATCGGGCGATGATCTGGCGTTGACCCCGCGGCATGTGGTGCTGACGGCCGGGGCGGGAAACGCCGATTTGCGCCGCCGGGCGGGCTTGTCGACGGAGGTGATGCAACGTCGCCCCTTACACATGGTGATGCTGCGCGGCGGGCTGCCTTCGCTGAATGGTCATTGTGTCGACGGCGCATCCACGCGAGTGACGATCACGACAGCAAAAGACTCATCCGGGCGAGCCGTCTGGCAGGTCGGTGGACGGATCGCTGAAGACGGAGTGGACCTCGAGCCGAGGCAGCTTGTTGCGCACGCCCGGAAGGAGATCCAAGCGGTCCTGCCCGGGATTGAACTGACTGAGGTGCAGTGGTCCACCTACCGTATCGACCGGGCCGAGGCGGCCACGGCCGGCCGGCGACCTGAGGATGTGAGCATTATTCACGATGGGAATGTGATTACGGCGTGGCCGACCAAACTAGCGCTTGTTCCAAAGCTCGCTGAAGGCATCGTAAGCCTACTGGGCGAACCGGGTGCAACAAAGAAAGATTACCTACACAGCGTGGAGCCTTGGCCGCACCCGGAGGTAGCTTTGGCCCCTTGGGAGACGACGCAGCAATGGTTCGACGACGTCTAGGCAGTTGCGGATTGGCAGTGAGTCCGATTGGGTTCGGCGCGTTCAAGATCGGCCGCAACGTCGGGATCAAGTACGCGCAGGGCTACGACCTGCCGGATGAGAGCACGGTTGATCGCCTGCTGAACACCGTGCTTGATTTGGGGATCAATTACATCGACACCGCGCCAGCCTACGAGATCAGTGAAGAGCGGATCGGGCGGGCGATCTTCTCTCGGCGCAGCGAGTTCGTTCTTTGTACGAAAGTCGGCGAGACGTTTGAGAACGGACGATCCACGTATGACTTTTCCGAGCATGCAGTGCGTGGGAGTGTTCAGCGAAGCCTCGAACGGCTGCGCACCGACGAGCTGGACATCGTGCTGATTCATTCCGACGGGAACGATCTGCAGATACTCAACCACACGGACGTCGTGCCCACACTGACGGCGCTGCGCGATGCGGGTGTCATCAAGGCGATTGGTTTGTCTGCCAAGACGATCGATGGGGCGCGGGCAGCGTTGGCTTGGGCGGATGTGCTGATGGTCGAGTATCACGTGCGCGATCAGTCGCTTGGCCCGGTGATTGCGGAAGCAGTCGACGCAGGCGTGGGCGTGGTGGTGAAGAAAGGCCTCGCCTCGGGTCAGCTTGATCCGGCCGAGGCGATCCCGTTCGTCCTGGGCACGGCTGGCGTGGCGAGCCTCGTCATCGGCGGCCTGGACATCGATCACATCCACACGAACATCCGCCTGGCGCAGACGGTATCGGCTGACCCCGGATAAGCGCCTGGATGTCGATGATCCCGGCGACAACTGACGCCACCGCGGCGTTGACTGGTGCTACCGTCCGACCGGGCGCGTCTGCGGCGGGATGCGCAGACTTCTTCCGACCGTCAGGCGAGCCGGGTCCGGGCCGATGGTTGCGCGGTTCGCATCATAAATGATGGACCACTTGGTATGATCGCCGTACTGCGCCTTGGCGATCCGCCACAGCGAATCACCGGGCCTGATGGTGTACGTATTCGGCTCGTTGGGGCTCATGCGGCGTTCGGGCCGACGCCGGTCGGCGTTCTTAGGCGGGAGGCGCAGAACCTGACCCGGCTTGAGCCGATCCGGATCGATCAACGGATTGGCTTTGGCGATCAGATTCCACCGGCCGGCGTCACCGAACCAGGTGTCGGCGATCGTCCACAGCGAATCGTTTTCTTTGACGGTGTATGGAACCGTGCGAGCCGGCGTCGTGCGTGGTGTGGTGGACGGCGTCCGCGCCAAGTCAGCGGTCGGCCCCAGTGCGTTGGCGGATTTGGCCAGCGGATCGTTCGCCGGCACCTCAGGTTCCGAGCGATCGGCATCGGCCTGCTTGCTGTTCGCCGACGCTGTTGTCTGGCGAGGTGGCGGATCTTCGGACCGCCGTTCGAGTCGGCCGGTGACCGGGCGGCTGCGCTCACGGCGAGGCTGGGGGCTACGGCCGATCGCCCGTTGCACCGACTCGCTGAGCACGCCCTCTGTGGTTCGGGCGATATCGGTGAGGCGTGGCCGGTAGTCGCCTGCCCCGACGTCCGAGGGAGCCGGGGCTTTGGGTGCCTGGAGCGCTAAGGGGGCCGGCTCAACGGCGTTTTGGACTCGCGTCGCCTTCGACGTTCCCAGGCCGTAGTAGAACGCAAGCACCGCCCCAAAGAGCACGAGAACGACCAGACTGACTTTCATACCGACGGTCATCTCGAAACCTCCGTGACTCGATGAACGATGAGCGGTTCAGGCCGTCGCTGCCGCCGGTTCTTCCGTGAACGGCTCGGCGTTGGCGGTCACGTCGGTCTTGGCGCCGCTCCCCGACGGGCCGGTTGATCCGGACTTGAACACCAGTGGCGCCGCGATGGCCACGGAGCTATACGTCCCCACCACCAGTCCGATGAGCAGACAGAAGGTGAACGGCCGAATCCCGCTCCCCCCGGCGCCGTACATGATCCCCACCGCCAAGAGTGTGGTCAGCGACGTAATCACAGTTCGGCTGATCGTCTGATTGATCGACGTGTTCACGATGTCAGCCGTTGGTATCGGCAACTTGCCGCGGTTCTCGCGAATCCGATCGAGGATCACGATCGTGTCGTTGAGGGAGTACCCGATGATGGTCAACAGGGCAGCCACAACCCCCAGATCGATTCGGAACTCTTCAATCAGCAGGGTGGTTGCGAGAACGCCGCGCCCGAGCCAGGCCGTCGCCGCCAGCAGCCCCAGCGCGATCGCGACGTCGTGAACCAGCGCAACAATTGCCGCCAGTGAATAGCGCAGTGATCCGAAGCGAAACCAGATGTACACCAGGATGCCCAGCAAGCTCAAGCCGACGGCCACGATGGCTTTGTCTTTGAGCGATTGAGCGATGGCTGGCGAGAACGTGGTGATCTGCTCGAGGCTGGTCTGTCGCTGCAGCGCCAGCGAAATGAGCTCCCACTCGGTCTGAGCGAGTCCGCGGTCCCAGAGGTCGAACTCAACCTTCAGCGAACTCAGATTCGAGTCATAAACGAGCACGGCGACGGACCGGTAGCCGGCCCGAGGATCGGCCGCATCAGCCGGGTCGAGGCCGAACGCCTTGACGCGACGACCCAGAAGTCGGGCGAAATCCTCTTGTTGGCGCATCCGGTCGATGCGCTTCTCGACGTCCTGGGGATTGACCGGCGGATCGATGTTCTCGATGACCACCGCGACGCCGCCGAGGAAATCCGTGGCACGCTGACTGAACTGCGGCCGACCGATGTTGTCGCCAAGTGCATCCTTCTCGATGGTGAAGGTGTGCGGCGCATAGTCCGCAGAGCCCGCTCCGTCGAAGTCCAGCGGTGCCGTCACGTCCAACTGCGTCCCGAATTCAGTGACGATGGCCGCGACCACCACATCGGTGATCGTCTGCTCCTCGCCGAGCCCCTTGGGATTGGCAACCTTGATCTGGAAGCTCTCGGCGTGGACGATCCCGCCGCGAACTTCGGTCTCGCCGACCGTCAGGACACTGGCGTTACGGAACTCCCGCAGAATGGTCGTGATCTGATCATCCTCGAGATCCGAGCCGCGGGCGCGAAGCGCGTTGAGGAATCGCACCCGCGCGTCCTGGTCCAGGTCGAGTGTATTCGCATCCAGCAGGCCCACCAACGCCTGAACCCGCGTCTCCACACCGTGGGGCCCGGTGTGAGGAAGAATCTGGCGCACGGCTTTGCCGGCCTTTGTTTGATCCGGCTGACCATCGCCGTCATCATCAATGATGGCGGTTTGCATGGTCGCCGCCACGCCGCCGCGGAACTCGGTGTCGAACATGTTTACGCCGCGCACTGACACCAGGACGATCGAACACACAATACCCACAATGCTCAGCGACCAGAACACCTTGCGCAAGCCGATCCAGTTGATGTTCGGCTCGAGGAATCGGTGGACGGCGGGGAGCACCGTCGGCAGCATGGGCAGCCGCGTGATGTGGGCGACGTCGGTGTAAACCTCGTAGATCACCCGCGTCACAAAGAGCGCCGTAATCAACGTGGCGATGATGCCGATCGAGAGCGTCAGGGCGAACCCCTTCACCTCGGTGGTCGCCGTGTTGTACAGGACCAAGCAGATGATGAGGTTGGTGATGTTGGCGTCGAGAATCGTGCTGCGCGCTTTTTGATAGCCGAGCCGAATCGCGCCGCGCAGTTCCAATTCGCCGCCGAAGATCTCCTCCCGGATCCGCTCGTAGATGAGCACGTTGGCGTCGACGGCCATGCCGATGGTGAGGACGATGCCGGCCAATCCGGGCAGCGTGAAGGTGCCGTCGATAAACGACATGAAGCCGAAGATGATCAGGCCGTTGACGATCAGCGCGATGCTGGCAACCACGCCGGCGAAGAAATAGTACAGCACCATAAACGCCGCCACCGCGATGATCGCGACGATAAACGCGTTGGTGCCGGCCTTGAGATTGTCGGCGCCGATCGACGGTCCCATGATGTTGATGGCGATCGGGTCCGGGCTGAGCGTCGCCTCGAGCGAGCCGGCCGCCAGCACGCGGGTGAGATAGTCCAGCTCCGCTTGTGAGAAGGTGCCGGTGATCTGCCCGGTTGCGCCGATGCGTTCGATGATCGTCGGCGCCGAGTAGACCTGTTTATCCAGGACGATGGCCATGGGCTCACCGACGTTCTTGGTGGTGAGCCGGCTCATCTGATTGCCGCCGACTGCATCCAGCCGGAAGAACACGGCGGGCCGGCCGAGGCTGTCGGACGTCCTGCCCGTGCCCACCACGCTCCACTGGAGGTCGGGCCGATGGGTGATGCTCTTGGACTCGGTGATATACAGAAGGAGGTAGTATTCTCCATCACGCTCGGCCGCAACGAGATCCCTGGTTCGGGTGAAGTACCCCACGGGATCGGCCTGAAGCGCCGCCAGGTCCTCGGGCTCGTCGTACCACTGCTTCAGATCGTTGATCGGATACCACTTCGCCACCTCTGATTCGGTGTTGTCCGGACCGCGCTCCGCAAGTTGCCCGCGCAGGTCATCAGGGTTGACGCCCTGGGGGTTGTTGGATCGGACGGCGATGTGGTACTCCAGCACACCCGCTCCGCGCAGGAGTCGCATGAGGTCCTCGGGGTCGTCGAATCCCTTGCGCTTCTTGGCGTATGTGTCGTAGGCATCGATGACGGTGTCCAGATCGGCCGCCACGTGCGGGTACTGGGCTCGGATGCTGTCAAGCTCGATGTCGCGCGGACTGGGGAACCACAGCTTTTCGTCGGTGATCGGATCGACAAGCGGCTCGCCTGAGGCGTCAAGCCGTGGAAGCTGCTTTTCTGAGAGTCGGATCGCCCGGGCCACCCGCGCTTCTTCGAGGTTCAGTTGCAGCACGTCCTGCAGTTGATCGTTGTAAGCGACGTCAGTGTCAGCGACCTCCTGCTGCAAGGGGCGCAATGTCTCGTCCGTGGCGCTGTCGTCGTTGGCCCGGCGCAGCGTTTCTCTGGCCGAGCGCAACGTGTCGAAGGCGTCTTGCAGATCCTGGACCTTCTGGTGCTTTTCGCCCTCTTCGCCGCCGTACAGCTCGACCGCCTGATTCAATCCCAGCGCCACCTGGAGGTCTCCCGCGGGGATCTGGGCGCTGGCCAGGAGTCTGGCCAACGCCGCCTGATAGGCGTCCTTGAGATCGCGGATATCCTCGCTCGGCAGGGGCATGGCGATCTCAAGGCGGTCCTGGCCCAGCGGCTGCATGAAAATGTCCAGCACGCCGGTGGGATTCACCCGATCCTGCAGGACGGTGATCATCTGGGTAAGCAGGCCCTGCGGGTCCTGGACGTCCTCGGGCATATGAACGGGGTAGATGAGACTCACCCCGCCGCGCAGGTCCTTGCCTAACCGGATTCCCTTGAGCAGGATCATCGTGACGCAAAGCGCGATCACGACGAGAATAAACACGATCTTCCAAACGAGATTCCGCATAAGTTTTTGTTCCGAGTCTTCGCCCCCCCGGGCGGCGTCGGATCATCAACCGGAGGCGCCGTCCTCCGGCGCCGTGCCGCCAGGTGCGCTGGTGAGGACTTGTTGAATAGACGACCGCGCGAAGGTGATGCGGGTGTTGGCCGACTCATCGACCTTCAGAACGATGGTGTCGGTTTTGACTTCCACGACGGACCCGATCAGGCCGCCCACCGTCTGCACTTTGTCATGCTTCTTGACGGCGCTGATCATCGCTTCGCGCTTCTTGCGATCGCGCCGCTGACCCATGAACGAGAAGATGATCATGGCCAGGAACATCATCACTATGACCACCATGAATCCGCCGCCGAACGGGCTCCCGCCCCCGTTACCCGTCGCGCCGCCCGAGCCGCCCGTCACAGAAGTGGTGCCGTCCCCGGCGGTGGTCTCGCCCGGCAGCGGCGGCAGAATCTCCTCACCGGCTCCGGTCGCAGCTTGGTTGTCCTGGGCAAGAATCAGGTTCTGAGCGTTGATGTCGAACATAATGTCGGGTCGCCCCTTATCTATCGTCAGGGTGGGTGTCTATCAGCTCGGCCGGGTCGCTTGGCTGGGCCGCGTCCAGCACCGGCCAGTTCCGCTCCAGCCAAGGCCAGGAATCTTCCCGGATGGCCCGGCGGATGTCCAGCATGAGGCG
>JAZFYE010000281.1:0-2763 GCA_036475395.1 Phycisphaerales bacterium
AGGCGTTTCCCCCGAAACACTCCGCACTTCTCCGCGCGCAGTCGTGGCGTGATCGCGGTCGGCGACCGGGACATAATCAAACGAATAGGTTTTCACGTCTACACGGAACCCCGCGAATTGGCCCGCGATCAGCAGCCGGCCCCCGCCTCGATGGCATCGCGGGCGTGCTCGAAAGCCCACAGCACGAGACGGTCGAGCCAGGGCTCTTCCTCGATCTGATGGTCGATATTGTCGAGTTCGAGGTGCAGCGCCACGTCGAGCAATGCAACGATGCCCTCTCGGCTTTTCGGCCATGCCGTCAT
Organism: Phycisphaerales bacterium; assembly: GCA_036475395.1. Taxonomy (GTDB): domain Bacteria; phylum Planctomycetota; class Phycisphaerae; order Phycisphaerales; family SM1A02; genus JADFNO01. The sequence continues at coordinate 303 of JAZFYE010000281.1, forward strand.
TAATTGCGTTTCGAGCAGCTTGGCGATCTCAGCATCCCAAGCGTCGGCTACCTCGTCCGTCATGCCGGTGGTCGCATAGCGCTTTCTGCATACTTCGAGGTACTTGCGCGCGACGTCGGTTACAGGATCGGGCCGGGCAGGCGAGACGGCACCGCCGGCCAGCCGTTTCGCATCCGCCAGCACAACCACAGCGACCATTCGCCGCTGCCCCATTCGTCTTGGTGGTCCTCGAGCTTACCGGTTTCGACGAAGGCCACGCGCAGCTTGGTTGCGAGCCCGGCCAAGGTCGTCGCAGGCGTTTCCCGCAGGATACGCCGGGCGAGATCGATGACGCGATTGTCGACGGTCACCGCGCGACGATCGCCGTCGGGGTCGCTCCCCACGCCCCTAGCCTCTTCTGCGGAGGAATGTTCTTTGAAGAAGCGGTTCGCTTCTCGACCTGCCGCCTCTCCGGTTGTTAAGATTTCGCCCTGGCAGCTATTGAGCGAAGGGGGCCCAACATGAGGGCGGATGACCATCTTGGCGTGTACGTTCAAGGCTGGACCAAGGGTGCCGCCCAGACAATTCTCCGAGTGGTGACAGACGACTACGTGTTCGACGACCCAAACACCGGCCAGATCGCAAGGGCTGACTTCGGGAGCTACATGGACGATCTCAAGAAGATCGTGGCCTCCATCCGTGGCGAGGGCTACTCGGGGCCGTTCATGGAGATCACCGAAGCCACCGTGCGGGAGGACGACGACGGCCTGACCGCATGGTGCTGGTGGTCTATACCGGGCACCCCTATTCAGGGTAGCGGTTTGATCAAGGCCAACAATAACGGCGTGCGCCACGAGAGGATCGCGTACTACACGAAGCTGTCCGTCTGACGTTTCACACTTCGGCCGGCGTAGACTGGTCCGTCAGCTCTCCCACTGGATCGGGCCGATCGCCCATGATCGCATTTGCCGTCCGTAGCCCCGTTTCGTGCGGGGATTTCTTATCGCTTTGGGTCGTCATTGTAACGCGGTGATCGACCTTTGTGCGTGCGGCGGTAGGTGTTGCAGCGACCAATCCTGAGACTGTGCCGCCACGGCATGCGCCGTTCACGGTAATAGATGGTGGGTTGTCGTGATCCTCGTATTCGTGTAGAGAGATATTTCTACCTCACCTACCCCGTAACGATCTCGCCTCGCGCGCAACTGCTCGCGGGGCGCTTTTGTTCGGTGTGTCCTAATTTGGAATGGCGGGTGTCCTAATTAAGCCAGTACTCCCCGGCGGGGCGTACTACAATCGCACCAGGATCAACCCGGCGAAGGGCGAACGCTGGTTCTGCACCGAGGAGGAAGCGCAGGCGGCGGGCTGGTGAAGGTCGAAGCGATGATCGAGGTGTTCATAGAACACTGGACCGGCCCGTACGGCACGGCCGAGTATCGCTCGTCGGTCTGGTGGGACGGCCATCGCATTGCGAGGGGTAGGAAGGCGTTCACAGATGCAGACGACTGCGAGAGTGTGGTATTGGAGTTTTGCGTGAAGGCGCTTGGCAAAAAACCGGACAAGGTGACCAGGCTTTGATCCCCGACCTCGACATCTACCGCACCGCCAAGCTCCTGGTGGACAACCACGGAGCCAAGGCCCCGATCCACGCGGCCATGAACGCCGACGCGATGCTCGCCAAGGGCGACATGGACGGCCGGGCGATGTGGCTGCGAGTCGTGAGGGCGGTGAAGGAGCTTCTAGACACGAAACCACGCGGTCCGGAACGCATACATTGACGCCGTGCCGGGTACGGAGGCCCAGTATTGGGTCGGCCAGATGTATCACGTTGGCTGGGGCGTCCCAAGCGATCAGACCGAAGCGGACAAATGGTTCAGGAAGGCAGCTAAGGGCCGGAGAAGGCTTGCCGAAAAGCATGACGCGAAGGCTCAGGTCAACCTCGCTTACATGTACGCCATGGGCTATGGGGTGCCGCTTGACTATGGCGAGGCGGCAAAGTGGTATCGGTCAGCTGCCGAACAGGGCGATGCAGAGGGACAACACGGATTAGCTAACGCCTATAGAATTGGTCTGGGGGTACCGGAGGACCATGCCATGATGGTGTATTGGGAGCGCGAGGCCGCCTTCCAGGATCATTACGTCGCTCAGGCGAACCTCGCTTATTTCTATGAGCACGGCAAGGGTGTACGAAAAGACATGGTCCGGGCGCTGATGTGGACGATCCTGGTGGCAAGACAGATGCCTTGGGTGGCCGGGATGGGTTATTCGTTCGCCGAGCGCCGCGACGAGCTAATTTCCAAGATGACGCCTGCCGAAATCGCTGAGGCACAACGCCTGGCGCGCGAGTGGAAGCCGAAGACGGAATAGGCGGGCGCCGCCAAGACCCGATCCGCCATCCGCGTTGAGGGTGTCGGCAAGTCCCTAACCAGCGTCCGCCGCTGGCCGACGCGCGCAAGGCCGGGTAGGATTCCGCCATGTGCGGCCG
>JAZFYE010000282.1:0-4082 GCA_036475395.1 Phycisphaerales bacterium
GGCTACTCGACTTCGCTTCGGTCTTGTCCGTCGCGGGCTGCCGTTGCAGCGTCGTAGGCGATTTATTGTGTGCGGGCGAGATACGCACAGGCGGACTTGGGTTCATGTGCTTAGTGCGCTGCTGCTCCCTGAACGCCCTGTATCCTGGCTCCAGTGCGTCGCGCACATCGACCCATTGGGTACCCCCTAAACCACCCGCCCGCTTGTGCCAATTGCCGTAGCTGATCTTGCCGCTGTCATCTACCAGTACGCCGATCGAAGAACCCTCGTGGTCTTCAATGTCCGGATGAACCGGGCATCGCTTGAGGACCAGCATTGTTCCATTGGAGACTGGTTTGCGACTACGCACCTCAACACCATGCTTGACGAGATAGTTCTCAACACCGTCCGGCGTGTGGTCGAACCGATCAAAGCTCGTCCTTGGTCGTGGTGTGCGCGATGGTTTGCACGCAGCTTTCGTAGTAGGGTTGACCGAGACAACCTGTTTGAGTTGATCGACTGATATTGGCGCGAGGCTTTCCCTGGGCGGGAAGAACCAACTTCTCCGATGCGGTCGCGCCTCAGCTTCCCCGTTACCCCGAAAGTCAGCGCCCTTCGGTGCGACGGTCCCCAGCACTTTTATGATGCGTGATGCGTTATGGACCGTGGTGTCGATCTCGGCCTTGTCAGAGTCGAAGCGCCCGGCCAGGGATTCGAGCACCGATCGGACAAGTCCGCCGCCATCGACTGGGAGATCAAGTCGGTACAGTAGATACCCACCGTTGCCGGACATGCCGTGTAGGGGTTCAGGCCAACCCTTGCCAGTGAGATATTCGCGAAGGGATTTGGCGAGCTTCATTGCCGCGTTTGTCTCTGTCTCAGTGGAGCTGATCCCCGCTGGCCTTTTCGGGTCGATGTCGAAGAACAGCCAACGGCGCTTGAGAATGTTCCCGTCTTGCGTTGTCGCCTTCGCCTTCGATTTGATGCAGTTGTCCGCCCTGGCCAATAGGTCCGGCATCACCGGGTTCATCGTGACGTAGATTGCCGGAGCGAACTTGGGGACATCGTTGGCGATCCTTTCAGCGGCCAACTCAGGATCATTGAAGTACCCGCTGTACGTCGAGGCGTACTCCCCGTCTGGACGGTTTGAGGTATTCGGAGCGCGTATCTCAAACACGGTCCCGGGTGGGTGGAGAATCCGAAGAAACTCCGCAACGTCGGTGCATTGCGCGATCGTTGTCGTCACGGCGATGCCTGCTACGGTGTGCTTGGCGCAAACTGCTTTTTGGGTTTCGTGTCGATCAACTCCAGCTCGGTCTTGATCTGCTTGACCGCCTTCTCGTCGAAGAGCCGCATGGTGGGAAGCACCACAGCGGGCTTGATGTGGCGGCGCGAGGTAATCACATACCGAACTCGCCAAGGGCCAACGTCCAGTCGCTCGGCGATTTGATTCAGGTTCCACAGGTCGGGTATTTTTCTGCTCATCTGCTTGGACTCCGCGCATGAGAAAACAGCACCGAAGGCTTCTGGCCATCCTGCCGTGTTGCTGGTCGGTGCTTAGATTGTTGGGTTGGTCGAGAGAGCATCGCTGTAACAAAGGCACTTGGCGTGGCCTTGGTTCGCGGCGATCCCGCCGACCGTTCTATATTTGCGGGCCGTCCTGCCCTTTCCCCGGTTGCTACCGAGAGTAGTAGCTATCGACACTAGGACACGAGCTGGGGCGAGTCAACTACCGCCGTCAGCCGCCGAGTACAGATCAGTGACCCCAGCCTGCATCTCATCAGAGCGAACGTCGGCGTACATGTTTGCGATCGTTGCGGGGTCGGCGTCCACCGCGTCGGCCGGGGGTTTCACTAGAGGGCAAGGCTAGGCGGTGGGTCGTTGAGGCGTGGCCGGGGCTGCCGGGGGCGCTGAGGGCGGGGATCGTGGCGATGGTGAAGGCGGCGTTGGCATGACGCCCACCGATAGCAGCGACAGACGCCGGTTGGACGCGAACCCGCAGCCACCGACTCGACAGTCCTATGAGCGCCGCGCCTGCCGACGCGGAATCGCGGCTTTTCGAGGCGTCAGTGCGGTTCATACGTACCTATTGCGTGCCCGTTCCGCACCTGTTGCGCGGTGTTCAGGGCACACTTGAGGGCACACCCCTGGCACGGCGGGTATGCTGCCCGACATCAAGAATGACCGTGAGGACCAACGATGCTCGCACTGCACTCAGCCGAGGCGTTCGATCGCGTCTCCAAATCGTTATTCCGAATCGAATGGACATCCGCGACCGACAGCGATTGGGGTACGGCCTTCACGATCGCGCGCCTGCAGATCAGTAAGCAGCTTCTACTCGCGACGGCGAAACATGTCGTAGAAGTGGCGTCGAATGAGCCAGTCGAGTGGCTTGTTCAGCAATATGACGCGCAGAGCAATGTCGTACGTCAGATTCGCTTCACCACGACTCCAGCCGATACTCCCCCGCGTGTACGGGTTCACATAAAGATGGACCTTGGATTGCTCGTAGTGCCGAAGGTCGGGAAGGATGGAAATCAATTCTCACCCGACGACGAAGAACCGCTGTGCACATTGCCGGAGAAGTTCCACCTTACTCCAGGTACGCGCGTCGGGTGGGCGGGATTCCCGTTGATCGTCCACGATCTGCTCAGTCACCATCAACTGTGCTACTGCGAAGGCGTGGTAGCCGCGGCAATTTACCAACCAGACCGCCGGCTCTATGTCGTTGATGGTCACAACGCGAGGGGCATTAACGGTGGACCTGTATAGCATTGGTCCGATGAACGTGACCGGCTGGAGGTCGTGGCTGTTGTCAGCGGCTACAAGCCGGGTGGTAAGTTCCCTGGGTTCTGCGTGTTCGCGCCGTTGGAGTCATTTGAGGCGCTCTTCCGATCGTGGCAGCAGCAATGGGACGCAGGAAGAGACCAAGGCCAAGGCGGAGCGCAGACAACCGCTAGCGACGTCACACCTATAACCAGAGCAGAGTCGATGCACATATGGGAACTGAAACCGACCAACATTGAATCCGACCACTGGCAAGGTAGCACTTACAAGGGCGAAGTGATTGTCCGCGCCGAGGATGAGGATGAGGCGCGGCGGCATGCGCTCGTGACTTTTCGGGTTCCGACGGAGCGCGTACCTCGCGCAGATACTCCATTCCCGCCGTGGACACAATCGGAACTTGTTACTTGCGAACGACTGGACGATTCGGACTACGCCGAGGACGGGCCGGCGGGCGTGCTGTCGCCGCCCGTGGATCACATCGAGCCTGTTCATTGAAACCAGCGGCGTGATCTCGCCGGTTCTGATCAACCTCATACATCGCTCAGATCACACCCCAGCAGCACCGCCAGCTCGCAGACCGCTCCCAGCAGATCCGAGTGGTTGACGATGTACCGCTGGCCATCCTCGTCGAGGCAATCGAGCGTGTACTCACGATTCCCGTGTTCGTCTTCGCCAGCCCACGTCGCACAATGAGCGCCGCAGACAGCGCACATGGCGTCGAGGGTTTGCCGTTCGCTCGACCCTATGGTCAGGCGTCGCTCGTCAGCACGAGCGGCGACGATTCCCCCCACGTACCGGTGAACACGAACTGACTCATCGGCTTTCGCTGCCTCGGGGTCAAATCGCGCTCCTTCAGAGCATCCGGCAAGGTGGCCGGGTCGGCCCGGTATCCGATCGCCATGGCCGTCCACGCCTCCCAATGCTCCGGTATGCGGTAGACCTCACGCGCCTTCTCGGGAAGGATGCCGATCATCTGATGGACACTCAGGCCCCGGGTCGTCGCCTCGACCACCAGATTGCCAGCGGCAAGACCGAGGTCGTGAACGGCGGCCCGATTGTCCTTGTCGTTCCGCGAAAACCTCAGATTCACGACGCCCAACACAAGCACCGGTGCGGCCTTCGCCCACCCTTGATTCCCCTCGACGAGACAGGAAAGGAGTCGTGCGAACTCGTCAGGATTCTCCCGAGTCGCGACGAAGAAGCTCCAGGGCTGCTCGTTGTAGGAAGACGCCGCCCAACGCGCCGCCTCAAACAATGAACAGAGGTCGGCCTTCGCCACCGGACGGTCTGCAAAGCCGTAGGGGCTCCACCGTGCC
>JAZFYE010000283.1:0-3925 GCA_036475395.1 Phycisphaerales bacterium
ACCCCGACTTGGTCGCTCCACTTATGGCGAACCGCGTTGGCACCCAGATACTGACACACAACACGGGCGGCAAATGGCTCCCTGTCTTCCGCTGACGTCGCCAGGCAAAGACCCTGTAAATACGTATACTTGGGTGTCGGCGGTTCGTTCAGAATGAAGTGCTCCAGGTTACCGTCGTGTTGGCCGGTCAGGTAAATTCGCCCGCTTCTACTGAACCCATATCCTAAAGTGACGTAGCTCTGCGTTGTAGCGGGATCGAACTGATCCCGGTACTCGGTAAACAGGGTGAACCGGGGTATCGGCAAGCCCGATCGCGGAGTTTTGACTTTGAGACTGAGGGGCAAGATATGCAGCCAGGAGACCGATATGGCCTCGGGCCGATAGGAGCGCCGAAAGCAGAGGTAATAGCCGCTGTAACGATCGAAAACCCGCTTCAGATCGCTCTCAGAGATTGGCAGCTCCATTTTGATGATGTCGAATTGTGCAATCCTTCCCAAGGACCCGTCGGGCGGCTCGGAGATCCCGTCTCGATCGGTCGCAAAAAACCCTTCAGGGAGCAGCTCCCGGTTGCCGACAAAGTACTTATAGAACTTCCCGAGAATGGTGCTGTCCGGTCGGTTGCTCTTACGGTAGGCGAAATTCCGTACCGTGTGCTCCGGGATATCACACTGGAGCGCTATCTCATTCAATCGAAACCCACGGTGCTTGCGGAGCCAATTGATCGCTTCACGTAACCTCTCGACTTCTTCGCCGCTTAGCATGGAGCCAATCTGACGATTGGGTCCAGATAGGTCGATCTCTGCCATAAAGGTCCCTCCGTCCCTAGTCTTGTGGCAAATCCTACCTGACTTTACCCCCAGCCGGTAGATCCGTGCAAATTCGGGCAAAATCTACCTGTTTCTTCACGTCATGAGTAATAATTAAATATTTCTACAGCAAATATAAATTTATGTAGAAACATAACTTGATAAGTACAACAAGGTTATTGAATTACCTCATTATCAAGGGATAATTATTTCTAGATGCCAAAGCGTCAGAATACATAATCATGCCGAAAAGGGAGCGTGGATCATGAATAGAACTCTCACAGCCTTGGTTGATGAAGCGCGAGCATGCCGGACAAGTCATCGGCGTGATCGCCCACGAAACCGGCCACATCTCGGCGGGCCAGTCGGCGCGCGGGCTGGTGGAGTTTTTGGGGGTGCTCGAAGACCAAAACCTGCTGCCCCCCAATCGACATTAACGGCTGGCCGCTTCTGTGGGCACGACCTCGACCGTCGAGTGGTCCAACCTCGGATCGAAGGAGCATTCAACATGCGAAGACTTTACATGATCGTTCTGTCGGCTTTTCTGGTCACCGGCTGCGTAGCGCCTCGCGCGGGCGAGCCCAGTCCCGCCCGGGGCCTCGGTCAGGCCTTGGGATACCTCGTGTTCTCACCGGTGCTGATTCTCGCTGGCTTGCTCGAGGGCATCGCCACGGCACCCTACCTCATCGAAACGGATCTACACGATATGAACCGCGAGATGGAGAAGGCCAACAGCAATGTCACCTTGGACGAAACCTATCAGTACGCTTATGGCCGCCGGCTGGATACCGTCCCCAAGAGCGGCAGCACCGGTAAAGTCTTCCGGCACATGAGCGAGGTGACCGTGCATTTTCAAAGCGTGCTCAGGGGCTATGGCGTGGCGGACCACGACCGTTACATCCTAACGGCAATCCGAAGCGCCGATCAGGCGGGCTACACGCTCTATGGCTTGGTGTATCGACCGGCGCGCCGGATCCGCATACTCGACCAAAACAATCGCGTCCGCACACTGTCGCCCGGCAATCGCTCCTACTACAAACCTTACGAGCGCGATGCCCGCGGTCAACCACTCGACGTCGTGATCGACTGGGCCGGCGTCCCACGCACGACCATCAAAACCCAGAAGGGTCAGGCAATTTTGATGACGCTGGCAGCCAACTCGGTGATCATCAACCGCCGCAGTGACAGCTACTGGGACATTGAGGAGCGTTGGATCGAAGGCGACTACAAAAGCATCGTAGCCGAGCGCAAGGCGCAACTCGATCAGCGCATGGGGGGTGCTAGTTGATACACAAGGCTCGCGGGAGCGGGCAGGACTCCTGCTGAGCGCAACGACATGGGCGGGACACTGGGGCCAAGCATTGGGCTGGTACGGGCAAGGGCGCGGATCGAGAACACGAACATTTGAACGGCGGCTGCGGCGCAGGGGTCGAATTGGGCCGCTTCCGTTGCTAGAATTTCGAGCACCGAGCGACCCGGCCCTGGGATTTTCGGGCCCACAAGCAACCGGAAGGACGTATCATGGAGCGCCAGAAGGCGAGCGACTTCGATCAGGAACTGCTGGACCTCTACGACCGCTACGCCCATGGGCTGATCGAACGACGGGAGTTTCTCCACAAGGCATCGAAGTTCGCGGTCGGCGGAATTGCGGCCGCCGCGCTGCTCGAGTCCCTGTCGCCGAAATATGCGCTTGCCAAGCAAATCGCGGAAGACGACCCGCGGATCGCGGCGGAGTCGATCGCCTACCCATCACCCGATGGCCATGGGAGCATTCGCGGATACCTGGTTCGGCCCGCCGGTGGGGGCCAGCGTGGCGGCCCACGCGGGGGCATCGTCGTGGTTCACGAGAACCGCGGCCTCAACCCCTACATCGAGGATGTTGCGCGCCGGGTGGCGGTCGCCGGGTTCACGGCATTGGCGCCGGACGGCCTGACGCCGCTGGGCGGATATCCCGGGACCGACGACGAAGGCAAGGTCCTGCAGCGGACGCTCGACAGGGGCAAGCTTTTGGAAGATTTCATCGCCGCGTTCCGGCACCTGAAGTCGGACCCGGACTCGAACGGCAAGGTCGGGGTGGTCGGGTTCTGCTACGGCGGCGGGGTCTGCAACGCCATGGCCGTGCGCCTGCCCGATCTCGCGGCTTCCGTGCCGTTTTACGGCCGCCAGGCGAAGACCGAGGACGTCCCCAGGATCGAGGCGCCGTTGCTGCTGCATTACGCGGGCCTCGATCGACGGATCAACCAGGGCTGGCCGGCCTACGAGGCGGCGCTGACAGCGCACGGCAAGGCATACACCGCGCACATCTATCCCGGCGTCAACCACGGCTTTCACAACGATACCACGCCCCGCTACGACGCGGCCGCGGCGGAACTCGCCTGGACGCGGACCGTGGATTTCTTCAACGCGAAGCTCGCCTAGGCGAGCGGCGCCCCGGCGCGCCTTGGTTACTTGTGCAACGTGTAAGCCTTGCCGATCTCGGGCGAGAGCACCTCGAGGTCGAGGCCCAGGTTCTTGATCTCGGCCGCGAACTGCTCGGGGGTTCCCATCCAACCCGGGCGGCCCTTGATGCGGTGGTGCTGCGGCACGACGGTCTTCAAGTTGGGATTGTCGGTCATCAGCAACTTGGCGGCGTAGGCCGCATCGTCGGGATGCATCATGAAGCGTCCGGCGATCGGGATCAGCGCCACGTGCGGCTGATAGCGCATGCCGAACAGCTGCAGCTCCATGCTGAGGCCCGTGCTTCCGGCCATCAGCACCTTGAGCCCATCCTCGAAAGTGATCAGCGCGCCCGAGGCCGGGCCGCCGCTGTAGGCAGCCGGGTGGGACTTGTCGCTGGGCTTTATGCCGGTGCCGTGGGCCGACTGGATCAGCTGCACGGTGACGCCGCCGATTTGGTAGCGGCCGCCGATGCTGCCGCGGTAGACCTGCTTCTTCGAGCCGCCGAAACCCTCGATCTGGTTCTGCATCCAGCCGCCCAGCTCGGCGACGGTGAAGATGGTGGCCCCGGTCTTGGCCGCGATCTCGACCGCATTGCCCTGGTCGTCGCCGTGCCCCGAGGTCGCGAGAATCAGGTCGACGTCCCCCTTCTTGAAGAAATCGATGTCGAAGGGCGCGTCCTT
>JAZFYE010000284.1:0-7567 GCA_036475395.1 Phycisphaerales bacterium
AATCCGGCCAGCGGGATGACGAAGCATGCATTCATGGCGCTTAATCAAGCCTGGCGACATGGGATGACGAGTGCGCTCGTCCGCGGCGGACTGGAGGACTTCTCGATCGAGGAATTGGAGAACTTCCACCGCGCGTTCTACCGACCTGACAATCTGACCGTGGTTATCATCGGCGGTTTCCAACGGGATCACGCATTTGAACTGATCGAGGAACATCTCGGCGATGTTCGTCCGCCAAAGCGAAGTCGGCCGGCAGCCATTGATTGGTCCAGGATCCCCAATCGCACCACGGTTCGATGGGACGCAAAGGTACGTGCGGTGTGCCTCGCGTTTCCGCCGCCTTCGAATCGGCGCGACCAGATTGCCCTCAGCTTGTTGGGAGCAGCGCTCACCCAGGAGCTGATGAACGATCCGGAGATCAACGCCGTCACAAGAACTGTGACATGCACAAACCATCTTTGGAGTGTCGGCGAGCTACCGTTCTATGTGTACGCGACGGCGAAACCGGAAGCCAGCCTCGAAGACGTTGAACGCGCGCTAGCGAGGTGGATGCAGAACATAACGATTGAAAGGCCAGCAAACGGCGTGGTCGTGCAGATGCGCATGATGGCAGACCAATTGTCCCAACAAATCTCAGCGCTCACCTGGAGTTACGTCGAGAACGCCGCCAAAATGGTGGCAAGGCAACGGGGTGGCGACGAGAAGTTCGGCCTCGGCATGGTACTTGGCCAGTCCGCGATCAACTGGGCCGTTGCGGACAGATTGATCGGCCCCGACCCGGCGACCTCAATGTCAGAATTGTCATCATTGACCGCTGATAAGCTGCACGACTTAATAGTGCGATACCTGGATCCCGACAAGCAGGTTGTATGCCTGCTGATGCCCGCTGCGGTGGCGAATCAACCTGACTGACTGTTTGGGGCGTCACTGACCCCGGCGGCCCGCCTGACTTCGACGGCGACGGCACCGTCGGCGCATCCGACCTCCTCGCCCTCCTCGTCAACTGGGGGCCGTGTCCGTAAGCACTGCTCGTGTGTGCTAATGCACCTGAAACCCGGCCTTGCCGAGGACGGGGTTTTTGCTTGTCATACTGCCTCGAATGAACTCGGACGTGCACGCACTACGTCGCGTTGAGCGTCCTTGCCGCGCGGGCAAAGTCCTTCGGCTTCACCCAGAGGAGCATTCCGTAGCGACCCTTGCCAGCGGCCACCGCATCGGACGCGGTCACATTGATCCTCTTGTCCGCCAGCTTCTGAAGGTGCCGATGCACGGCTCCCACCTTGTCGCTTCCCTGAATAAGGAATCCCTTCTTTGTCGCGCTCACTCGCCAGCCCTCTTTTCTGGCAACGCTTCGGACCGCTGCCAGATCTTGCGCTATCAAGTCGAGCTGCGCCTTCGCGCCTTTGGCGGGGAATCCCGAGAACGCGAGCAGGTCCACGCCCGCGTCCTTGAGGCCCGCCAGTACCTTCGCTCCACGCCCCGCGCGGCCGGGGACGGTCACGTAGCAGTAGTTGACTTTTCGAACGCGATCTGCCATTTCCAGTCTCCTTTCAGACGGTCGGGAAACGAAATGTTCAGGGGATAGCCTACCACGGGAGCTGGCCGCGATGCGGATGCTCGATTGGACGCCGCTTCACGATCCCGCCGAGCCGGAGGAACAACGTGCGCTTGAGGCCGCGGTGTTGCATATCCGGCGTGGCATGGCACGACCCCATCCCAAGAGGACGCGAACCGCAGCAGCCCAGTGCCGGAGGAGGTGATCCTAGCCAACGGCAGGCGCTGCGCGACATTGTAGGGCCATGGGAAGGTACAATAGTTCGGTCGTCTGGTGCGGTGCCGGAGCGAGGCTACCGGGCATTCATCAGCGCAAAACGACAGGCGGTTCGTGATGGGTATTCGGCTCGAAGGTGGCTATGAAACAAACGACTTCTGGCGCGAAGTGCGGTCTGTCGGCGACCAGATCCTCAAAGGGTACGGTTACGACGAGTGGACCGTAACCTTACGGCCCAAGAGAGCGTCGAACGTGGAAAGGGGCAATGATGATCTTGACGATGATGACGCGTCGATCAGCATAGACCCCACTACCCGGCAACTGACGATCTTCGGTTTCAACGAAGGTGATTTCGATTCACCCGAGGAAATTGTCGATCGGCATATCGTCGATTTGATTCGCGACGCGATGGGTGAAGCGTACGACGAAGATGAAGAAGGGGGCGAAGGATGATTCCGACGACGCCCGATCGTCGCTCAAGTCGCATCCCAGCAACTCCGCCAGCGCGCACACCGCCTCCGTCAGATCGTAGCCGTGAACGATGAACCGCTGGCCTGAGTCGTCGCAGGCGTCCAGCGTGTAGTGACGATCGCCGTGCTCATCTTCACCGACCCACGTCGCGCAGTGGATGCCGCAGACATTGCACATGACGTCGAGGGTTTCGCAGGCGATGGTGTTGGACATGGCTATATCATCCCCCACGTTCTCGATAGTCTTCATGGACTGCGTTGCGATTACCTTAGGCAGCATTCGCCGCCTCCCCATGATGCCCGATCACTCTCCTCCACGGTCGATTACAGATCGGCTGAGTTTTGGCCCCCCCCCGAGATCGGCTCGGCGGTCTGCTTCGATCGTACCGACCCGCGACATGATTCGTTCGGATGCGTATTTGCACCATACAGCCACAAGTTCCGGCTCGACCGACTCGAGGGAGGCACCGATGACGGCGAGATCATCGACTGCATTCTCGATTCCTACACCCACATCGAGGTTGTCGAGCCTCCGGACGAGCAAACCTCGTAACCGCTTTCGCCCGGAACCCGGAGGCTCGGCGTGTCGATGGCAGTTGCGCCCTGCCACAGCGTAGCCGCCCTCCCTATCGACACCACGCATGTCGCCGCGAACGGAAGACTCGCTCCATCCACTGCACGCGGCAGTCGGCTGGATAAGATAGCTGACGTGTCTCGGACTGCGTGGCACGCAGCCGTACGAACTTCCATGGCCTCTGGAACAGGAGCGTAGGTCAATGGCAAAGGTCACAATCGGACTCGGCTTCGTGCTGATCGCTCTTGGCCTGGGCGGCTATTTCGGCACTGGTCGCGAGAGCTTGACGGCGTTGATCCCAGCGTTCTTCGGCCTGCCACTGCTGCTTCTCGGCCTGGTCGCCCTGAAGGAGCGTATGCGCACAATCGCCATGATCATTGCCGTGGTCATTGGTCTGCTGGGTTTCGCGGGGACCGTCAGCGGATTGATGAAATTGCCCGTGCTTCTGAAAGGCGGTCAACTCGACCGGCCGGCCGCGGTTGCAGTCCAGGCCGCGATGGCCATGGTCTGCCTTGTCTTTGTGCTGTTGTGTGTCCGGTCGTTCATCAAGGCCCGCCGCGCCGGCGCTAACGAGCGGGATTCGTGATGCGGGTGCCAGCCGGTTGACAGACTGTTCAATTCAGGAGGCTACATGGCCGGTGGCGGTTACACTGGAAGGACGGCGACGCGTCCTGCTAACCTCGACAGCGATGCGCTGTCCGTCCAACCGGGTGTAGGCGTCGACGCGATCAGCGCAGTGACCCTTGTCACAACCGATATGGCGCGGGCGGTGCGCTTCTATGAGGCGTTGGGATTTCGCCGCCTGCTCGGCGGACCTGAGGCGTCCTTCACGAGCTTTGCAGTGGGCGGTAACTACCTTAACCTCGCGGCGAAGACGACAGCGACACCTCTGCCTGCATGGGGCCGCGTCATCTTCTACGTGTCAGACGTCGACGCGTTTTACAACCGGGCCACCGGGGCAGGGTTGTCGCCACAGTTTGCGCCGCGCAACGCTGAATGGGGGGAGCGATACTTCCATCTCAGCGACCCCGATGGCCACGAGTTGAGCTTCGCGCATCCGCTTCGGCGCTAGCCTAGTCCCGCTTATCCTCCGGCCAGGTCTCTACCTCGGCCAGCTGATCATTCGGGTCGGAGATCCGACCGGGCCCGCGCGTGCGCCCGCACCTAGCGTTCGACAAATCATCGGTGAGCTCTAGCAGGTGGTGAAGATCTGTGGTATCGTTGCCGACATGGATCCGGAGGTTTCCGCATCGGACTACGGCGAGATCGAAAAGCTGATCGCCAGCGAAGACAGCCCCGTAGGGATCGACGCCAAGAAGACCCACATCATTATCATCCACAAGCTGCTGCGGATCGAGGAGCGGCTTGAGAGGCTCGAGCGCCTGGTCGCCGGCGAAGACACCTGACCCGTGCTTGATGCGATCGACTGAGTATTGGACCAGGGCGCGGTCGGTCAGCGGGCGAGGGTCGCAACATGAAACGCCGCGTGCTCACCATCGTGCTCTTGCCGCTGTTCGGGGCGGCTGTCAATGTTGGCGTGGCGTGGGGGTGTGCTCCATTCGGCCCGTGCGTACCATGATGCGGACGTCCATCTGACCTGGAACCAGACACAGTGGCCGGCTCCACAAGCGCCGAAGTTCGCGGGCAGCGCTGCCGCGGCCCGGATCGCGATCCGGGCGATGTCGTCATCGCGTACCACCAGCGTACCAAGCACCATCCCCGACGGTACGCGTTTTCCCACGGTTCCATGGACTGGGCAAACGAGCCGAATCCATTTCGCCGTTACCACGGGGCGAGGCTGCTGCAACTGGACCATCGGCCGCCCACCGACAGAGACAGACCACACTATGACGAGATCTATCGTCCGGGGCACGTTGAGGCGCAGCCGGTCAACCGCCAAAGCATCTCCCAGTTTTTTTATGACAGCCTGGCCCTTTCCGCGTGGAAGGAATACCGCGGCGCGCGCTGGTCGTTGCGGGTCAACCCCTCCAGCGGCGACCTCCATCCCACGGAAGGCTACTTGCTGGCTGGCGCCGTGCCCGGACTTTACGACCGCCCTGCCGTGTATCACTACTGCCCGCTCGAGCATGGCCTGGAGGTCCGCAACGAGCTGACCGACGAGGTCTGGGAGGGGCTCCGTCGGGGGCTGCCCCCATCGGCGGTCTTGGTCGGGCTCACCTCGATTTACTTGCGCGAGTCGTGGAAGTACGGCGAGCGCGCCTTCCGCTACTGCCAGCACGATCTCGGACATGCCGTAGGCGCAGTGGCTCTGGCCGCGGCCGTTCTGGGATGGGAGGCACGCCTTCTGGAATCGCTGACCAACGCCGAGTTGGCACAGCTCCTCGGCGTTTGTCGCCAACGAGATATCGAGGCGGAGCACGCAGAATGTGTGCTGGCCCTGTATCCACACGGGAAAGAGTTGCTTTCGACCCTCCGTCAGCGCGCCTACCGCCCAACACCGGATTTGATCGCACGCATCGATGCAGGACCCTGGCTCGGGCGACGCAATCGACTCAGCGCTGAGCACCAGCCCTGGCCGATCATCGACGTCGCCTCCCGCGCCACCTTGAGGGAGGAGCCGCCGGACAGTGAATTCTGGCCTCCGGCCGCGCCGGCCGACCTAACGATCGAGCTGCCCGATCGCAGACTGTTCGCCAGATCACTGATTCGTCAGCGTCGCAGCGCCCTGGCCCTCGACGGCAAGACCGGCCTGACGCGGGCGACCTTCTACCGGATGCTACAGCGGGTGCTGCCGAGTCCGTCGCGGGTCCCCTTTGCAGCACTTCCCTGGAGGCCAGCGGTTCATCTTCTGCTGTTCGTCCACCGTGTCAGAGGATTGTCGCCGGGACTCTACCTCCTCGTTCGGAATCCGTGTCAGCTTGACGACCTGCGTTCCGCCCTGACCAGGCGCTTCGAATGGCACCGCCCGCCGGCCTGCCCGTCCGGCATAAACCTGTATCTCTTGCGCAAAGCCGACTGCCGACCGGCGGCCCGGATGAGCTCCTGTCATCAGGAGATCGCCGCTGACGGCGCGTTCGCCGCGGCCATGCTCGCCGAGTTCGAGCCGCGCCTGGCCGCCCACGGCGCCTGGTTCTACCGGCGGCTACACTGGGAGGCGGGCGCCATCGGGCAGGTGCTCTATCTGGAAGCGGAAGCCGCCGGCATGGGATCGACGGGCATCGGGTGCTTCTTCGACGAGGCTACGCACGAGATTCTCGGCCTGGCCGCCCGACGCTATCAGACGATCTACCACTTCACCGTTGGCGCCCCCGTCGAGGACACTCGCCTCACATCACTGCCTGCGTACCCTCCGCCGCCAGGCGCCTAAGACCCTCTCCCCTCAAGGGCAGCGCCCTGGAACTCGTACGCCTCGAGGTCAACCACTACCGGGACTCCACACCCCGTATGCCCCGCCGTGATGTTGTCCAGCAGGTTGCGGATCGTCTTGTCGATACGCTCTACCACCGCAAGGCGGCCTGATGTGCGCGGTCGAATATTGGCACCATACGACATCGGCCGGGACCTCTCGATCGAGGAATTGGTGGTTCGGCTATGTTTTGGACGTATAGGGCATGGACCAAACCGGATGGAGCGACACGATCATGCGCGATGCACCAACTGATATCACGTTGAAACAAGCGGAAGGAATGCTGGAGATAACCTGGGGCGACGAAGTGCTGCATCGTCATTCCGTAAGACAGCTTCGGTGTGAATGCCCCTGCGCCGGTTGCGTCGATGAGAGGACAGGAGTTCGCACCCTCGACGTCGAGGCGGTGCCGGACAACATCGGCATGACGAACATGGAGCTCGTCGGACGCTACGCAGTGAAGCTCGCCTTCTCCGACGGCCACGACACCGGCATCTATTCGTGGGATCGACTTTACCGAATGCAGTCCGTACGATAACGGCCACGCTTCCCGGGACTGATCGGCAGCGTCAGGAAATCATCCGTCAGCTTGAGGCGCTGACCGCGCAAGGCGGCGCCCTCGACCGAACGACCAACGGTATTCGTCGCGAAACGCTGCTTCGCCAGGTAGGGGAGAGCGTAGTATGTGCTGGAGCGCCGACCGCTACAAGACCACCTCAGATCATTGCCGGTTCGTACGGGCCGCCGCCAACACCTGCGGCAGTCGCTGAACAAAGACAGATCGTGGCCAAACGTCGTCAGCTCCAGCCGCCCTAGCTTGGTCCCCAAGTTTGGTTTGTACATGGGAGAAGAAGGCGACCACGCGCGCGTTGGGAAACTGCGATTTTACCCTTCGGATCGCTTCGTCGGGCGAAATGCCATCACAGTTCATGTCAACGAGAACCGCTCTCGGCTCGTCCGATTCCAGCGCATCCTGCAGCGCGCTTGGATTACTAACGATTTCGCACTTCGCGCCAACCTTCTTGGCCGTTCCCGTGACTCGGGTTGCGAAGATCAGATCGGAGACGATCGCGATGCAGCGGTCCATCAACTCTTCATCCTTTTGTCCGCTCAGTAGACTCGGTGCGCTACCTGCGAATGCGGGAGATCCCTTTGGCCATATTATGAACATTGTTCTTCGCCACCGGCACACCGTCCCACCTCAATCACACCTCACATGACGGCTCTAACGGACGCAAGGATTATGTACCGCTCTTCCGAGAGCGTTTGGCAAGGTATTGCTGGTGGTGCTCCTCGGCCTTATAGACGGTAGACGCGGGTGTAACCTCGGTCACGATCGGTTTGGCAATCCTGCCGGAATCTTCCAGGTCCTGCTTTGACTTTCG